>NZ_JBGCBZ010000037.1:0-44607 GCF_041262585.1 Planotetraspora sp. GP83 | reverse complement strand
ATCATCGACCCCACACGCGACTACCAACCCCAGTACACAAAGAAACCCCCGAACCCGTAGGTTCGAGGGTTTCCGATGTCTTGCGACATCACATGGGTCGGGGTGGCGGGATTTGAACCCACGGCCTCTTCGTCCCGAACGAAGCGCGCTGCCAAGCTGCGCTACACCCCGGTGGCTCAGGAAATCGCCCTGCGCCTCGGCAAGTCTAGCGGACTTTGGCCATGCTTGTGCCATCAGCGAGCCGGGCGGCGGGGCACGAGTGTGAGCAGCGTGGCCTCCGGGGGGCAGGAGAAGCGGACCGGCGCGTAGGGCGAGGTGCCGAGCCCCGCCGACACGTGCAGCCACGCGCTCTCGTGCCGGCTCAGGCCCTTGACGCGGGCTCGGTCGATGCCGCAGTTCGTCACCAGCGCGCCGTAGAAGGGTATGCAGAGCTGGCCGCCGTGCGTGTGCCCCGCCAGCAGCAGCTGGTAGCCGTCATCGGCGAACCGCGTCATGTTCCGCGGCTCGGGCGAGTGCATGACGCCCAGCCGGAGGTCGGCGCGCTCGGGGGCCGGGCCGGCGATCTCGTCGTACCGGTCACGGTCGATGTGCGAGTCGTGGATGCCGCCCACGTGGATGTCCAGGTCGGCGACCTTCAGGCGGGCGGTCCGGTTGTTCATGTCCAGCCAGCCGGCCGCGGTCATCGCGGACCCGAGCTCATCCCACGGCAGGTTGGGGATGTGCTGCCGGGCGTCGTTCTTCGACGTACGCCACAGGTAGCGAGCGGGATTCTTGGGCTTGGGGGCGTAGAGATCGTTGGACCCGTAGACGAACAGGCCGGGCCGGTCGAGCAGGGGCTCCACCGCGCGCATGTACGGCCCGACCGCGTCGGGGTGCGCCAGCGTGTCGCCCGTGTTGACCACGAGGTCGGGCTGCAGGGACGCCAGTGACCGGACCCAGTTGATCAGCCTGGAACGTCCAGGTGTGAGATGAAGGTCGGAGATCTGCAGGATGCGGATCGGACGGTGTCCCGGAGCTAGCACGGGCACGTCGAAACGCCGCAGGCGGAACCAGTTGCGCTCCACGATGGAGGCGTAGCCAAGACCGGCCACGCCGAGACCGAGGAGGGACAGGGGCACCGCGGCAGCTTTCCTCACACAGCCATCATGCCTGACGCTCCTTCCTGCTCCGGCATAACGTGGCGAGAATCGGGCGGCTGACGCGGCAAGATGGACCTATGAGTGCGTTGAAGGACAAGCTGAAGGCCGACCTCGCGGCCTCGATGAAAGCCCGTGACGAGGTGCGTCTTCGGACGATTCGGATGGCCCTCGCCGCCGTGAACGTGGAGGAGGTCGCGGGCAGGCAGGCGCGGGAACTCTCGGACGACGAGGTCGTCAAGGTGCTGACCCGCGAGGCGAAGAAGCGCCGGGAGGCGTCCGAGGCCTTCGCCGACGCGGGCCGCGCCGAGCAGGCTCAGGCGGAGCTGGACGAGCAGGCCGTCCTGGAGGAGTACCTTCCCGCCCAGCTCTCCGACGAGGAGCTGGGCCGGCTCGTGGACGAGGCGATCGCGGAGAGCGGCGCGGAGGGGCCCAAGGCGATGGGCCAGGTCATGAAGGTCCTGAACCCGAAGGTCGCGGGCCGGGCCGAGGGCGGCCGCGTCGCCCAGGCCGTCCGCGCCCGCCTCTCCAGCTGACCTCGAAGTCCTCCCCTTCGGCGTGAGGGGAGGACTTCCGCGTCAGTGGGTGGCCGGAACGATCCCGAAGGGGTTGTCGCCGCCGTCGCCATGGCCGTTGCCGCCGTCGCCCCCATCACCGCCATCTCCGCCGTCTCCATGGTCGCCGCCGTCTCCGTGGTCGCCGTGGTCGGGCCGCTTCGGCGGGGGAGGGGCGCACTGCTGGCTACACCCACCGAACCGCGACATGTCCGGCGCGACGAACGACGTCGGGTCGGTGTTCTTGAGCGCCGCCAGGAAGGTGGCCTTCCAGATGGGGCCGGGGATGCTGGCGCCGAAGACCGAGCCGTACGACCGTCCGCCGATGACCTGGTTGCTGAGGGGATACCGCACGGGGCCGCGCGGGTCGCCGAGGCTGACCGCTCCGGCCAGGTCCGGGGTGTAGCCCGCGAACCAGACGGTCCGTGACTGGTCGCCCGTTCCGGTCTTTCCGGCGGCGTCTCTGCCGATGCCGCCCACCTGCGCCATGGTGCCCTTGGTGAAGACGCCCTGGAGAATGTTGCTGGTCGCGTCGGCGATCTCGGGCTCCAGCACCTGCTTGCAGTCCGGTTTGAACGGCGTGACCTTGTTGAACCGGTCGGTGATCTCGGTGATCGCCATCGGCGGGCAGTACTTCCCGCGTGCGCCGAGTGTGGCGTACGCGGTGGCGACCGTCACCGGGTCCATCTCGTTGAAGCCGAGGGTGAAGGTCTGGAACTCGCGGAGCTTCTGGCCGTCTGCGCGCTTGATGCCGAGGTCCTTCGCGGTCTTGACGACGTCGCAGAGGCCGACCTTCCGCTCCAGCGTCATGAAGAAGGTGTTGATCGAGCCCCACGTGCCGGTCTGCAGGGTCTTGAATCCGCCGCCGCCCTCGGAGTTGTGCTGGTCGGCGGTCGGGTCGCCGACGTTCTCGCCCTTGCAGTTCTTGAAGTCCGAGTAGCCGTTGGCCCGGAACGAACTGCCGATGCTGAAGCCGTCGTTGAACTTCATGCCCTCCTTGAGGGCGGTGATCAGCGTGAAGACCTTGAAGGTCGAACCGGCCTGGAAGCCCGTGCCGCCGCCGTGTTCGCTGTCGGCGACGATGTTGAACGACATCTCGTTCTTCTTGCGGTTGGTGCCGAACTTCCGGCTCGACGCCATCGCCCGGATCGCGCCGGAGCCCGGCTCGACGAGCGCCTCGGACGCCACCGGCTTGTCCGACGGGTGGACGTACTTCTTGATCGCCTTCTCGGCGGCCTTCTGCATGTCCCGGTCGATCGTGGTCCTGATCGTGAGGCCGCCGCGGTTCAGGAACTCCCGCCGGGCCTTCTCCGTCTTACCGAACCGCGTGTCGTGCAGGATCTCGTTCTGGACGTACACGCAGAAGTACGGGAACTCGCTCTCCTCGCACCCGCCGGGGATCGGCTTGTCCTTGTATCCGAGCTTCTTCGCCTTGGCCTCAGCGGCCTCCGCCGGCGTGATGATCTTCAGCTCGGCCATCCGGTCGAGCACGGTGTTGCGCCGGTCGATGAGGCGCTGCTTGTTGTCCTTACCCAGGTTCGGGTCGGTCGCGTTCGGGTTCTGTACGGCTCCCGCCAGCGTGGCCGCCTGGGTCAGGTCCAGCTCGGAGGCGTGCTTTCCGAAGAACCGCTTGGCGGCGGCCTCGATGCCGTACGCGCTCGCGCCGAAGTAGGCGATGTTGAGGTAGCGGTTGAGGATCTCGTCCTTGCTGTACTTCTTCTCGACGGCCATGGCGTAGCGGATCTCGTTGAGCTTCCGCGAGAAGGTCGGCGCGATGGCGGCGGCCTTCTCCTCGTCGGTCTCGGCCTTGTTGAAGATGACCTGCTTGACGTACTGCTGGGTGATGGACGAGCCGCCCTGGGTCACGCCGCCTCTGGTCAGGTTCTTGACGAGCGCGCGACTCGTGCCCTCGAGGTCGAGCGCGCCGTGCTCGTAGAAGCGGAAGTCCTCGATCGCGACGATGGCCTTGCGCATGATCGGCGCGACCTTGTCCAGTGGCACAGACTCCCGGTTCTGGTAGTAGAACTGGGCGATCTGCTTGCCGTTCGCGTCGAGCAGCGTCGTCTTCTCGGGGAGCGGCGGTTCAGCCAGGTCCTCGGGCGCCAGGCGCAGAGCCTCGGTGGCCGACTTGACCGTCACGCCGGCGCCGCCGACGCCGGGCAGCGCGATCGCGGCGGCCAGCAGCCCCGCCACGCCGGCCGCGGCGATGAGCCGCAGGACGTTCGCGAACGCCGACCCCTCAGCTTTGCCTCTCGCTTGCACGAAACCAAGGGTACGTCGGAAGAGGCGCTCGATCAGCATCGGCACGCATTACCCATTCACGGGGGGGACTAGTCATTCCCGGCCACATGGCCTGACATGACCATGCAAGAAATTGGTCCCCCCGGGGTCTGTCGGATCGATCGTCTCGTTGCGTACTTTCTCCTCTGCGGCTACTGCAACAAGGAGGCTCGACGCCCGCGCCCGTCGGCCGAAATGACGACTGACCACCTAAGGGGAGTGGGGTCGAACATGTGGATCACGGATTGGACCTCCCGTGCCGCCTGCCGAGGAGCGGATCCTGACGCGCTTTTCGTGCAAGGCGCCGCGCAGAACCGGGCGAAGCTGATCTGCCGAGGATGCCCTGTCCGAACCGAGTGCCTCGCCGATGCGCTGGACAACCGCATCGAGTTCGGGGTGTGGGGCGGGATGACAGAGCGGGAACGCCGAGCGCTGCTGAGGCGCCGGCCCGACGTCGACTCCTGGCGCGACCTGCTGGAGTCGGCGAAGGAAGAGTACGAGCGCACCAACGAGCTGATCGCTGGCTGATGCGCCTCCTATGACGCGAGGAGTTGTCCGATCTGGCGGAGACCCGCCAGATCGTGCACATCCTCCGGCATCGCGGGGACCTGCGCCATGGGCACCGTGGGGTGCGCCGAGGTGAAGTGCTCCTGCTCCCGCTGTTCCCGGGCGGCCAGTTGCATGCGGGCGGCGTGCAGGCGAAGCACGGCGGCCGTCAGCTCGTGCTCGCCCTTGGCCTCCAGGTCTTCGGCGGCCGCGGAGCTGCGCGCGGCCGACAGGCCCTGCGCCCGCGACAGGTGCACGCGGTTCACCACGACTCCGGCGAGGGGCATGCGCTCCTCGGCGAGCCGTTCCACGAAGTACGAGGCTTCCCGCATCGCGTCGCGCTCGGGGGCCGCCACGACGAGGAAGGCGGTGCCGGGCGCCTGCAGCAGCCGATAGGTCTGGTCGGCGCGCTGCCGGAAGCCCCCGAAGACCGCGTCGAGCGCGGACACGAACATCTGGATGTCCTTCAGCACCTGCGCGCCGAGCACCTTCGTCAGCATTCCGGCGACGATGCCGAAACCCGCGTTGAGCACCTTGAACGCGCTCCGGCCGCCGACCTTCGCGGGCGCCGTCAGGATGCGGATGAGCCGTCCGTCGAGGAACCGGCCGAGCCTCTCGGGGGCATCGAGGAAGTCGAGCGCCGACCGTGACGGCGGCGTGTCCACCACGATGAGATCCCAGTCGCCGGACCGGCGGAGCTGGCCCAGCTTCTCCATGGCCATGTACTCCTGCGTGCCGGAGAAGCTCGACGACAACGACTGATAAAAGGGATTTGTCAGGATTTGCTGGGCACGCTCGGGATCGGCGTGAGCCTCGATGATCTCATCGAAGGTCCGCTTCATGTCGAGCATCATCGCGTGCAACTCGCCGCCGGCGCTGTTGACGTCCGTGACCCGGCGGGGAGTGTTGTCGAGCTCGGTGAGCCCCATCGACTGGGCCAGCCGCTTGGCGGGATCCACGGTCAGCACGACGGCCGACCGGCCGCGCTCGGCGGCGCGCAACCCCAGCGCCGCCGCCGTCGTGGTCTTCCCGACGCCGCCCGACCCGCAGCACACGATGATCCGCGTGTTGTCGTCGTCCAGAATGGCGTCGATGTCCAGCGCGGGCGTGCTCCTGCTCACAGGTGAACCTCCCTCATGCGGCGCCCTGCTTGCGGATGGCCTCGGCGAGCTCGTAGAGGCCGGCCAGGTCGTCGGCGCCCTCGGGCAGCAGCGGCAGGTCGTAGCATGGCACGCCCGCGGCCTCCAGCGAGCCACGCTCGCGCTTCTCCAACTCGGTGCGGCGGGCGTGCTCGGAGACCTCCTGGGCCAGAGCCTCGGCGACATTCGAGGCGTCGGCCTTGCCGTCCGCGAGGCCGGCGGCCTTCAGCCCCAGCATCAGCTCGGAATGGTCGAACCGGTTGTGGTAGGCCGCGTCGAGCACGGAGGCGGGCAGGACCGCCGGCCGCACCATGTTGATGAAGATCCCGCCGACCGGCAGCTTCGCCGTATGCAACTCGGCGATGCCGTCGAGCGTCTCCTGGACGGGCATCTCCTCCAGGAGGGTCACGAAATGCACCGCGGTGTCGGGGGAGGCGACGACCCCGCGCACCATGTCGGCGTGGTTCCTGACCGGCCCGACCCTCGCGAGTCCGGCGACCTCCTGGGTGACGTTGAGGAACCGGGCGATCCGTCCCGTCGGGGGAGCGTCCATGACGATCGCGTCGTACACGCGATTGCCCGACTTGTCGCGGCGCCGTACGGCTTCGCTGGCCTTGCCCGTCACGAGGACGTCGCGCAGGCCGGGGGCGATGGTCGTAGCGAAGTCGACCACGCCCATCTTGGTGAGCGCCTTGCCCATGCGCTTGATGCCGTAGAACATCTCGAGGTATTCGAGCAGGGCCTCTTCCGGGTCGAGGGCCAGCGCGTACACGTCCCCGCCGCCGGGCGCCACGGCGATCTTCCGCTCCTCGTACGGCAGGGGCGGCAGGTCGAAGATCTGGGCGATGCCCTGCCGTCCCTCGACCTCCATGAGCAGCACCTTGCGGCCGCCCGCGGCCAGGGCGAGCGCGAGCGCCGCGGCCACCGTGGTCTTCCCGGTGCCGCCCTTACCGCTCACGACGTGCAGTCGCACGCCGTCCCAGTCGATGTCACGAGCTGTTTCTGCGCCCACGTTCCGAAGGCTACCCAACGGTCACATCCTGATTCACAGGGGTGGTGTCCGAGGGGAACCTTGTGGTACGGCTCACGCGTCGATTGGGTAAGACCCGATTAAGGGCGCTCCCCCCACAAAGGAGGTACCGACCATGGAGTCGGTGCTGATCGCGTTGGTTCTCGTACTGGGCTTTCTGCTACTCATCGCGGTGGCCCGGGGCGTGCGAATCGTGCAGCAATTCGAGACGGGCATCGTCTTCCGGCTGGGCCGGATCCAGCCGAGCGTCCGGGGCCCCGGCCTGCATCTGATCGTGCCGCTGATCGACCGCATGCAAAAAGTGAATATGCAAATCATCACGATGGGCGTGCCCGCGCAGGAGGGCATCACTCGTGACAACGTCTCGGTGCGTGTCGACGCGGTCGTGTACTTCCGGGTCATCGACCCGATCAAGGCGGTCGTCAACGTCCAGAACTACCTGTTCGCCGTCTCCCAGGTCGCCCAGACCTCCCTGCGCTCCGTCATCGGCCAGTCCGAGCTCGACCAGCTCCTCTCCGACAGGGACGCCCTCAACGCCCAGCTCAAGAGGGTCATCGACGAGCCGACCGAGGGCCCGTGGGGCATCCGGATCGAGCGAGTCGAGATCAAGGACGTCGCCCTGCCGGAGGGCATGAAGCGGTCGATGTCCCGCCAGGCCGAGGCCGAGCGGGAGCGGCGGGCGCGCATCATCACGGCGGACGGCGAGTTCCAGGCGTCCAAGCGCCTCGCCGCCGCGGCACGCGAGATGTCGTCCGACCCGGCGGCGCTGCAGCTTCGCATGCTGCAAACCGTGGTGGAGGTCGCCGCGGAGAAGAACAGCACGCTCGTCATGCCGATGCCGGTCGAGCTGCTGCGCTTCTTCGACCGGATGGCTCCGGCGGCCGAGCGGCCCGCGGCGGCGTCCGAGCCCACGGTGGAGGAGCCCGAGCCGATGGAGGAGCCCGAGCCGGTGGAGAAGGCGCTCGAGGAGCTGCCGGCCATCGACCCCCCGGTTGAGCTCCTGGAAGGACAGGAGCGGCGGGGCGTCCAGCCTCGATAGCCTGTCCGCATGACCAAGTGGGAATATGTCACGGTGCCGCTGCTCACCCATGCGACCAAGCAGATTCTGGACAACTGGGGTGAGGACGGCTGGGAGCTCGTCTCGGTGATTCCGGGGCCCAACCCGGAGCAGCTTGTCGCCTACATGAAGCGGCCCAAGTGATGAGCACGCCGGAGCAGCGGATCGAGGAGCTCGGGCTCGTGCTGCCCGACGTCGTGCCCCCGTTGGCCGCCTACGTGCCGGCCGTACGGACGGGTGACTACGTGTACACCTCCGGCCAGCTCCCCTTGGTGGGAGGGAAGCTCGGCGTCACCGGCAAGGTCGGCGCGGAGGTCTCGGCCGAGGAGGGGCGGGAGCAGGCCCGCATCTGCGCGATCAACGCCTTGGCGGCGGTCAGGTCCGTGGTGGGGGACCTCTCGAAGGTCGTCAGGATCGTCAAGGTGGTCGGGTTCGTCGCCAGCGCGCCGGGCTTCACGGGACAGCCCCAGGTCGTGAACGGCGCGAGCGAGCTGCTGGGAGAGGTCTTCGGGGAGGCCGGTACGCACGCGCGAAGCGCCGTGGGCGTCGCCGTACTGCCCCTGGACGCTCCCGTGGAAGTCGAGATCGTCGCCGAAGTCCGCGCGTGATATCCCCCGCCCACGACGCGGCGACCGTGGTGCTGCTCCGTGAGGATCCGCTTGAGGTCTACCTCCTCAAGCGGACGGCGACGATGGCCTTCGCGGCGGGGGCGTACGTCTTTCCCGGGGGTTCGGTGGACCCCCGGGACAGCGACCACGCGGTCGCCTGGGCCGGTCCCTCACCCGCCGAGTGGGGTGAGGCCTTCCTGGCCGACGAGAGGACGGCGCGCGGTCTCGTCTGCGCCGCCGTACGGGAGACCTTCGAGGAGTCGGGGGTGCTCCTCGCCGGGCCGGACGCCGCGACCGTCGTGGCGGACACCACCGGCGAGGACTGGGAGGCCGACCGGCTGGCGCTGATCGGCCGCACGCTCTCGTTGGCGGAGTTCCTCGACCGCCGGGGGCTCGTGCTCAGGTCCGACCTGCTCAAGGCGTGGGGGCACTGGATCACGCCGGAGGTCGAGACGCGGCGGTTCGACACCCGGTTCTTCGTGGCGGCCCTTCCGCCCGGCCAGCGGACGCGTGAGGTGGGAGGCGAGGCCGACGCCGTGGCGTGGATGAAGCCCGAGATCGCACTCGCCCGCGCCCTGGCGGGGGACATCCTCATCATGCCGCCGACGTTCCAGACATTGACCGAGGTGGCGGCGTTCGAGACGATCGACCACGTGTTCGCGCACGAACGGAAGATCATCACCATCATGCCCATCGCTAAGGACGGTGAGATCATCGTGACCGCCGCCCCGGAGGACATCGCGTGAGCGGGTTGCGCATCCCCGTGGACGGGCCGGACGGGTCGGGTACGGCCAACGCCGTCAACCTGCTCGCCCCCAACCCGTCGCCCATGACGCTCGACGGAACGAACACCTGGGTCATCGGGCGGGCGGAGGCCGTGCTCGTCGTCGATCCGGGGCCGGATGACGACGCGCACCTCAAGCGGGTCGCTGGCCACCTGTCGGACCGCAGGGTCGAGGCGATCCTGCTCACCCACGGGCACCCCGACCACAGCGGAGGCGCCGGGAAGCTCGCCGAGATGGTCGGCGCGCCGGTCCGCGCCCTCGACCCCCAGCACCGGCTGGGCGACGAAGGGCTGGGTGACGGGGACGTCCTGACCGTCGACGGCCTGGAGCTCAGGGTGGTCGGCACGCCGGGGCACTCGTTCGACTCGCTGTGCTTCTGGCTCCCCGAGGACCGGGCCATGCTGACGGGAGACACGATCCTGGGCCGCGGCACGACGGTCATCGCGCCCGACGGCGATCTCGCCGACTACCTGCGCAGCCTCGACAAGCTCAGGCAGCGTGCCGAGATGCTGGAGGCGGAGGCGCTGCTACCGGGCCACGGGCCCGTGCTCCCCGACCCGATCGGCGTCCTCGACGGCTACATCGCGCACCGGCGGCAGCGGCTGGAGCAGATCCGCGAGGCCATCCGCCAGGGGGCCAGGGACGCGCACGAGATCGTCGAGATGGTCTACGCCGACGTGGACCGGTCACTGTGGCCCGCCGCGGAGATGTCCGTGGCGGCCCAGCTCAACTACCTCAAGACGCTCTAGCGGGAGCGGTTGTAGAGCCGCTCCATATCCATGATCACTACAGCCTTGGCCTCGATCCGCAGCCAGCCGCGCTGGGCGAAGTCGGCCAGGGCCTTGTTGACCGTCTCCCGCGAGGCGCCCACGAGCTGGGCCAGCTCCTCCTGGGTGAGGTCGTGGTGGACCCGGACGCCGTCGTCGACCTTCTGCCCGAAGCGGTCGGCCAGGTCGAGAAGCTGCTTGGCCACGCGGCCCGGCACGTCGGTGAAGACCAGGTCGGCCAGCACGTCGTTGGTACGGCGGAGCCGCTGGGCCAGGGCACGGAGCAGGTGCAGGGCGACCTCGGGACGGCCGGTCAGCCAGGGCCGCAGGTCGTCATGGCCGAGCCCGGCCAGCCGTACGTCCGTCAGGGCGATGGCGGAGGCCGTACGGGGGCGGGGGTCGAACAGCGACAGCTCGCCGAACATCTCCCCGGGGCCGAGCACGCTCAGCAGGTTCTCACGGCCGTCGGGAGCGGTGCGGGCAAGCTTGATCTTGCCTTCGAGCACAACGTAGAGCCGGTCGCCGGTCTCGTTCTCGCTGAACAGCGTCCGGCCCTTGGACAGCTCGACCTCGGTGATGCTGGTCCTCAGCGCCGCGGCGCTCTCTCGGTCGAGTGCGGAGAACAGGGGCGCCTTGCTCAGTACGTCTTCGGTGCTCACGATGCCTCCCTTCGCCATTGTGACCCACCCGGTCCGCGTAGGCTTACGGGGTGCCCCGCAAAGTCCCATCGGCTGGGGAGTCCCGGCTCGCTCTCGTACGCCGTGCCCGGCGGATCAACAGAATCCTGGCCGAAACCTATCCTGACGCCCATTGCGAGCTCGACTTCGGGAACCCCCTTGAGCTGCTGGTCGCCACGATCCTCTCGGCGCAGTGTACGGACAAAAGGGTCAATATGGTTACTCCGGTGCTTTTTGCGAAGTATCGGACAGCGGCCGACTACGCCGGGGCCGACCGCGCCGAGGTGGAAGAGATCATCAAGTCCACCGGGTTCTTCCGGGCCAAGACCACCAGCATCATCGGCATGGCCCAGGCCCTCTGCGAGCGCCACGGCGGCGCGGTGCCCGGCACGCTCAAGGAACTGGTCAAGCTGCCCGGCGTCGGCCGCAAGACCGCCAACGTGGTGCTCGGCAACGCCTTCGGCGTCCCCGGCATCACCGTTGACACCCATTTCCAGCGGCTCACGAGACGATTTGGCTGGACCACTGAGACCGATCCCGTCAAAATCGAGCACGAGGTCGGCGACCTGATCCCCAAGCCGGAGTGGACGATGCTGTCCCACCGGCTGATCTGGCACGGCCGCCGCATCTGCCACGCCCGCAGGCCCGCCTGCGGTGTATGCCCGGTCGCCGCGCTCTGCCCGTCGTACGGCACGGGCCCCACGGATCCCGAAGAGGCCAAGAAACTCATCAGGACCGGTCCGTTCTCATAGGAGGTCGTCGTCGTGGTTCCCCACTGGCTGACGGGTCTGGCGGCGAAGGCCGCGCACACCCCCGTGCCGACGGCGTTGCGGCCGCCCGCGAACGGCGGAGGGCGGCACGCGGCCGTGCTTCTGCTGTTCGGCGAGGGGCCGAACGGGCCCGACATCCTGCTGATCCAGCGCAGCTCCAGGGGCCGCGTGCACGCCGGCCAGCCCGCGTTCCCCGGCGGCGGCGTGGACCCCGACGACGACGGCCCGATCGGCGCGGCCCTGCGCGAGGCCGAGGAGGAGACCGGCCTCGACCCGCACGGCGTCGAGGTGGTGGGGACCATGCCGGAGCTCTATGTGTGGCGCAGCGACAACCGGGTCACCCCAGTCCTGGCCTGGTGGCACACTCCCTGCGAGGTCCACGCCGCGTCCCCCGACGAGGTCGAGTCCGTCGAGCGGATCCCCATCGCCGAGCTCGTCGACCCGGCCAACCGGCTCCAGCTCCGGCTGCGCCACCCCCTCCCTTCCCCGGCGTTCCGCGTGCGCGGCCTGCTCGTGTGGGGATTCACGGCCGGAGTGCTCGACGGCGTGCTCACGGCCGCCGGGTTCGAGCAGCCATGGGACCGGTCACGGATCGAGGACCTGCCCCCCGAGGTCCTCGATCTTGCCGCCCGAGGCTAGCGTCAGGCCGAGCGACGCCCAGTCGGCGACGTCCTCGTCCGGGTCGTCCGCCAGCCGGCGCAGCGCCGCGAGACCCGCCGGGTCCGGCGGCTTGCCGAGGACGTTCGGCAGGGCGTAGGCGGCGCCGTACCGGACGGTGGCCTTGTCGTGCGTACACAGCTCGATCACCGACGGCAGCGCCCGCGGATCCCGCAGGTGGCCGAACGCGATCAGTACGGCGTACAGGACCTGGGAGTCGGTCTCGCTCGCGGCGAGGTAGCGCAGAATGGGAAGCGTCCGGTCGGCGAACGGCCGGTCGCGCCCGAGCTCTCCCAGTATGTCCACCCCGAGCACCCGCTCGGGGGCCGTGGCGCTCGCGCACAGCCGCCTGGCCACGGTGAAGGTCTCCAGGTCACCGCGTCCCTGCAGGACGGAGATCGCCTGCCAGCGCACGGCGCCGTCTGGATCCCTGTCGTTCAGCGCCATCTGGATGAGTTCGTCGACGCTTTCGCCCCCCATGACGTCACGATATCGAGCGGACCTCCGGGACGTCTGCACGGTGACGGGCGTGGCTGGATACCGTTGAGGCTGTGCGCGGTGATCTCCTCGACCTCATCCTGATCGGCCTGGTGCTGGCCTTCGCTGTGTCCGGATACCGGCAGGGCTTCATCATCGGGGCGTTCAGCTTCGTCGGTTTCGTCGGAGGCGCCTTCCTCGGCATGTTCATCGCGCCGCCGATCGCCGGGGCGATCGTCAGCGGCGACATCGAGAAGGCGCTGCTGGCCATCGTGATCGTCTTCCTGACCGCGACGATCGGGCAGTTCGCGTCGTCCACCATCGGGGCGGTGGTGCGCAGCCACGTGACCTGGGAGCCGGCGCGCATGGTGGACGCCTTCGGCGGCTCGGTGGCCAGCGGCCTGTCCGTCCTGCTCATCGCGTGGCTGCTCGGGTCGCTGATCGTGTCCATGAGCTTTCCCCTGCCGAAGGAGCAGGTCAACGGCTCGCTGGTCTGGCAGGCCGTGGACGACGCCATCCCGAACGGCGTGCGGGCCCTGCAGAAGCCGTTCCGGGACTTTGTGGATTCCTCGGAATGGCCCCAGGTGATCACCTCGATCGGCGGCCAGAACGTGGCGCCGCCCGACGAGGGAGTCCTCACCGGGAGCGCCGGCCTGACCCGGGCGCGCAGGGCCATCGTGAAGGTGCAGGGCACCGCTCCGAGTTGCCGCAAGCGCATCGAGGGCACCGGGTTCGTCTACGCGCAGCACAAGGTCATGACCAACGCCCACGTCGTCGCCGGGGTGACACAGGAGTTGCGGGTCACGGACTCGGACGGAACCTCGCACGACGCCCGCGTGGTGCTCTACAACCCGGACAGGGACATCGCCGTCCTTTACGTGCCAGACCTCCAGACGGGGTCGCTGCGCTTCGACTACTCGGCCCAGAGCCGGGACAGCGCGATCATCGCCGGATATCCCAAGGGCCACGGATTCACGCCGCTCGCCGCCAGGATCCGGGTCAAGCAGCGGGCGGAGTCGTACGACATCTACAACCAGCACAAGGTGGACCGCGAGGTCTACGCGATCCGGGGCAAGGTCCAGCCGGGCAACTCAGGCGGCCCGCTGCTCAGCCCCGACGGCAAGGTCTATGGAGTGATCTTCGCCGCGGCCACCGACCAGCCGGAGACGGGCTACGCCCTGACCGCCGAGGAGGTTCTCCCCGACGCGGAGGACGGCAGCGGCGCGGTCGTCCGGGTGGACACCCAGGACTGCGACTGACCCCTCACCATGCATGGGATGGGGGTGATCACGCATGGATTCCCTCGTCGCCGCCGTGACCAGCGCCCGCCTCGGTCGTGATCATGCACGAACTCCCGATCAATGCTCCTGACCTGGCCGAGTCCCCTCAGTGATCATGCAGGTGGCTCAGGACGAGGCCGATGGCCGCAGGTGGATCGACGACTCCTGTGTCGATGTCGACGATGATCCGGTCGGCGGCCAGAGCCAGCGCCTTCAAATCCAGTCCGTACGGCCGGCGGGAGCCGTACGTACCGAGACGGGCGGACCCGCGCGCCAGGAGAGCGGCGGCTCCCGACAGGTTGCCCCGCTGCACATGGGTCAGCCCGACGCAGATCTGGGCGAGCCCCTGCCAGAGCTCCCGCTCGTCGGCGGGGCCGGTCTTCCAGCGCGCCTCCAGCACCTCGTGTGCGTGGAACGGTCGTCCGGTGGACAGCAGCCGGCTGGCTTCGTCGAGCGCTTCCCGGGCATCCGGCGCGTAGTCGTCCGGGACGCGGGGCACGCCTTCCGCCCCGTGGGGCAGCGGCCTGCCGTACTCGTCGCGGGGACGTGAACTGCGCGGCCTGCCGGCTTCGTCACGGTCACGCATGATCTCTCTCCACATTGCATGATCACGAGTCAGCGGTCCGGTTCGGGGTCGGACAGCCAGGCGATCAGCTCGCTGTCGAACTGCTCCGGCCGCTCCTCGTGCGGGAAGTGACCGGCCCCCTCGATCAGCCTCCACCGGTACGGCGCGGCCACGAAACGGCTGGACCCCTGAGCCGTCCGGGGGAGGACGCGCGTGTCCAGGGCGCCGTGCAGTTGCAGGGTCGGCGCCTCGATCTCCGTGCGCATCCGCCGCACGTAGCGGACCCCGTCCGGCCGGAACTGCGACCGCGCGAACCAGCGGTGGTATTCCAGCGCGCAGTGCGCCACGGCGGGGATCTGGAACGCCTCCTGGTAGCGGTGGGCGACATCCTCCGGCGGCCACTCGGGCCCCGACCACTCGTCGATCAGGCGTCCCACCAGCGCGCCGTCGTCGGCCGTCAGCCGGTGCTCAGGCAGCACCGGAAGCTGGAAGGCCAGGCTCGGCCCGCTGGCCCTGAGCTGGCCGAGGGGGTCCGTGAGCAGCGCCGAGCGCATGCGCAGCGGATGCGGCGCGGACACCGGCACCAGCCGGCGCACCACCTTCGGGTCGAGCACGCTCATCGTCCAGGCCAGCAGCCCGCCCCAGTCGTGGCCGACCACGACGGCCCCGGTCTCGCCGAGGGCGCGGACCAGCCCGGCGGCGTCCGCGGCGAGGGTCGGCAGGTCATATCCCCGAGGCGGCTTGTCGCTCGCGCCGTATCCCCGCAGGTCGGCCGCCACCGCGCGGAAACCCGCCTTCGGCAGCGACACGAGCTGGTGCCGCCAGGTCCACCAGAACTGGGGAAAGCCGTGCAGCAGCAGGACGAGAGGGCCCTCACCCGCCTCGACCACATGGAACCGGGTGCCCCCGGCATGCACGGCGCGGTGGGTCCAGGGGCCCTCGACCTCTACGAGCGACTCGTCAAGTGACATCGGTCACGGACTCTCGGTGGGCGCCCACCTGCCCGGCGGTCGGCGGGGCGGGCGGCTTCGGCGCGCCCAGCTCGGCGACCTCTTCCTCGACGCCCGTCTTGAGGCTCTTCAGGGTCCGGGCGGTGCGCTTCATCCCGGCCAGGCCCTTGAGGCGGCGGTAGCCGACGAACACCAGGAGCGCGGCCACGACCAGGTAGAACACGGTGACGATGAGGAACGCGAGCCACGGGGCCAGCCCGAGCGCCACCAGGCCGTACGCGATCGCGAACGAGGCCAGGATCAGGCACAGGTGCGCGATGAAGGCGGCGGCGCCGAAAAGCCCGGCCGCCATGCCGACCCGCTTGGCGTCGAACTTGAGCTCGGCCTTGGCCAGCTCGATCTCGGCGCGGACGAGGGTCGAGACGTGATGACTGGCCTGGGCGACCAGCGCACCGAGCGATTCTTCCTCGGGCATCGGCGATCTCCTATCTGCGACTATCAGACATCATCTCGTGTCCGCCTGCGTACGCGCACGTGAAGCAGTGCCGCGGCCAGCACCGAGGCGGCGAAGCTGGCGATCAGTACCGCCGTGGTCACCCGGTGCGCTCCCTGGAAGGCCCTGTCCCCGATGAGCAGGGAGACCGTGAAGCCGATCCCGGCGAGCACGGAGACCGCGGCCAGATCGCGCCAGTAGAGGTCCTCGCTGATCCTCGCGAAGCCGAGCCGCACCGACAACCAGGCGCCGCCGAACACTCCGATGAACTTGCCCACGACCAGCCCCACTATGACACCGAGGGCGATCCCGTCGGTGAAGACGGACCCCAGTGACTGCGGGTCGAGCCGTACTCCGGCCGCGAGGAAGGCGAAGACCGGCACGGCCACCCCCGCGGAGATCGGCCGGACGACGTGGTCGGCCCGCGCGGCGGGGGAGCGTTCCCCGTCTTCCTCGCCGTGGACGCTCGTCAGCAGCCCGCACAGCACGCCGGCGACCGTCGGATGCACGCCGCTCTCGTGCAGCAGCACCCATGCGCCCACTCCGAGCGCGATGAACACGAGGGGGCTCCTGAGCCCTCTGCGCTGCAGGAACCAGTAGACGGCGAGCATGAGCGCCGCGCCGAGTAACGGCACGAGATGGACCTGATCGCTGTAGAAGAGGGCGATGATGGTGATCGCCCCGATGTCGTCCACGACGGCGAGCGTGAGGAGGAACGCCCGCAACGCGTCCGGCATCGCCGAGGCCGTCACGGCCAGCACGGCCAGCGCGAACGCGATGTCCGTGGCCGTCGGGATCGCCCAGCCCCTCGCGGCCCCGGGGACGCCGTGGCTCACCGCGAGATAGAGGATCGCGGGTACGGCCATGCCGGCCATGGCCGCCACGATCGGCAGGACGGCGTCCTTCAGCCTGGACAGCTCGCCATGGACGAACTCCTCCTTGACCTCGATCCCGGCGACGAAGAAGAAGATCGCGAGCAGCCCGTCCGCGGCCCATTGGTACACCGTGAGACCCAATGGGCCCGGGACGGCGTTCCTGAGCGTCTCGTACGCGGCCGACCAGGGCGAGTTGGCCCAGATGAGCGCGGCGGCTGTCGCGATCAGCATGATCACGCCGCCGATCGTCTCGGTACGGAGGGCCTCCGCGAGCTGGCGGGCGTACCAGGCAGTGGGTCTCAGCGGCCAGTTCTTGGCGGTGCGGCGCATGATCTCCTCGGTGGCGTGGGACGTCATGGGGCGACTTGCCTGCTCGCCGACCAGACTTCCCGGCACACCCGCCACAAGGCTACCCGGGTACGCGAAAGGCGCGGGCGCCGCATGCGCCCGCGCCTTCTACTCGATCAGTCCTCGCTCTTGGCGGTCGGCAGCTTCTCGGAGATGAGGCTCATGACCGAGCTGTCCGTCAGCGTGGTCACGTCGCCGAGGGAGCGGTTCTCCGCCACGTCGCGCAGCAGACGTCGCATGATCTTGCCGGAGCGGGTCTTGGGCAGTTCGGGCACGACCATGATCTGGCGCGGCTTGGCGATCGGGCCCAGCGTCTTCGCCACGTGGGCGCGCAGTTCGGTCGCGATGTCCTCGCTCTCCTCCGCGCTGCCGCGCAGGATCACGAACGCCACGATGGCCTGGCCGGTCACCGGGTCGGTCGCGCCCACCACGGCTGCCTCGGCCACCTTGGGGTGGCTGACCAGCGCGCTCTCGACCTCGGTGGTCGAGATGTTGTGGCCGGAGACCAGCATGACGTCGTCGACCCGGCCGAGGAGCCACAGGTCGCCGTCCGAGTCGCGCTTGGCGCCGTCGCCGGGGAAGTACATCCCCTCGAAGCGCGACCAGTAGGTGTCGATGTAGCGCTGGTCGTCGCCCCAGATCGTGCGGAGCATGGACGGCCACGGCTCCCGTACGACCAGGAAGCCGCCACCGCCGTTGGGGACGGACTTGCCCTCGTCGTCGACCACGTCGGCCACGATGCCGGGGAGCGGCCGCATGGCGGCGCCCGGCTTGGCCTCGGTGACGCCGGGGAGCGGGCTGATCATCATGGCGCCCGTCTCGGTCTGCCACCAGGTGTCCACGACCGGGCAGCGGCTGCCGCCGATGTGCTCGCGGTACCAGACGTACGCCTCGGGGTTGATCGGCTCACCGACCGATCCGAGCACCCGGAGAGACGACATGTCGAACTTCGCGGGGATGTCGTCGCCCCACTTCATGAACGTCCGGATGGCGGTCGGGGCCGTGTAGAGGATCGTGACCTTGTACTTCTGCACGACCTCCCAGAACCGCCCCTTGTGCGGCGTGTCCGGGGTGCCCTCGTAGATGACGCTGGTCGCCCCGTTGGCGAGCGGGCCGTACACGATGTAGGAGTGCCCGGTCACCCAGCCGATGTCGGCCGTGCACCAGTAGATGTCGGTTTCGGGCTTGAGGTCGAAGACCGCGTGGTGGGTCCAGGCGGTCTGGGTGAGGTAGCCGCCCGTGGTGTGGAGGATGCCCTTCGGCTTTCCGGTGGTGCCGCTGGTGTAGAGGATGTACAGCGGGTCCTCGGCGTCGTGCGGCAGTGGCTCGTGCTCGGCGGGCTGCCGGTCCACGAGGTCGTGCCACCACACGTCCTTGCCGGTCGTCGCGACGTCCTGCCCGGTCCTGCGCACGACGAGCACGTGCTCGACTCCCGGGCACTCCGCGACCGCCTCGTCCACCGTCGGCTTGAGCGCGCTGGGCGCCCCTCGCCGGTAGCCGCCGTCGGCCGTGATGACGACCTTCGCGTCGGCGTCGTCGATGCGGCTCTTGAGCGCCGCCGCCGAGAAGCCGCCGAACACCACCGAGTGGATCGCGCCGATGCGGGCGCAGGCCAGCAGCGAGATGGGCAGCTCGGGGATCATCGGCATGTAGATCGCGACCCGGTCGCCCTTGCGGACGCCCAGCTCCTCCAGCGCGTTCGCCGCCTTGGAGACCTCCTTCTGGAGGTCCGCGTACGTGATCGTACGGCTGTCGCCCTCGGGCTCCCCCTCCCAGTAGTAGGCGACCTTGTCACCCCTCCCGGCCTCGACGTGGCGGTCGACGCAGTTGTACGCGACGTTCAGCTTGCCGCCGACGAACCACTTGGCGAAGGGGGCCTTCCACTCCAGCGTGGTCTCCCAGCGCCGGGCCCATGCCAGCCGTTCGGCGGCGCGCTCCCAGAAGGCGAGCCGGTCCTCGGCCCCCTCCTCGTAGGCGCCGGCCGTGACGTTCGCGGCCGCCGCCAGGTCGGCTGGTGGGGCGAACCGCCGCGTCTCGTTCAGCAGGTTCGACAGAGTCTCCTGTGTCTCCTGACCGGGGGTCTGACCGGGGGTCTCCGTGGCCACTCCGTACTCCTTTACGTTTCTGTCGGCCGCCTCGGCCAAGTTTGCGTGTCCCACTTCACCAGGCCAAGGGCGTCAAGTACAAGTAATCGGGCGGTCGTGAGCGGTTGCCATGTCGCCGGTGGGAATGGCGCTATAACTGGGCAATGTAGTGACTAGTGAGGAGTCGGGCGGCGGGAAGTCCCTTACCCGCCGGTAGGGTCGCTCTGTGAATGACCCACTGGCTGCCATCGCCGAACTCCCCGGAGTGCCCGAAGCCGTACAGGAGGCCCGCGAGGCCGTCGACCGCCTCTACGGGCACCGGGTGCTGCGACGGCGGAGCCCCGAGGTCTCGGCGGAGTCCGCTCTGCGTGGCGCGCGTGCCTCCGCCGCGCTGGAAGGCGTCGACGTGCCGCTTGAGCCGGTGAGGCTCGGCGAGGTGACCGACCCGGTCGTCCAGGGCGCGCTGCGGGTCTCCGCCGAGCTGGGACGGCTGGGCAAGACGTGGCGGTCGGCGCCGCGCCAGGTCCTCGCGCGGCTTCACACGCTCGCCGCGGCCGGCCTGAGCGCCGAGCCCGGCCGGCCGCGCACCGCGCCGACCGGCGCCGACCCGCTCGGGCTCGGCCCCGCTCCCGGTCCGGAGGAGACCGCCGTACGGATGTCCGCGCTGGCGGGCCTGGTCACCGGCACCACGAAGGCGCCGGCCCTGGTTCTCGCCGCGATAACGCACGCCGAGCTGGCCGTGCTCCGGCCGTTCGGGACGGCTGACGGCGTCGTCGCCCGGGCGGCCGGACGGCTCACCCTCGTGGAGCACGGGCTGGACCCCAAATCGCTCATCGCGGTCGAGGTGGGGCACGTCGACCTCGGGGACGCGTACGCCGAGAGCCTGCGGGCCTACCTGAAGGGAACGGCCGAGGGCGTGGGCGCGTGGGTGAGGCACTGCGCGGGGGCCGTCGTGCTGGGGGCCCGCGAGACCACGGCGATCTGCGAGGCGCTGTCGCGCTAGCCCGAACCGTCGCTCTGAACCGTCGCTCTGAACCCTGGAGACAGGGCCCGGAGACAGCAGACGGCGTTCCTGGAATGGAACGCCGCTGCCCGCACGTGTCACCGGGTTACCAAGCGTGCACCTCAAATTTGTCGGAGCGGGTCAAGCCCGTCTCGACACGCCTCCCGCGGCTGGTCGCGCGTGGGTGCCCGGTGTCCGTACGCGGACCCTTAAGTCCGTAACCCCTTTCTACGTCCGAATCCAGCGCTTGGAAACCCCGTGGAACAAGACCTTTACCGGGGGCTGTCGTATCGGAGCCGGGGCACGCCGTCCACGCACATCACTGACTCAATAAAAAAACCTGACTCAGATGCGGGATGGTGCTCGACGAAGGTCACATCGATCAGGCAGCATACGGTGTGTCTCCACTGGGCCTTTGCCAAGCCCTTGCCACGCCGCGGTCCAGTGATTAAAGCTTTCTTCTAATACGGGACCGGCTCTACCCCCCCAGAGCCGGACCGGTCGGCGACCCCCGCTCTCCCCCCCGGCGGGGGTCGCCCCTCTTTATCCACAGCCTGGCGTTCATCCCCAGAGCCGCGTTCGGGAGCCGGCGGCGGTCGCGGACTCACGCAAGGTGGTCTCCCCGAGCTACTGGGAGACACCGATGCACCGGCCCTTGGCCATCACCGACGATCAGGAACTCCTCGACGACCTGCTCCGCATCGCCGCCGCGGCGGGGGTGGAGATCGACGTGGCCCATGCGGCGGCCCATGCCCGGCCCTACTGGAGCCAGGCCCCGCTCGTGGTCGTCGGCGCGGACCTCGCCGACGACCTCGCGGCCACCGGCCCCGCACCTCGGCGCGACGTGCTGCTGGTCACGCGCGGGCCCGGCGATCCGGACATCTGGCGCAGGTGCGTGGCCGTCGGGGCGCAGACCGTGCTGGAGCTCCCCGAGGCCGAGCGGCTGCTCGTCGAGGAACTGGGGGAAGCAGCCGAGCCCGCGACGAGGGCGGGCACGGTCCTGTGCGTCGCCGGCGGCCGGGGAGGCGTGGGCGCCACGGTTCTGTCGGCCTCGCTGGCCCTCACCGCCTCCCGCCACGGGCTTCGGACGCTCCTGATCGACGCCGACCCGCTGGGCGGCGGCATCGACGTCGTTCTGGGCCAGGAGCAGGCCACGGGAGCCCGCTGGCCCGACATCGCCGGCCGCGAGGGCAGGGTCAGCTTCGCCGCCCTTCAGGACGCGCTGCCGACCTTCGGCGATCTCACCGTGCTGTCCTGGCATCGCGGCGAGCCCACGCCCATTCCCCGCGAGGCGATGCGGGCCGTGCTCGACGCCGGGCGGCGCGGGTGCGACCTCGTGATCGTCGATCTGCCGCGGCATGTGGGCGACGGCGAGTCGGAGGCCCTCTCCCGGGCGACGTCCACCCTCGTGGTGATCCAGGCCGACGTCAGGGGAGCGCTTGCCGCCACCCAGACGCTCGCGATTCTCCGTCGGCACACCGGCGACCTCCGGGCGGTGCTCCGCACGGGGAGCATGGCCCCGGACGTCGTCGCCGCCTCGGTCGGCGTTCCCTGCGCGGGGGTGCTTCCCGAGCTGCGCGGCCTGGCCCGGACCCTCGACCGAGGCGACCCGCCTCCGCTCGGCCGCGCCCCGCTCGGCCGGTTCTGCGCCCAGTTGCTCTCCACCCTGGCCGGCGCACCGTGAGTGTGGTCTCGGCGGAACTGGTCGAGGCCGTCCGGGTACGGCTGTCGCGCGCGGGGGCGCCGCCCACCGCCGCTCAGGTGGCGGCCGCCCTGCGCGCCGAGCGGGCGGTGCTCGGCGATGCCGAGGTGCTGGCCATCGCGCGCACTCTCCGCGCCGATCTCATCGGAGCCGGTCCGCTCGAAGGGCTGCTGGCCTCGCCCGGGGTCACCGATGTGCTGGTCAACGGGCCGGGGGAGGTCTGGGTCGACGACGGTCAAGGGCTGCGCCGCACCGGCGTGACCTTCCCCGGTGACGACGACGTCCGCCGCCTCGCCCAGCGCCTCGCCGCGGCGGCCGGGCGGCGTCTCGACGACGCCTGCCCCTACGTGGACGCCCGTCTGGCGGGCGGGGTCCGGCTGCATGCCGTCCTGCCGCCGATCGCCCCCGAGGGCACGTGCCTTTCGCTCCGGCTGCCGCCACGCCGCACCTTCACGATGGAGGAGCTCGTCCACGGCCCCGGCGCGGCGGTGCTGCGCGCCATCATGGCGGCCCGGCTGGCCTTCCTCGTCACGGGCGGGACCGGCACGGGCAAGACGACCATGCTCTCGGCGATGCTGTCCCTGGCCGACCCCGGTGAACGCCTGCTGCTGGTCGAGGACTCGGCCGAGCTGCGGCCCCGGCATCCTCACGTGGTCCGTCTGGAAGCGCGGCCCCCCAACCTCGAAGGCGCCGGCGGGGTCGGCCTCCGCGATCTCGTACGGCAGGCCCTGCGCATGCGCCCCGACCGTCTCGTCGTCGGAGAGGTGCGCGGATCGGAGGTCGTCGACCTGCTGGCCGCGCTCAACACCGGCCACGAGGGCGGGTGCGGAACGTTGCACGCCAACAACGCGACGGACGTGCCCGCCCGTCTGGAGGCCCTCGCCTGCGCGGCCGGGCTCTCCCGTGAGGCCGTCCACAGCCAGATCGCCGCCGCCCTCGACGTCGTCGTCCATCTCGTCCGGGGTCCGGCCGGAGGGCCGCGCCGAGTGGCGGAGATCTGCCTGCTCGAACGGGAGACCTCCGGCCTGGTCATCGCGCTCCCCGCGCTGAGGTTCGCGCCCGGAGGCGGCATGATCCCTGGTCCGTCCTTCGAGGCGTTGAGGGCCCGTTTCCCGTCGCCCTTGGAGGGCGGTGCCGCATGGTCGCCGTAGCCGTCCTGGCGGCGGTGCTGTCCGTCTGGGCGTGGGCCGCGCCGGACGCCGCCTCCGTGAGGCTGGCGGCGCTCACCGAAAGGCGTGGCCGCCGGCCGCGTCCTCGCTTGCTTCCCGAGCGCCCGCGACCGGCGGCCAAGGCGGCTGCCTGGCGCGCGGTGTCCATCGAGCTGTGCCAGATCATCGTGGCCGAGCTCGCCGCCGGGAAGACTCCGGGCGACGCGCTGGCGAGGGCCGTCCTGTCCGTCAGTCCGCCTGATCCGGCCGCCCTGGCACCGGTGGCCGCCATCGCGCGGGACGGCGGCGATGTCTCCGCCGCCCTCCTCCGCGCCGCCCCGGCACTCGGTGGCGAGGGTCTCGTACGGCTGGCCGCCTGCTGGCGGGTGAGCGTGACGGTGGGCGGTGGTCTGGCGGCCCTTGTCGAGCGGGTGGGGGCGTCGCTTCGCGAGGCCGAGGCACACCGGCAGGACCTGGCCGCTCAGCTCGCCGGTCCCCGGGCGACGGCTCGCATGCTGGCCGGGTTGCCCGTGCTCGGCCTCCTGATGGGGGCCGGCCTCGGCATGAACCCGCTGTCCTTCCTGCTGGGCGGTCCTGCCGGCTTCGCCTGCCTCGTGGTGGGCCTCGCCCTCAACGCGGCCGGAGTCTGGTGGACCAACCGCCTCGTCGCCCGAGCGGAAGGATCACCGGTCGCCCAAGGGCAGGGCACCCGAGGGCCGGGGCCGTGATTTCCCTGGCCGCCGCTGTGCTGGCCGCGCTGGCGGTCTGGGCCTGGCCGGTTCCGGTGTCCCCAGAAGACCGGCTCCAGGCCGTTCGAGGCTCAGGCGCGGTTCGAGGCTCACGGGCGGGCGGGGATCGGTCCGGGGGCGCCGAGAGCCGGAAAGCTCCCCTGCCGGGGGTGGTCGTCGCCGTGCCCGTGGGCTTCGCCGGCTTCCTCTTGGTGGGCGGACTTCCCGGGCTCGCGGTGGGAGGGCTGCTCGGCGTCGGCGCGTTCGTGCTGATCAACCGGCGGGAGCCCGCCGACGTCCGGCGTCGCCGGGAACGGCTGACGGCCGACCTCCCGTTCGCGGCCGATCTCATGGTGGCCTGCCTGCGCGCCGGTCAGCCCTTGAGCGGGGCCATCGACACGGCCGCCCAGGCTGTCGGAGGTCCTCTGGGAGAGCGGCTGACCTGGGTGGGCGCCCAGGTGAGGCTCGGCGCCAATCCGGAGGCGGCGTGGGCGGTGCTCGCCGATGAGCCGCCGCTCGCGTCTCTGGCACGGACCATGATCCGGGCCGCGCGCAGCGGGGCTCCCGTGGCCGATGTCCTCACGCGGCTCGCGGACGACGCGCGCCATGCCGCCCGTGCCGCTTCCGCCGCCGCCGCTCGCCGGGTCGGCGTCCAGGCGGTCGCGCCTCTGGGCCTGTGCTTCCTCCCGGCGTTCGTGTTCATGGGCATCGTCCCGGTGGTCGCCGGATTGGCCGCCCAGATCCTCCTCCCGTGATTGTGGACAGTCTTATCCACACCTGTGGATAGAGAGGGTGACGGTGATGCGGCTCAAGGCGGATCAGCTGGGCCTTCGCGTAATCCACAGGTGGTTGTCCCATCCACAGATCAGGGCCGGCCTCGCGGATGGCGGCGGTGAATCCAGCAGCCTGGGTCCACGGGCGGATGGTCCGCCCCCGAGGAGGGCCCGATGACCACATTGACAGTCACCCCAATGAAGCGGCTGATTCTCGCCGTCCGTTCCCGAGCCCGCCTCGCGGGGGTGCAGTGGACGCTGCTCGCGCGCACACGGGGGGAGGCGGGCATGTCCACCGCCGAATACGCCGTCGGCACCATCGCCGCCTGCGGCTTCGCCGCCCTGCTTTTCAAGATCGTCACGAGTGCGGAGGTCAGGTCGATGCTCGCCGCACTCATCCAGAAGGCTCTCAAGCTGGCGGGGTGAGCGAGTGACGCACGAGCGCGGGTCGGTGACGGCGGAGACGGCCGTCGCGCTTCCGGCTCTGGTGGTGGTCTTGGCGGCCTCGCTCTGGGTGGTCGCGGTCGTCGGCGCTCATCTGGAATGCGTGGACGCGGCTCGGGCGGGCGCCCGGGCCGCGGCCCGAGGTGAGGCCCCTGAGGCCGTGCGCTCCGCCGTCGTCAGGGCGGCTCCCGGAGGAGCGCGGGTCGTGGTCTCCCCGGGAGCGGAGCTTACGCGCGTCGATGTCTCCGTGGCCGTCCAGCCGCGCTGGGGTCTCATGCTTCCCGCCGTCGAGGTGAGGGCATCGGCCGTGTCCGCGACTGAACCGGGGGTGTTCCGATGAGGCCGATGCCGCCGCGCGACCGGGAGCGGGGATCGGCGACGGTGTGGATGGTGGCGGTCATGGCCATGATCTGGGCGATGACGATGGCCGTCGTCCTCGTCGGCGTCGCCCGGGTGGCACGTCACCGTGCGGAGAACGCCGCCGATCTCAGCGCGCTCGCGGCGGCGGCCAGGGCGTTTTCGGCGCCGCGGGACGCCTGCGCGCGTGCGGAGACGGTGGCCGCCGCCAACGGCGCCCGGGTCGACTCCTGTTCCGTCGCCGGGGGCACGGTGAGCGTCTCCGTATCCGTCCGGTTCGGTTTCCACACCGCTTCCGCGAGCGCGAGGGCCGGTCCGGTCAGCGCGGAGATCTGAAGGGGCCATAAAACCGGTAATCCGGCCATACTTGGGGTGGATCTTGGTGAAGCAATCCAGAAAGGGAGGAAACCGTGCCGGAGAAAATCCCGATGGAAATCCTGTTCTCGCCGCAGTTCGGCGCCGATCCGTACGCTCTGTACACGGACCTGCGGGAAAAGGGGCCGGTGCACCCGATCGACTTTCCGCCGGGCACGAACTCGTTCCTCGTCATCGACTACGCGCACGGTCGCGCCGCGCTGGCGGATCCCCGGATGTCGAAGGACATGCGCAACGCCGGAGAGTGGTTCCGCGCACGGGCCGCGGAGGACAAGATCCTTTTCGGCACCTCGCTCCTGACCTCGGACCCGCCGGATCACACACGCCTGCGGCGGCTGGTCTCCAAGGCGTTCACGCCGCGCCGGGTCGAGGATCTGCGCCCACGGGTCCAGGAGATCACGGACGAGCTGATCAACGCCATGACCTCCAAGGGTGAGGCGGACCTGATCGAGGAGTTCGCCTTCCCGCTGCCCATCATCGTCATCTGCGAACTGCTCGGCATCCCGGCGGAGGACCGGGAGAGCTTCCGCGAATGGTCCACCCTGCTCATCACCCCCGACCTGACCGAGGAGATCCATCGGCGGCGTAAGCAGGCGGGCAACGACATGTGGGACTACTTCCGCCGCATGATCGCGGCTCGGCGTGCCCAGCCCGAGGGAGATCTGATCAGCGCCCTCCTCGTGGCGAGGGACGAGGACGGGCTGCTGACCGAGGACGAGCTCCTGTCGCTGCTCTCGCTGCTGCTGATCGCCGGTCACGAGACCACGGTCAACCTCATCGGCAACGGCATGGCGGCGCTGCTGCGCCATCCGGATCAGCTCGCCCTGCTCCGCGACCGGCCGGATCTGCTTCCGCCGGCCATCGAGGAGTTCCTCCGCTACGACGGTCCGGTGGAAAGATCCTCGATCCGCATCGCGATGGAGGACCTCGAAATCGCGGGCACGCCGATCCCCAAGGGCAGCATGGTCCACGTCTCGCTCGGCGCCGCGGGGCGCGACCCCGACGGGCTGGCGGATCCCAACAGGCTGGACATCACCCGGGAGGACAGCCGGCATGTGGCGTTCGGCCACGGCATCCATTTCTGCCTCGGCGCGCCGCTGGCCCGCCTGGAGGGGCAGATCGCCTTCGGTTCCCTGCTGAGCAGGCTGCCCGGCATCGAGCTGGCCTGCCCGCCCGACCGGCTCACCTGGAAGCAGACGGGCTCCATCGTCCGGGGGCTCACCACGCTCCCTGTCCGCTGGTGAGGAAGTCGCATGAAGAAGGGGATGGCATGCTGACGACGGTTCGCAGGCTGGCCTTCGCGGCGGTGTTCACGCCTTTCGCGATGGTGGCCGCTCTGGCGGCGCCGGCGAGCGCGGCGGGCGGCGAAATCCTGTCAGACCGACTGGCTCCAGGTGAGCATGGGCCTGTATGTCGAAGGCCCGTCCGTCTCTCGCCAGAAGGTCGGCGGGGGTGGCGCCAGCCAGACGATCAGCGGGTCCTTCGACCCGGGTGACGCCCCGAACGGCACCTTCACCGTGAGCCTGTTCGGGGAGGTCACCCAGAAGACCTACAAGACCTCCACCTTCACCCTCAGCCGGCCGCCCGCCGCGCCGTCAGGCGTCGAAGCCCGGCTGAAGGCCGGCCAGAAGGGCGGCCAGAAGGACGGCAAGGCGGAGGTCGTCGTCTCATGGGCCAAGGGGACCGAGCCCGACCTTCGGTCCTACGAGATCTCCACGAGCGGCGAGGCGAGCGCGTTCCCGGTCGACGCCGTCTGCTCCGGGTCCGCCTGCCGGGCCGCCCTCGCGGCGCCCGCCAAAGTCGCCGGGCACGAGGTCGGCTTCTCCGTCCGGGCGGTCCGTCCGGACGGGCGGGGAGGCACGGTGGCCTCTCCCGGCTCGGCCGCCCACGTCAAGATCCCGGCCGTGGCGGAGCCCACGCCCACCGTCACCGCCAGGCCGCGCGCCAAAACCGGCGGGTCCGTGGCTCCTGGGCCGTCCGTTCCCTGGGCCCTGACGGCCTTCCCCAAGGTCCCCAAGACCGAGCTGAGGCTGCCCAAGGTGGCCGGTGGCAGCGGCCATGCCTCGCCGGAGGTCGCGCCCGCGAAGACCCAGGCCGCTGACCCGGTGGCCGAGTCGTCCGCGCTCGGGGGGCTCAACTACGGCATCCTCATCGCGGTGGCCGTGGCCCTGCTGCTTCTCGGGATCCACACAGGCACGTGGTGGATGCGGCGCCGTACGGACGCGGACGAGGCCCCCACTTCAGGACCCGTCCCCGCCACGCCGGTCCCCAGCCGCCCGGCCACGGCGAGCGTTCGCCGTCCCGTCGTCATCCTCACCCGGCGGCCCCCACAGGCCGTCAAGCCCCCACAGGGCGTCAAGCCCGCGCCGGACCTCGATGGGCCGTCGCCCAGGCAGCCGGCGCACGACGTCTACGAGGAGGACACCCGCTTGTAGTCGAGCAGCACGCCGAGAAGGCGGAGGGCCCCCGGTTTGTCGAGGGGTTCGTTGCCGTTGCCGCACTTGGGCGACTGGATGCAGGACGGGCAGCCGCGCTCGCACTCGCAGGAGGCGATGGCCTCACGGGTCGCCCCGAGCCAGTCGGACGCCCTGGCGTAGCCGCGTTCGGCGAAGCCCGCCCCTCCGTCGTGCCCGTCGTAGACGAAGACGGTGAGCAGCCCCGTATCCGGGTGCAGCTCGGTGGAGACGCCGCCGATGTCCCATCGGTCGCAGGTGGCGAACAGCGGGAGCAGGCCGATCGAGGCGTGCTCGGCCGCGTGCGCCGCGCCACCGAGATCGACCCCTTCGGCCAGCGGGGCGAGGGCGGAGCCGGGCAGCGTC
Source organism: Planotetraspora sp. GP83 (assembly GCF_041262585.1). NCBI lineage: Bacteria > Bacillati > Actinomycetota > Actinomycetes > Streptosporangiales > Streptosporangiaceae > Planotetraspora > Planotetraspora sp. GP83. The sequence goes on along the minus strand of NZ_JBGCBZ010000037.1, from coordinate 16,180 downwards.
CACCACACCGCCCGGGTGCACAGGGTCCTGGGTGGCAGGTCGAGCGGCTCCTCGCCGAGGACCTCCCCGCTCTGCGTGCGCCGCTTCAGGTACGAGACGACCTGGCGGGTGACCTCGACTGAGCCGAAATGCAGCTCGCCGGGGCCGAAGGGCTGCGAGCGCAGCGACTCGATGACCTGGATGTCGGTCACATCCCGCGCGAAGGTGGAGTAGTCGGGCTCCGCCGCCGCGACCAGGGCGACACCGGAGTCCAGATCGAGCGTCTCGACGACGAAGGTCTCGCCCTGGTGCAGGTACACCGCGCCGGTGTGGACGTTGGTGTGGGCCGAGGGCTCGTCCACGGTGCCCAGGAGCCGTCCGGTGCTCGACTCGACCACCTGGATGGGCGGCCCGCCCGACCCGCGGATGTCGGCGAGGTCGGCGGCGCGCTCCCGGCTCGTCCAGAACCAGCCCGTGGTCCGCTTGCGCAGCAACCCCTGGCCGACCAGGTCGTCGAGCACCTCCGGCGCGGAGGGGCCGAAGATCTCCAGGTCGTCGTCCGTGAGCGGGATCTCCGAGGCGGCGGCGCACAGATGAGGCGCCAGGACGTACGGATTGTCCGGATCGAGGACGATGGCCTCCACGGGCCGGCCGAAAAGCGCCTCGGGGTGATGCACGAGGTAGGTGTCGAGAGGGTCGTCGCGGGCGATGAGCACGGCGAGGGCGTCCTGCCCGGTGCGGCCGGCCCGCCCGGCCTGCTGCCAGAGCGAGGCGCGGGTGCCCGGCCACCCCGCGATGAGGACGGCGTCGAGCCCCGACACGTCCACGCCCAGTTCCAACGCGTTGGTGGTGGCCAGCCCGGTCAGCTCGCCCGAGCGCAGGGCCCGCTCCAGGACGCGGCGGTCGTCGGCGAGATAACCGGCCCGGTAGGCCGCCACCCGGTCCGCGAGCCCGCCGTCGACCTCTTCCAGGTTCCGCCTGGCGGTGAGGGCGACGGTTTCGGCGGCCCGCCGGGACCGGACGAACGCCAGCGTCCGGACGTCCTCGATGACGAGATCCGACAGCAGGTCGGCCGTCTCGGCGGTCGCCGTACGCCGGACGGGGGCGCCGCCCTCGCCCCGTAGATCCGTCAGAGGGGGCTCCCACAGGGCGAAGGTGGTCGAACCCCGGGGAGACGCGTCCGTCGTCACCTCGGCCATCTCAAGGCCCGTCAGCCGCATTCCCGCCACGGCCGGGTCGCTGGCCGTCGCCGACGCCAGCAGAAAGACCGGGCGGGAGCCGTACTTGGCGCAGACGCGGCGGAGCCGGCGCAGGATCTGGGCGACGTGGGAACCGAAGACGCCGCGATAGCCGTGGCACTCGTCGACCACCACCAGCCGCAGTCGCCGCCAGAACGACGACCACGAGCCGTGGCGCGGGAGGACCGACCTGTGGAGCATGTCGGGATTGGTCAGGATGTAGTTGGCATGCTGCCGGACCCACTGGCGCTCCTCGACCGGCGTGTCCCCGTCGAAGGTCGCCGCCCGGACCTGGGCCAGCTTCAGCCCTCTCACCGCTCTGAGCTGATCGGCGGCGAGCGCCTTGGTGGGGGTCAGGTAGAGCACCGTGCCGCCCGAGAAGATCTCCGTGACCGCCGGAAGCAGGTAGGCCAGGGATTTTCCAGAGGCGGTGCCTGTGGCAATGATCACGTTTTGGCCACGGTGAACGTGCTCGGCCGCCTCGAATTGGTGCTGCCAAAGGCCCGGAATGCCCTGATTCGCCAGACGGCTTATGAGCAGTTCAGGGGCCCAATCCGGCCACCGGACTTGACCCGCTTGACGTGCTGGAACATGCTCCACATGGGTGACCCGCCGCTGGCGTGCGGGGACCGCGAGCAGGCGGGCGAGGAGTGGGCCTGTCCGGTGTGAGAGTGAAGAAGACGGAGTCACTGGTTTCCAGTCTGGCATCTGCGGGGAGAGTCGCCCGGAGTCGTGATTTCGTATAGACACGGAGTCGGCGCGTGGTTGAATGCCGCGCGTCAGGGTCGTCGTTCACCAGGATGCACGACCCGCATCGAGACCTACGCAAGTAAGGCGCTGGAGGATCTGTGGATCTGAAGTTGGACCACCATTCCGAGGACAGTCTCACCATCGTGGATGTTGAGGGTGAGATCGACGTCTACACCGCGCCCAGACTGCGTGAGCTGCTGATCGACCTGGTCAACAAGGGCAACTTCCACCTCCTCGTCAACATGGAGAAGGTGGACTTCCTCGACTCGACCGGCCTTGGCGTGCTGGTCGGCGGGCTCAAGCGGGTCCGGGCGCACGACGGGTCGCTGGAGCTCGTCTGCACGCAGGAGCGCATTCTCAAGATCTTCCGGATCACCGGTCTCACGAAGGTGTTCGGGATCTACGCCTCCGTGGAAGAGGCCAAGGAAGCCCACGGCCGGGACAAGTGACGGCCGAGGAGCCAACATGGCCACCGTCGAGCTGACGTTCAGCGCCCTGCCGGCACACGTGCGTACGGCACGGCTGGTCGCGACGGCCATCGCCCGGCGCACCGGTGTGGCGGAGGCGCTCCTGGACGAGGTGCGGCTCGCCGTCGGGGAGGCGTGCTCACGGGCTGTGGAGGCGCACCGCCTCCACTGCCCGGGAGAGCCGGTTCGCATCGAGTTACGTGATGACGCGGGCCGTTTCGAGGTGACCGTCACGGACGCCGCCCCGAGCGAGGACCTGAAGCCTCACGTGATGGAGGCGAACGGCAACTTCATGCCCGACGACTTGGGCGGTCTCGGGATCGCGGTCATCGCGGGCCTCGCGGATGACGTCGAGGTCTACCCCGGGCCCAAGGGCATGCGGATCAGGATGAGCTGGCCCGCGCTCCCCAGCGCGGTCTGAACGGAGATCGGGTGCCGCCCCCCGTGAGTGGCACTCGATCCAAAACCTGGGTTTCGGCCCCGCCGTAAGGTCGACGGCCTCTCCTGACTCGCCTGGTCAAACCACCAACAAAGCCGGGCAAATATTGGTCCATTACTGGACGACGCCCTAATTAGCGGCCCGAAGGGCCTTTCATATCCGCCGCGTCGCTGCGTAGACTCCCCCGCACCGGCCAAGGTATTGCGGATGCAACCGGAAGCGGCACTGCCAATCACCCGGAAGTGCGCCGCTAGGCCAAGGTAGAGACGTCGTCAGCAGCGCCCTCCGGGCAGGACCAACCCCGTCTGGCCGAGGAGGACGGATGTCTGCCCCACAAGAAGGCGCAGCGGTAGCTCTTAGCGGTTCTCATCTCACACTTGTCATAGTCGTAGCGGCCGTCGCCCTGCTGGCTCTCGCCGTCGCAGGCGGCCTTGTCCGTGAGGTGCTCGCCGCTGGCCAGGGCACCGAGCGCATGCAGAACATCGCGCGAGCCGTACAGGAAGGCGCCGCCGCATATCTAACGCGGCAATTCCGGACGCTTGCCGTATTTGTCGTCATCATTCCCTTCCTACTGCTCCTGCTGCCGTCGGACTCGACCAGCGTGGCGGTGGGCCGATCGGTCTTCTTCGTGGTCGGCGCGGTGTTCTCGGCGCTGACCGGGTTCATCGGCATGTGGCTCGCCGTCCGCGGAAACGTCCGCGTGGCGGCGGCCGCCCGCGAGTCCGGTGAGAAGGTCGCGATGCGCATCGCGTTCCGCACCGGTGGTGTGGCCGGCATGTTCACCGTCGGCCTCGGCCTGCTCGGGGCCGCCATCGTCGTGATCGTCTACAAGGGCGACGCGCCGAACGTGCTGGAGGGCTTCGGCTTCGGCGCCGCGTTGCTCGCGATGTTCATGCGTGTCGGCGGCGGCATCTTCACCAAGGCCGCCGACGTCGGCGCCGACCTGGTCGGCAAGGTCGAGCAGGGGATCCCCGAGGACGACCCGCGCAACGCGGCCACCATCGCGGACAACGTCGGCGACAACGTCGGCGACTGCGCCGGAATGGCGGCCGACCTGTTCGAGTCGTACGCCGTCATGCTGGTCGCCAGCCTGATCCTCGGGAAGGCCGCCTTCGGCACCGAGGGCCTGGTGTTCCCGCTGATCGTCCCCATGATCGGCGTCATCACCGCGATCATCGGCATCTTCGCCACCGCCCCGCGTGGCGGCGACCGGTCGGGCATGTCGGCCATCAACCGCGGCTTCTTCATCTCGGCGGGCATCTCCGCCGTGCTGGTCGCGGGCGCGGCCTTCGCCTACCTGCCGTCGAGCTTCGCCCAGCTCTCCGGGGCGAGCACGGAGATCAAGGCGCTCAGCTCCGACCCGCGCCTGATCGCGATCGGCGCCGTGCTGATCGGCCTCGTTCTGGCCAGCGCGATCCAGATCCTCACCGGCTACTTCACCGAGACCAACCGCCGCCCCGTGAGGGACATCGGCGAGAGCTCGCTCACCGGCCCGGCGACCGTCATCCTGTCCGGCATCTCGGTCGGTCTGGAGTCCGCGGTCTACTCGGCGCTGCTGATCGGCGGCGCGGTCTACGGCGCGTTCCTGCTCGGCTTCGGCAACGTGACGGTGGCGCTGTTCGCCGTCGCCCTGGCCGGCACCGGCCTGCTGACCACCGTCGGCGTGATCGTCTCCATGGACACCTTCGGGCCGGTCTCGGACAACGCCCAGGGCATCGCCGAGATGTCCGGCGACGTCGAGGGGGAGGGCGCCCGCGTGCTCACCTCCCTGGACGCCGTGGGCAACACCACCAAGGCCATCACCAAGGGCATCGCGATCGCGACAGCCGTACTGGCCGCGACCGCGCTGTTCGGCTCTTTCCGCACGGCGGTCGAGAGCGAGCTGGGCAAGGCGTCCCAGGGCGTCAAGGACGCGCTGGGATCGTTCGCGAACTTCAGCCTGTCCGTCGACTCGCCGAACGTCCTCGTCGGGCTGATCATCGGCGCGGCTGTGGTGTTCCTGTTCTCCGGCCTGGCCATCAGCGCGGTCGGCCGAGCGGCAGGGCGGGTCGTCTACGAGGTGCGCGAACAGTTCCGGACCAAGCCGGGGATCATGGACGGCACGGAGCTGCCCGACTACGGCCGCGTGGTGGACATCTGCACCCGTGACTCGCTGCGGGAGCTGGCCACCCCGGGCCTGCTGGCCGTCCTCACGCCGATCGCGGTCGGGTTCGCCCTCGGGTATGCGCCGCTCGGCGCCTACCTGGCCGGGGCGATCGCCTGCGGCACGCTGATGGCGGTGTTCCTGGCCAACTCCGGTGGCGCGTGGGACAACGCCAAGAAGCTGGTCGAGGACGGCCACCACGGCGGCAAGGGTTCTCCGGCCCACGAGGCCACGATCATCGGCGACACCGTCGGCGACCCGTTCAAGGACACCGCGGGCCCGGCGATCAACCCGCTGATCAAGGTGATGAACCTGGTCGCGCTGCTGATCGCCCCCGCGGTCGTCACGTACGCCGGCAACCCGGCGGTCCGCATCGGCGCCACGGTCGTCGCCGTGGCCGTCGTCGTGGGCGCGGTCGTCGTCTCCAAGCGCCGGTCGACGAGCATCGCCCCGGCGGCGGGCGACACTCAGGAGGAGCGGACCTCGGAGCCCGTCGGCCGCTGATCCGTTCAGCCCTGGGCCCTCCACCCACCGGGGGTGGGGGGCCCTTAAACTTTCCAGTTATGGACAAGCCGACCGGTGGCAGGACCCTGGCGCTGATCCTGCTGGCCATGGTCGCCATGTTCGCCGTGATCATCGGCCTGGCGGTATGGGCGGCCGGATGAGCGGCCTCACGGTGATCGTGCTGAGACACGCCAAGGCCGCGCACGACGGGGGCCTGGCCGACTGGGACCGCCCCCTCACCGCCCGCGGCGAGCGCAACGCCCGCGAAGCCGGAGACCTCATCGGCAGGTTCGCCCCCGGCCTCATCCTCGCCTCGCCGTCGGTCCGCACCCGCCAGACCGCTGAGCTGCTCGGCCTGGACGCGCCCATCGAGTTCGAGCGCGACATCTACGAGGCCTACCCGGAGGAGCTGCTCGACCTGCTCCGCCGTACCGACTCGGACGTGGAGACGGTCGTGCTCGTGGGGCACAATCCGGGCGTCCACCAGCTCGTGCTCACCCTCACCGGAACGGCGGGCGATCACTTCCCGCCCGGGGCGTTCGCCGTGATCGAGCTTCCGGGCCCCTGGCCGGAGGCCGCTCCGGGAGAGGGGCGTCTGGTCAGCACTCACTTTCCATGAGGCTCGGCGATACCCGTCTCGGGCTGGGCTTCGGCCTGGCGGGTGCCGCGTGCCTCGTGATTCCGCTCGTCGTCGGCGTCGTCACCGGCCATCCGGCGGGCGGCGCGATAGTCGGCCTCGGCGCCTGGCTGGTGGCCGCACGGGCCATCACGGATCCGTCCGGGGTGAGCACGCCGTACCTGCTCGGCGTGGTCGTCTCGGTCGGCGTGGGCACCTCCCTCGGGGTCCTGCTCTCGGGCCATAGCTGGCTCATGGTGCTGGTCGCCTCGATGGTGGGCGGGTTCGGTGTCTTCGTGCGGCCCATCGGCATCACGCCCGCGCTCACCCTGCTGCTGACGGCCTCCAACCCGTTGCCCATCGATCCCGTCCCGCACACGGGCCTGCAGCTGCTCGGGGGGCTGCTGTCCGCCGTGATGCTGACGGTGCCGTGGCCGTGGCGGCGGACCCGCCCGCCGGCCACCACGCTGGAGGAGGCGGCCCACGCGCTGGCGGCGCTGGCCGAGGCGGCTCCCGGCGCCGAGCCCCAGCAGTGGGACGAGCTCCGCCGAAAGGCCGCCGCCGCTCTCAGGGAGGCCCGGACGACCCGGATCAGCAGCTGGCAGCAGCGCTCCCGGGCGGCAGAGAAGGCCGCCGCGGCGCTCCGGCGGGTGTTCTACGAGATCGTCGCGCTGCGCGGCCTGTGCACGGCGCTCCGCCGTCAGGCGCCGGACGCGGGAGAGAAGGTCGGCCTCCAGGAGCTGGCCGGCTCCATCGCCCACGCGCTGCGGTCCTTCATGGCGAACCGCCCTCCCGTGCCGGGCGTCGACTTCACGGCCCGGGTCGACGACTTCCGCGCCGAACGCCCGCACGGGGAGCGGGAGTTGCTCGTCGTGGTCCTCCTGCGGCAGATCGGCCACTCCGCCGACCGCATCAGGGAGGCCCTGTCCGGGGCGTGGGACGCCGCCCGCGAGATGTGCGTGCCCGGCCTCGCCCTGCCGACCCTGCCCGCGCGGCCCCGGCTGTCGTTCGACGATCCCCAGGTCAGGCACGCGCTGCGAGTCTTCCTCGGTACGGCTTTCGCCTCGCTGATCATCGTGTTCTACCGGCCGGCATTTCCGCACTGGCTGGTGATCGCGGTGCTGGTGACCCTGCAGCCGACCTATGGGGAGACGCGGGCCAGGGTGTGGGCCCGCGTCGGCGGCAGCACGGTCGGCGCGATCATCACGGCGGGGATCCTCACTTTCGCGCCCGGCCACTGGGTGCTCGTGCCGCTGATCGGCCTCGCCGCCGCGTTGGCGTTCGGGCTGTCGTCGGTCCACCACGCCTACTGGGCGACGTTCATGACGATGTGCGTCCTGCTGCTCCTCGACTTCCAGGTGCCGCAGACCGCCAGGGTGGCCGAGTCGCGGGCGGTGCTGACCATCCTCGGCGGGCTCATCGCCATCGCCTGCACGCGTTTGTTGTGGCCACGCGGCGAGACCGTCAGGCTGGCCGACCGGGTGGCCCGGATGCTCGCCGCCCACGCCGCGGCGACGCGGACGCTCGGGCAGATCAGCCGCGGGAAGGCCGCCGCGGAGAAGGGGGCCGAGCAGATCGGGAAGGCGGCGCTGGCGGCCGATGTCGTCACCGGCTCACTGGGCTACATCGCGCACGAGCCGGGCGGGAGCGCTCCCCGCGCCGTCGAGGAGGCGGTCGAGGCGGCGCAGCGGGTGCGCGACGACCTCATGACGCTCACCTCCGTCCTTCACGAGGAGCCGGGTGAGGGCGGCCCCGTCCCCGAGGTCCTCGACATGGTCGCGGACCGGCTGGAGGCGGCGGCGGAAGCCGTACAGGCGGGGGAGCCGCACGAGTTCACGGGAGACGTGGACGAGAGGCTGGCCGACGTGTCCGCGTCGCTCGGGGCCCTGGCCGAGCGGCGTCTCGCGGAGCTCGACGAGGATCCGGGGGACACGCGGACCGAGGTGCGGCGGGCCCTGCTCCGCACCACCGCCGCCGACCAGGTGCTGCGCTCCCTTCGCGACGACGCGGCCCGCCTCTGCGAGGCGGCTACCGCCTAGACGCCGTCCTCGGCGTCGGCGGCCTCGACCTCCTCGCGGGAAATTCCGAGCAGGTAGAGGATCGAGTCCAGGTAGGGCACGTTGAGGGCCGTGTCGGCGGCCTGCCGTACGACCGGCTTGGCGTTGAACGCGATGCCCAGCCCGGCGGCGGCGAGCATGTCGAGGTCGTTGGCGCCGTCGCCGATCGCCACGGTCTGGCTGAGGGGGATGCCGGACTCGGCCGCGAACCGCTCCAGCGCCCGCGCCTTGCCCGGCCGGTCCACGATCTCGCCGACCACCCGGCCGGTGAGCCTGCCGTCGACGACCTCCAGCGTGTTGGCGGCGGAGTAGTCGATGCCGAGATCCTGGACGAGGGCGTCGGTGATCTGGGTGAAACCCCCGCTCACGATCGCGAAGCGGTAGTCGAGCCGCTTGAGCGTCCGCACGAGCGTCCGCGCGCCCGGCGTGAGGACGACCTCCTTGACGACTCTCTCGAAGACCTCCTCGGAGAGGCCTTCGAGCAGCGCCACGCGCTTGTGCAGCGACTCGGCGAAGTCGAGCTCGCCGCGCATGGCCTGCTCGGTCACCCGGGCGACCTCGTCGAGGCAGCCAGCGTGCCGGGCGAGCAACTCGATGACCTCGTCCTGGATCAGCGTCGAGTCGACGTCCATGACGATGAGCCGCTTGGCGCGGCGGTGCAGGCCGCTGCGCTGGACGGCGACGTCGACCTGCTGCAGGGCGGCCTCGGCGGCGAGCTCCACCCGCATCGCCTGCGGATCGGCGCCGGAGACCCCCATCTCGATGCAGGTCACCGGGTAGCTCGACAGCCGCTCTATGCGGTCGATGTTGCCGCCGCTCGCCGCGATCCGGCCCGCGATGCCGGCCATCGCGGCGGGCAGCAGCGGCGCGCCCAGCACGGTGACGTGCAGCCGGCCGCGGCGCCGCTTCTCCTGCGACGTCGTGCCGGTCGCGATCTCTAGATCCATGTCGAGGTCGGCGGCCGCCTGCTCGACGGCCGTCCACAGGCCGCCGATGGTGCTGCCGGTGCCGGTGGGCTGTCCGCCCGCGTAGGCGACCAGCACGCCGAGCGTGAGCCGGCCGCGGATGACGACCTGCTCCACGTCGGCGACCGTCACGGGAAACCTGGCGAGCACGGTGAAGAGCCGCGAAGTGACACCTGGACGATCGGGACCGGTCAGCGTGATCAGGAGCGTGCGCTGGTTCACGTTGTTTGAGGTTACTGGGCGCCTCGTCCCAACTGTGCATGAGGTTCACCATGCGGACGTCTCACTGCCAGGTTTCGGCCATTTCCGCATGTCGTCATGGTGGAGCGGCCCCGTGCGGAAGGAAGGACGCGCACTATGACGATCACCGCGCAATACACGATCGGGCTGGCCGAGAGCGCTGCCGATGTCCAAGCCGCCCAGCGACTGCGATATCAGGTGTTCGCCGAGGAGATGGGCGCCCGGCTCGACTCCCCGGTGAGCGGGCTCGACGCCGACCGGTTCGACGCGTACTGCGACCACCTCCTGATCCGGGAGGGCGGCACGGTCGTGGGAACCTACCGGCTGCTGCCGCCCGGACGGACCGACCGGCTGTACTCGGACACCGAGTTCGAGCTCCGCGGGCTCGCGGGAATCCGGCGCGACCTGGTTGAGGTGGGCCGCACCTGCGTGCACCCCGACCACCGGGGCGGGGCGGTCGTCGGCCTCATGTGGGCGGGCATAGCGCAGTACATGGTGAACGGCGGGTACGGCTGGCTGGCCGGGTGCTGCTCGGTCCCGCTGGACGACGGCGGCGCCGTCGCCGCCGGGGTGGTCGACCGGGTGCCGCTCGGCCCCGAGGACTACCGCGTCACCCCCCGGAACCCGTGGCGGGCCGCCGGAGCGGCCCCGCCCGAGCGGTTCGTGCTCCCGCCCCTGCTGCGCGGCTACATGCGCCTCGGCTCCTGGATCTGCGGCGCCCCCGCGCACGACCCCGACTTCGGCACCGCCGACTTCTTCGTCCTTCTCTCCATGGCCAATGTGGACATGCGCTACCTGCGGTACTTCCTGGGAGACACGCTGTGAACGCCACGTCTCCCTGGCTCCCCGTCTCCCCGTGCACGCCCGGCGCGTGCGTGGACGAGCCCGCCGTCCTCGCGGGCCCCGTCCGCCGCGCGGCGCGGCTCCTGGGCGCGATCTCGGTGATCTTCGCGGGCGTCCCGCTCGCCCTCGGCGCCCGCTGGGTCAGTACGGCACGGCGCGCGCGGGTCACCATGATCTGGTCGCGGCTGCTCGTCAGGGCGCTGGGCATCCGGATCGAGACCCGGCGGGGGTTCGCGTTCATGGGCGGCTCGGTCGGCGGGGCCGTGGAGGCCCATGCCGTACCGGACGGCGGGACGCTCCTCGTCGGCAACCACGTCTCGTGGCTCGACCCGCTCGTGGTCGCCGCCACCACCCCGGGTCGCCTCCTGGCCAAGAGGGAGGTCGGTGAGTGGCCGCTGATCCGCACGCTCGCGACGGGCGGCGGGGCGCTGTTCATCGACAGGGACCGGCTGTCGGCCCTTCCGGAGGCGGTCGAGGCCGTCGCCGAGGCCCTGCGCGCGGGGGACACCGTGGTGGCCTTCCCCGAGGGCACCACGTGGTGCGGGCGGGAGATGGGCCCCTTCCGCCCGGCGGTGTTCCAGGCGGCCATCGACGCGGGTGTGCCCGTACAGCCGATGGCGCTGCGGTTCCTGGAGGGCGAGGGGCTGTCGACCGCGCCGGGTTATGTCGGGGAGGACACGCTCCTCGCGTCGATCCTGCGGGTCACCGCGATCAGGGATCTGAGGGCCGAGGTGACCTTCTTCCCCGGTGTACGGCTCAGGCGCCGCGATATTCACTCGGGGCGGCCGCACGAGGCCCGCAGGACGCTCGCCAGGGTCGCCGAGGCGCAGGTCCGCGCCGGAGTCGTCGAGCCGCACCGGGAGACGGAGACCGTGGCGGCCGCCTGAAAGCGAAAACGCCCGCCTGGAGGTCCAGGCGGGCGTTTCCCTGCCTTACTTCACGATCTTGGTCGTGACCGTCCGGCTGTAGAACCAGCTCTTGTAGCCCAGTTCCTTGAGCGCGCGGCGGTCGAGGTCCTCGGCGCCGGTCGGCACGTCGAACACGATCGCGCCGAGCTTGGCCGTGGCCTTGCCCGTGTAGCCCTTCTTGAACTGCACGGTGATGTCGAGGTAGTCGGAGTCGTCGACCTCGAGGACGTACGGCGTCCAGCAGACGATCGTGCGGCCGGCGTAGTCGCACTCCGTGCCCTTGGGGCCGGAGAACCACAGCTTCTTGACGCCCTTGGGCAGCGTGCCGCCCAGCCAGTAGTAGTTGGCGTCGAACGGGCCCGTGTTGGTCACGTCGATCTTGTAGGTCAGCTTCCGGTTGACCTTCGCGACCTTGGGGACGCTGACCTTGACCTTGAACACGGAGTACGGGTCGTCCGCCTTGGTGGCCGCGGTCTTCACCGACGCCGGAGCGGCCGAGGCCGGGGCGGCGGCGAAGAACGTGGCGCCCGCGAGCGGCGCGACCAGCGCGAGGCTGGCGATCTTGGTGATCGGGTGACGCATGTGCGCATGTCTCCCTGAGGACGAGGGGGGAAACGGATAAACCCCCGTTAATCGGAGAAAGTTTTTACCATCTCTTTGCCTTGTCCGTAAAGATCTTATTCTGGCGCCGCCTAACGCACGATTGTGGAGTGCGTCTTGATCCAGCTGATGTCGCCGCCGAACTCGCTGAGCAACTCCTTGGGGTCGGTGTCCAGGGAGGCGTCGGTCACCGCGCCGCCGAAATAGCCGTAGAGCTTGCCGCGGGCCGACCCGCTGACCCATGCCTTCACCCAGAAGGTGTAGCTCTTGCCCTTGCTGAGGCCCGGGAGGAGGCACAGGGCCCGCAGTTGCTCGCGGGTGCACCCCTCGCGGTAGTGGGAGCCGCTGGGCACGTAGATCCGGACCTTCGAGACGCCCTTGGGGAACTTGGCCGCGAGGAAGATCGGATGCGTTTTGGTCTGGAGCTTGTTGATGAGCCTGACCTTGTAGGACACGACCTGCCCCGTACGCACCCGGAACGGGTAGTTCACCAGGATCCGGACGGGGGCCGACGACGCCGTGGTCGCGGACGGGGCGGCTGCGGGCGACGCCGCGGCAGGGCTGGGAGCGAGGACTGCGGCAGCCATTAGCGGGGCCGCGATAAGTGTCGTGAGCCTGACGATGAGGGTTCGCATGCGGTCAGCTTTTACGTCGAAAATCAGCGTTTCATTGCGGTCAGATCACAGATGTGGGACCGCTCGCTAAACGATCAGATGAGTGTCGCCGAACTCGTGCCACAGATATCCCTCCCGCAGCGCGGCTTCGTAGGAGCGGGAGAGCAGCTCCGGCCCCGCGACCGCGGTCAGCATCAGCAGGTGGCTGGACCGCGGCTCGTGCAGCCCGGTGATGAGCCCGTCCACGGCCCGGACTCCCTCCGCCGGCGTGACGATGTGGGAGGTCCACCCGTCGGTGCGGCCCAGGGCCGCCGTCTCCAAGGCCCGGACGACCGTCGTGCCGACCGCGATGACCCGGCCGCCGCTCTCGCGGGTGAGGGCCGCCAGGCGGGCCGTGTGAGGGGAGACGGAGAACCGCTCCGGATAGGGCGGCTCGTCCTTCTCCGGGGACGCCACGCCCGTGTGGAGGGTGATGGGGGCGACCGAGATCCCGCGCGAGACCAGGGCCGTGACCAGTTCGGGCGTGAACGGCCGGCCGGCGCTCGGCATCTCGGCGCTCCCGGGCACCACGCCGAACACCGTCTGATAGTCGGAGAGCGGCCAGTCCCGCTTCACGTACGAATAGCGGATCGGCACGCCGTGCTCGCGCAGGAAGGACAGCACGTCCCGGTCCAGGGACGCCCGCCACAACCGCGGCGTCTCCTTGCCGAGCAGCCTCAGCGTGGCCCCGCCGGGCAGGGGCAGCCACTCGCCGGGCGCCCCGCCGGAGTAGGGCTCGGTCGCGACAGCCGTACGGCGCCGGAGCTCGACCAGCCACTCGCCGGACGGCAGCCGGCTGGAGAAGTGGACGGCGAGGCGGTCCAACCGTACGGCCGCGGGCATCGTCGCCGAGTTGTTGACCACCAGCAGGTCGCCGGGGGACAGGATCCGCGGCAGGTCGGCGAAGGTGCGATGGGTGATCTCACCGGTGTCGCGGCGCGCGACGAGCAGCCGGACCTCGTCGCGGCGCAGGCCGCGGGCCTCCGGCGGCTCGGGCGCTTCCCTGCCGGTCATTCGAGCGTTCCCCGGGTGAAGCGCCCGCTGGCCGGACGGCTGCCGATCAGACGGAGCAGGGAGGGGGCCACCTCGCCGGGCGGCGACGCGGAGGACGCCTCGTCGCGTCCGACGGCGTCGGCCAGCATGTCCGTGTTCATCTCGCCCGGGTCCACCCACCAGACCGCGATATCCGGCTCCTCGGCGGCCAGCACGTGGGAGAGCTGGTCGAGCGCCGCCTTGGTCGAGCCGTACCCGCCCCACCCCTCGTAGGCCTCCACGGCCGCGTCCGACGAGACGTTAAGGATCGCCCCCTGCCGCTTGCGCAGCGCCGGGAGCGTGGCCTGGACCAGCGCCAGCGGGGCGATCACGTTCACCTCGAACAGCTCCCGGAGGCCGTCGAGCGGGTAGCCGGCCACGCTGGGCAGCGGGACCGGCCCGAGGCCGCCCGCGTTATTGACGAGAAGATCAAGCTCCGGTACGGCTTCCGCCAGCCGGGCGACATGCGCGGGGTCGGTGACGTCCCCGGCGATCGCCCTGGCGTCGAGGTCGAAGGCCGCGGAGAACAGGTCCTCCCCGCCCCTGGCCGTAAGGAGGAGAGACCAGCCGTCCGCGGCGAGAGCCTTGGCGAGGGCCAGTCCCAGCCCTCGGGAGGCTCCGGTGATGAGCGCCTGTTTCATGGGCTTCACGCTAGGAACCTGGCGGCGGCCCGACATCGGCCCGCGGACCGGCTCACAGGTGGGCACTTCGGCCTAAGCCCACCGGCCGAGACCTTAGTGTGTGAGGCGTGTCCGACCGTACCGAGACCATGGGGACCATGAGCCCGCACGAGCGGGACGCCGTGCTGCACGCGGTCAGTTCGGCCGTGCTCGCGGTCACCCGGCACCTGTCGGTCCGCGAGGTGCTCCAGGTCATCGTGCGGTCGGCGCGGCAACTCCTCGACGCCCGCTACGCGGCGCTGGGCGTGCCGGACGATCAGGGCGCGTTCGAGGAGTTCGTCGCCGAAGGCATCTCCGACGAGGAGTGGGAGGCCATCGGGCCGACCCCGCGGCAGCACGGCATGCTGGGCGCGATGCTCCGGGAGGGCGCGCCGGTACGGCTGGCCGACATCCGCAAGGACCCCCGGTTCGAGTGGTGGCCGAGGGCCCATCCCGTGCTCAAGGACTTCATCGGCGTGCCGATCCGCGATGGCTCCGAGGTGCTGGGGATCATCTTTCTGTCCAACAAGAGGACGCCCGGCGGGTTCACCCAGGCCGACGAGCGGCTGCTCACGATGTTCGCCGCGCACGCCGCCATCGCGCTCACCAACGCCCGGCTGTACGAGCGCGGGCGCGAGCTCACGCTGATCGAGGAGCGCACGCGGATGGCCCGCGACCTCCACGACGCCGTGAACCAGAAGCTGTTCTCGCTGCGGCTGACCGCCCAGGCGGCCGCCGCCTTCATGCGCTCGGACCCGGAACGCGCGGCCCGGGAGATCGAACGGGTCGAGCGACTGGCCGGAGAGGCCCTCGCCGAGCTGCGCGCCGTGATCGTGGAGCTGCGCCCGGCAGAGCTGGACCGGCACGGGCTCGTCGAGACCCTGCGCAAGCACGTCCAACTGCTCGACCGCCTGCATCCCGTGACGATCGCGTTCACGTTCGAGGGGGACACGCCCGGCCCTCTGCCTCCGCCGATCGAGGTCGCTGTGCTCCGGGTCGCGCAGGAGGCGCTGCACAACGCGCTGCGGCACGCGGACCCCACCCACATCGGCGTACGGCTCTCGCACGCGAGGGCGAGATTGACTCTTGAGGTGAGCGACGACGGAACGGGATTCGACGAGGCCGGTGTGCATGGGCTGGGGCTCCCGTCGATGAGCGACCGTGCCGAGGCGGCCGGAGGGTCGCTCGCGGTGGCCTCACGTCCCGGCCACGGGACGACGGTCCGCCTGGAGGTGCCCGCGTGACCACGCTGATCCGCGTGCTGATCGCCGATGACCACCCGGTCGTCCGGCAGGGCCTACGGACGTTCCTCGACGTCCAGGAGGACCTGACCGTGGTCGGAGAGGCGGCCGATGGCGCCGAGGCGGTGGCCCTGGCCGCATCCCTCGCGCCTGACGTGCTGCTGCTCGATCTCAAGATGCCCGTGCTCGACGGGCTGGGCGCGCTCACCCGGCTCAGCGGCCTGGACGTGCGGGTGATCGTGCTGACCTCGATGAGCGACCGCGCCGATGTGGCCCCGGCCATGCGGGCGGGAGCGGCGGGCTTCCTCTACAAGGACGTGGACCCGGCCGCGCTGGTCCAGGCGATCCGGGCGGTCCACGGCGGCCAGGTGCTGCTGGCCCCCGAGGCTGCGGACGCCATGCTGACCGGCCCGGCCCATGCCCAGGCCGAGGCGGGAGCCGTACTGACCGAGCGGGAGCGCGAGGTGCTTCGCCTGATCGCGGCCGGCCGTTCCAACCGGGAGATCGCCCGAGAGCTGGTCGTGGCGGAGAAGACGGTGAAGACCCACGTCTCCAACGTCCTCATGAAACTCGGCGTGCAGGACAGAACCCAGGCCGCCCTCTACGCCGTACGCCACGGCCTCGCGTGACCTTCGCCCCCCCGGGCTACTAGAACTCGTCGGGGGTGACGAGGTAGCAGTCGCCGGTGCGGGTGCGCCATAGGAGGGTGCCTGGTCTGGGTTGGGTGACGTGGGTGCCGGGCAGGGCCTTGATCTTGTGGTGGCGGCGGTGGAGTGCGGCGAGGTTGGCGTCGGTGGTTGGGCCGCCGTGGTGGTGGGGGCGGGTGTGGTCGAGGTCGGAGCTGTA
>NZ_JBGCBZ010000036.1:0-48423 GCF_041262585.1 Planotetraspora sp. GP83 | reverse complement strand
GCCCCCGCTGCGCCCCGCGCCGCCCCCCCCCCCCCCGCCGCCCCCCCGCCCCCCCCCCCCCCCCCCCCCCCCGCCCGGCCCCCCCCCCCCCCCCCCCCCCCCCCCGCCCCCGGGGGGGCGCCCCCCCCCCCCCCCGCGGCTCGGTAGCGGGCCACCGAAGTGACAGTTCGATTGGCCATCGGGCCTGGGGCGGCAAGGTGGCGCCAAGTATCCACCACGTGATCATTCGGAGTTTGTGAAGACATCTGAAGATCGCGTGATGGCCGTGGCCGACAGCGTAGACCCCGACCGCTGGATCGTCACCTGCAACGACCTGATGGGGCGGATCGCACACCGGTTCAGCCGGGTCGAGCCGCGTCGCGCAGCGGATGCCTACGTCCGGGGCCTGTTGTCGGACGTGGAGCGGAAGAACTGCTGGAACCTGGCCGAGCACGCTGGGCTGACGGGGCCCCCAGACCATGCAACGCCTGCCGCGGACCGCACGCTGGGACACCGGGGGCGTACGCGATGAGGTGCGCCACTACGTGAGCGAACACCTCGGCGGCAATGGAGTCCTGATCGTCGACGAGACCGGTTTCCTCAAAAAGGGCTGCCGATCGGCCGGGGTGCAACGTCAATACACCGGTACGGCAGGCCGGATCGAAAACAGTCAGGTCGGCGTGTTCCTGGCCTATGCCACCCCACGCGGGCGGGCATTGACGATCGCCGTCTTTACCTGCCTGAGCACTCCTGGCTGGCCGACCAGCCCCGCTGCCGATCCGCCGGCGTGCCGGACCCGATCGCGTTCGCCACCAAACCCGCCCTGGCCGCGGACATGATCGCCGCGTAGAGGTCGTGGACCACCAGCCGCTTCGGGCCCGCTTCCTCCAGTTCGACCAGGTCGATGTACCAACCGCCTTCGAGTGCGTCGACGAAGGTGACCGGCCTGGTGATCTGTATCCCTTCGTCGGCGATTACGAAGCAGCGATCGGTCGTGGGTCGGCCGGGAACCCGCCACGGGGGAAGGATCTCAACGTCGTAGGCCACGATGTTGTCGCCGGTTCGAACACCGGAGCACCATTGCCCACTGCGGTGGCGGACACGTACCTCTTGAAGGGTCACGAATCGCAGTATGATTGCGTCGGGATGCAGCGCGCCCCGGCCGTTGTTTCTGCAAGGAGTTGTCCGGGACGGTTATGTCACTGCTCCATGCCCCAGTCGTTGAAGTGGACATGGAGCGGGGTGACTTGACGGATGCCGAGTGGGAGCGGCTACGGCCGTTCCTGCCCGTCAGTGACGGACGTTGTGGCCGGTGGCGGGATCACCGGCAGGTGATCAACGGGATCTTGCACCGAGTGCGGACTCGGGTGCAGTGGCGTGATCTGCCGGAACGGTACGGACCGCGGAAGAAGCCCCACCGCCTCACGGCCGACAAGGCCTACAGCAACGGGCCGGTTCGGGACTACCTACGCCGCCGCGGCATCCGGCACACCATTCCCGAGAAGACCGACAGCCAGGCCGCCCGACTGCGCAAGGGCTGGAGGTCACGCTGTGCTACGACTGGATCGACAGTCGGCACAGGCCCCATGACGAGCACTGCTCCCTGCGACGGTGCTCGCACCGTGGAACGCCGCCGTACTCGGCGATCCCGGTCACGGGTGGTCTCCTTCCTCCTCGCGGCCATGCAGATAGTCCTCGAAGGTGGGGCGTCGATCTCTTCGGCGCGACCACAGGGTTACGGCCACCAGTACGAAGGGGGCCATCGCGAGCCTGAGCGCCCGGCGGCCCAGCCGACGGACCACGGTGAGCAGTTCCTTGAGCGTCTGCCAGGGGTGTCTCAGGGCCACGACGGTCAAAATGAAGGCCGCGCCGCCGAGGCTGATCCCCGAGAAGTCGTCGGGGTCGTGTCGCCCCTTCTCCTCGGTCACAGAGCGGAACTGCAGGCGAAGGGCAGGAGCTTGATGCTGCGGACCATGGAACCTCCCAAGTCAGCATGAACATCAGGGTCGCATTTGAGCCGCGATTGTGAGCGTACATCCGGGAGCTTCACATGGCTCCCGACCATTGAGTCGACGGGATCTCATCGAAACAGCAGAAACCGCACATCCAGACCGCCAGGGGACGAAAGCGGGCAGCTCGGAGGCACCCGGCAGCCTGAACCGATCATGCTCTCATGGCGGAAAGCCGACGGTCATGTCCCCAATCAAGACAGGGCGAACGTTGGCTGCTGCGGCACTAAACAGCGGGGGAAGTCTCAGAAGTCGGCACCCAGTTGAACTCCGGGCAGAACCGGGCGTAGGTGACCAGCTTCCAGGTGGCGTAGTCATCCGTCCGGCCAGCCGAGCGCAGCAGGTGCTTGACCCAGGTGTGGGCGATGCGTTCGTCCCGGCTCATCTGGGTGTCGATCTCGTCGAGCATGCGGCACGCGACCGTGAAGTCCTCTTCGGTCAGGGCCGACAGGTCGATCTCGACTCCGTTCAGGGTGAAGGCGGAGACCAGCCGGCTGGTGTTGAAGCGGGTGCGGCGCTCATCCTTGAACGCCGCGTGTGAGGAGAGCGCCGCCATCAGCTTCTGGCGGCCGTCCACCGGGGAGCCGATGCCCAGGTCCAGGTCGCGGGTCTCCAGGTTGAGCTGGATGCCGAACGAGCCGACGTCGCGAGGCATCCGCCCGGTCCACGACTCGACCAAGCGGGCCGCCCTTCGCACGGATCTGCAGGAGCGGATCGTCCTCAGCCCGCCGGTTCAGCCAGAACCCTTCCGCCCGCGCGAACTCATCGTCGGAGAACTGAGCGGGGTCGGCCCATCTGGCGGCCAGGATGGCTTCTATGTTCAGGGCGCTGCGCAAGGCTGTCCCGCACGATCCACGGCAGCTGCTCGCCCTTCTTCACACGGAGATCAACGACGAGCCGGACCGGGGGATACGCCAGAGATCATTTGTTGCGACCTCTTAGTCGTCCGCCCTGCCAAAGCGACGTGTTGGGGCATGGGGAGGAATAGCTCACAAAGCGTCCACCGATAGGTCACCTTCTGCAAGCGCTTGGCAATCGGGAACGGATTCCGGGGGATTACAACGGTGACATGATCCCCGTTCCCACTCCCGCGTTGCTCAAGCAGATCGCGGCAAACGAGAACAATGTCTACGCCTCCTACCGTCGGCTGATCGATGCTGCCCTCGCGAAGCAGGCCACGCGTGGCGACTCCTACCAGCGGCTCGTCGTCCAGTGGAGCAAGCTCAACCTCATCCCTCCCGGGGAGGCCAAGGAGGGTACGGCACGACGCAGGGCGGCCGAGCTGCCGCAGTTCGTCACTGATCTCAACCAGCTTCTCGCCCCCGCGGCTACCCAGGCGCAGCAGCCGGCGGAGGATTTTCCACCGGTGGCAGGGAGCCCGTGGATCATCCGGCTGCTGAAACTGGTCGAGGAGAAGGTGGTCCGCCCGATCGAGACTGGTTCGCCGCGAGCGATGGCGAGTGTGCGGACCTGCTTCGGGGACGAGGCCGCCGCGGCGGCCGCCCCCCGGTTCCGGGAGATCCTGCAGCAGCTGCAGGCCATCCATACCCGCTCAGACGGCAAGAGCAAGGGGATGCTCTACAACCCGGAGCTGCCCCGCTCGATGGGGGCGCTCGGGCGGGGCAGCGGCGCGGCCGCACGCATCGACCTGTCCTCCGAGTTTCGCCCGCACCTCATGTCCGACGTGAAGGCTGCCTCCACCCTGGTGCACGAGGGTTCGCACACGCTCGCGGTGGAGCCCACTGTCGACTTCGCCTACCGCGACGCCCACGCCCACTACTTGCTGCCGCCGAAGCTGGCTCTCCTCAACGCGGGCAACTACGAGCAGGTGGTCATCGACCTGATCGGCGGAATGCCGGGCCAGCTCAACGCCGGGGAGGTCCAGGCGCTACGGGACGGTGCCGGCGACTCGCTGGCGCAGGTGCACGCACTGATGTGCTCACGAGTGGTCCGCGCCTGGGTTCGCGTCTACGACCTGATCGGCCTGGCCGCGAACGGGCGGATCACCCCCCAGGAACTGCGCGGACTGCCGCCGATGCCTTCAGACTCCGAACCACTGCTCACCGCTGTGCTGAGAGAGCTCTTCGCCCAGCTCGAAACCCTGATGAGCGCGGTGAACACCTACCTCGTCCTCAGGCTCGGCGCCCAGCCGGGAGGCGGGCTCAACCGCGCTCCGGAGCAGCGCACCAAGGACGATCCCGGCGCGCACCCGCAGCCGGCAACGCCCGACGACACCCAGCCCCTGACCTTCGAGTCGACGCCCACCGCGACCACAATCACCGTCTCCTTCGGCTGGGCCTCGCAAGGCGCCCCGGACGCCGTCGCCAGAAACATCCTCTTCGAGCTGACCGACCACATCTGGGAGGGCAAGCAAGCCGCCTTCAGCGGCTCAGAAGTGGCCCACGTCGTCCAGTCGATCCAGCTCACCGACCGCCCAGCGCTCCGCATGATGCTTGAGGACTACTACGCGAGTCTGAGCAGAAAGACCAAGATCGACTAGGGCGTTTTAAATGATCACGAGGCGCTGACTGTGGGTGTCGGTGATCGATAAACAACAAGGTCTCCGGTAGTTGGTTAACGGCGTCAGGACGGACTGGAGGTGCCGGTCACACGATGCTGACCGGTGGTGAGTCCGGGAGCGCGGCGCTCGGGGGCCTGGAGAAGGGGACAGGGAAGATCCTGTCCCCTTCTAGCAACCGGCGAGGGGCCCGCTACTGCGGCGGGTTCTCCTCCGCGTCACGCAATGCCTGGCCGGAGGCGTTCTTCAGGTTGGCCACCCAGGCGTAGAGCCGCTGTTTGAGCGTCTGGCTGGCACTGCTGTAGGAGTTGTCGAGTTGGTAGGGGTCCACGGACAGGTCGTACAGCTCATGCTCGCCCGTGTCGTAGGCGACGTAGTTCAACGGACCGTGCGTGCCGAGCGTGTTGGGCTTGGCTCGCAGGCCGACGTAGACGGGGGCTCCCCCGGTAGCCAGCGCCTGCGCATCACCGGGATCCTGCGGTTCCAACAGGTTGTTCTGGGTATTCGTGTTGAGAGTGCTAGGCCCGGCGTGCTCGTTCAGGAAGGCCAGACGCCACCGCGACGGCGTGACCCCCTTGAGGAACGGTACAAGTGACCGGCCGTCGACGAAGCTGGGCGGTGTCACCCCGGCGAGTTCGGCGAAGGTGGGCGCTAGGTCGACGTTGAGGGTGAAGGAGTTGACAACCGCTCCGGCGGGAACGCCGGGCCCTCGGATGACCAGCGGGATATTGAGGTCTTCCTCGTAGGCAGTGTTCTTGCCGGAGTTCAGCCGATGCTGTCCCTGGTGGAAACCGTTGTCGGAGGTGAAGACGATGTAGGTGTTGTCGAGCACGCCCTGCGCCCGCAGGGTGTCGATGGTGTCCTGGACAAGGTCAGTGACCGATCGAAGTGACTCCCTGCGCTTCTCGTACAGGGCGTCGATGTTGTCTATCTGGGTCTGTGTGAGCTTGGCCTTGTTCCGTATCCAGGCCGGCTTGTCGCTCACGTCGTCTTCGTTGAACGACGGAGTCCGCGGAGCCTTGGCGCCGGCGTAGATGCCGGCGTAGCGGGGCGGCGGGGTCGCCGGCCCGTGGGGAATGTAAGGAGCGACGTAGGTGAAGAAGGGCTTGTTCGGGTAGTTGGTGGTGGTGTTCTTGATGAAGGTGGTCAACTTGCGCGAGATCACGTCGACCCCGTAGTCCGACGGTGCGCTGCCGTAATGGACGGTCGTGCCGTTGTCGTTGACGTCGTAGTTGTACTCGGAGTAGGGGCTTCCGCCGTTGGGGCTGAACCAACGGGTCCATCCGGGTGGGATATAGGTGCTGCTCGGCGCCCCGTTGGGATAGCCGTTCAGGTACTTGCCGAAGAACCCCGTCCGATACCCGGCGCTCTGGAGCCACGTCGCGATCGTCGAATTCTCCAGCCCCTTGTTGTACACGGACTCGAATCCACCGCCGCTGGCGGCATCGTTCGTAAAGATCCCCGTGTTGTGGGCGAACTGCCCGCGCAGCGTCGACGTTCGCGACGGGCAGCAGAGGGAAAGCTCGACGAACTGCTTGTTGAATGTGGTCCCCTGGCTGGTCAGGAGCGTCTGGAGCCCGGCGTCCTTGCCGAAGACGTCTTCGTCGAGATCGTCGGTCAGAATGAAGACGATGTTGGGTTGCGTCGTCGCCGCCAACGCCAGCGAACCCTCGAATCTCAGACCCGCGTAGACGGCGCTCGCGAGCAGGATGAGCAGGGTCAACGAGAGCGTCAATCTCCGACGATGTGCCGTGTACGATTTCACACCTGCGCCCTTTCTTCCTGTGCTTTCAGATTTATTGCCGTGTGTCCTCGCAGTTGTCTCGGCGCATCACCCCCTTGCCGGGTATAGGCAAACCGCCGGGTTCGTCACCCCTGGTGGTGGTCTTCACAGTGCTCACCCCGGAGGCAGACAGCCCCGATGCCCGCCGATGCGGCAGACATCGCGAGACAGGGATACGGTGGCGGCGCACGCGGCCGTATGCCACGCGCGACGCGGGATGGGTCCATCCAGGACGGCACGCCGGCCGCATGCAGGCATGCGCCGCGGCTGGTGACGCCTGGGCTGGATGAGGGTTGGAGAGTGTCAGCGGGCGGATGCCGGGCGACACAGGGCACTGCTCACCCGTGCCAGATCGATGTGCCGCCGCACGATGGCGTGGAACTCGAATCCACAGCGGGCGTACGGCGTCATGGGTCTATCGAACTCATAGAATCCCTATACGTCAAGTAGGGAATTTCGGCATATGGGTGCCATGTTGCTGCCGTGGCTCGTCTGTCGGACTTTCCCCGGGTGACAGGGCGGCTGGCCAGATGGGAGCTGCTGGCCTTGGCGGCGCGCGCGGTCGGCTCGCGCAGTGCCTCGGGCCGCATCACGATGCCCTTGCCGTCCACGGACAGCACCAGCACCCATCGGCCGGGGCGAGGCTGCGGGCGCAGCGCGGAGTAGAAGTCGTCGATGTCGGCCGCGGCGGCCTGGGCGAGTGCTTCAGCTTGTCGTTCGCCCAGCTTGACGCCGGTGTTACGGCCGATCGCCGCTGCGGCAGATTCGAACGAGCCTCGGACCGACTCGATCGCGGCCAGCCGCCGCAGCCCGTGCGAAACCTGCGGTGGCGCGGGTACGTGCGAAAGAAGCCGCCCGGCGCGGCCTCGCGTTCGAGGGTGAGATAGTCCGGCCCGGCGCAGGTAGTAGCTGAGCTGCAAACCGGCAGGCCCGGCTCCGATGATCAGATGACGATGGACGTGCTCGCCGATCCGTTCGTGGTCATCGGGCGGGGCGCTCCACGGGGGGTGTCGTGCTGCCGTAGCCCTCTGTGATGACCCGCTGGGCGGCCATCGCGTACGCCTCGGGGTCGTCGGGGGCGAACGTCGCCAGCCCGTCGACGTAGCGGTTGAACATGCAGAACGCCGCCGCGATCAGCACCGTGTCATGGATCTCGACATCCGTCGCGCCCTCCGCCCTGGCCGCCGCGACGTCCTTGTCGGAGACCTGCTGCCCGCCCTGCTGTACGGCTGCCGCGATGCCGAGCAGAGCCCTCAGCTTGGGCGAGACGGGAGCGGCGTCCACATCGGTCCGCACCTGCTCGACCAGGTCCATCCCCTCAGCGAGCTGGGCCGCAGCGAACGCGGCGTGCGAGGAGTAACAGAACTTGCAGCGGTTCAGCGACGACACGTACGCCGCGATCAGCTCCCGGTCCCCGCGCGACAGCGTGCTCTCCCCACGCAGCAGCACCTCGGCCAGATGGTTCAGCGGCGCGGCGGTCTCCGGGCGGTAGTTCATCAGCCCCATGATCCCGGGAGCATCGGTGTTCAGAGTGATATGCGGCATTCCGTTTCCTTCTGTGGTGGGGTGTTCAGCCGGCGTGCTGGGATTCGGCGAGCAGCGCCAGGTAGCCGTCGGAGGCGATGCGCTCCGCCCGCGCCGCGTACACCTCGGGGTCGTCGGGGGCGAACGTCGCCAGCCCGTCGACGTAGCGGTTGAACATGCAGAACGCCGCCGCGATCAGCACCGTGTCATGGATCTCGACGTCCGTCGCGCCCTCCGCCCTGGCGGCCGCGATGTGCTTGTCGGAGACCTGCTGCCCACCCTGCTGTACGGCTCCCGCGATCCCCAGCAGCGCCCTCAGCTTGGGCGAGACGGGGGCGGCGTCCAGGTCCGCGCGCACCTGCTCGACCAGGTCCATCCCCTCGGGAAGCTGGATCGCGGCGTATGCGGCGTGCGAGGAGTAACAGTAACGGCAGCGGTTGAGAGACGAGACGTAGGCCGCGATCAGTTCTCGCTCCCCGCGCGACAGCGTGCTCTCCGCCCGTAGCAACACCTCGACGAGCTCGTTCAGCGGGCGCGCCGTCTCCGGGCGGAACCGGAAAAGGCCGCGAATGCCAGGCTCGTCGGAGTTGAGGGCGATGTGGGGCATGGACACTCCCTACAGGGTGGACGGCGGACAAGCCTGGGCTCACGGTCTGGCTCAGAGAGGTCTGAGCTCACACGGGAGGTCTGAGCTCACACGAGTCTGGACTTCACGGGGGTTTGAGCTTTCGGTCCGAGCTTTACACAGGTTTCGGCGAATGGTCTATTCGCGGCAAACGCCCTCATGATCTGCACATGGGCGCTCGGCTGTCAACGGGCGAGTTACGCTCATGGCGCATATTCACGGCTCATTTATCGAATTGCGGCATCGCCGAAACCCCCGCCGCTTGCGGCCTATCTCCGGCATCTGAGCGTCTCTTGTCGTCCTTCCAAGGCGGCGTAGCTTCACGGAAGCCACCCTCTTTACCCCTTCCCTCAAAGAGGAGCGCCTAATGTCCGAACACCCCAACGCCACCATCGCCCGCAGCAGTTACGAGGTGCCGGCGATGACGTCGGCCGCGCCGATGACCTGGTCTTGGGCGGTGTGTAAGCGGTGCGGGTCGAGCAGGCTGGTCACCAGCCGGTAGGAGCCGGTGCCCCGCCCCGTGGCGGTGGTGATGGCGATCACGCACTCCACGACGCGGACCGCGAGCCCGCCCAGCATCGAGAGGTTGGGAGCCGTCGCTGCAGCGGCGCAAGACCGGCAGGCGGCGGTCATTTCGGACGCGGACCAGCACGTGGGCGCCGGTGCCGGTGATCGCGCAGTTCAGCTTCTGGGCGGCGATGTTACGGTCGGCCAGCACAATCATGCCCTCGCGCAGGCGGACACCTAATCGACAGCCACCCGGTGCCGGCCGGATGCGACTCCCAGGGCACCTCCTCCGGCGAGAGGTTCAGCATGAAGGCGACCTCCACGCTGGTGCCGGATTCCGGCTCGTCCACTCCGGCCAGCAACCGCAGCAGGGTGGACATGCGCACCGTTCTCGCTGATCAGCCCGATCCGGTGGCCGGGTGCGGCGGTGAGCGAGACGCCGTCGAGCACGCGCCGTGCCCCCAGTGTCCGTACGAGATCGCGGGCGAGCAGCGCGTCACTCACCGGCGGGCCCCCCGGTCTCCAGCAGCCGCCCCCCGGACAGCTCCAGCCGGCGCCCCACCTTGATCTCCGCGAGGAACCGCTCGTCGTGGCTGACCACCACGAACGCCCCCTCGTACGCGCTGAGCGCGCTCTCCAACTGCGCCACGCTCACCAGGTCCAGGTTGTTGGTCGGCTCATCCAGCAGCAACAGCTGGGGCGCCGGCTCGGCGCACAACACGCAGGCCAGCGTGGCGCGCAGCCGTTCGCCGCCCGACAACACGCCCACCGGCAGGTGCGCACGCACGCCGCGGAACAGGAAGCGGGCCAGCAGGTTCATCCGCTCCGCTTCCAGCATGCCGGGTGCGAACGCGGCCAGGTTCTCGGCCACGGTGCGCTCGACGTCGAGCAGGTCGAGCCGCTGCGACAGGTAGGCCACCCGGCCGTCGGCCCGCCTAATCGTGCCGCTGTCGGGCTCCAGGTCGCCGCTGATCAGGCGCAGCAGGGTGGACTTGCCCGCGCCGTTGGGACCGGTCAGCGCGATGCGCTCGGGCCCGCGGACGGTCAGGTCGATGCCCGGCCCGGCGAACAGGCCGCGGGCCTGCAGGCGTTCGCCGTGAAAGACTGTGCGCCCGGCGGGCACATTGGTGCCCGGCAGCTCCAGCGCGATCCTCTGGTCGTCGCGCAGCACCCGTCCGGCCTCGTCGAGCCTCGCTTTGGCATCGCTGACACGGGCGGCGTGCATCTGGCCCGCCCGCCCAGCGGACTCCTGGGCGCCCCGTTTCATGTTCCCGGCAAAGATCCGCGGCAGGCCGGCGTTCTTGAGGTTGCGGGCGGCGTTGCCGGCCCGGCGCTCGGCGCGCTCGCGGGCCTGCTGCATCTCCCGCTTCTCACGCTTGAGCTCCTGCTCGGCGCTGCGCACGTTGCGTTCAGCGGCCTCCTGCTCGGCGCGCACGGCCTCCTCGTACGCGGTGAAGCCGCCGCCGTAGAAGCGGATCTCGCCGCGGTCGAGCTCGGCGATGCGGTCCATGCGGTCGAGCAGGGCCCGGTCGTGGCTGACCACGAGCAGGCAGCCGTTCCAGTCGCCGAGCACGTCGTAGAGCCTGCGGCGCGCGCCGAGGTCGAGGTTGTTCGTCGGCTCGTCGAGCAGCAGGACGTCAGGCCGCTTGAGGAGCTGCGCGGCCAGGCCGAGCGAGACGACCTGGCCACCGCTCAGCGTGGCCAGCGTGCGGTCGAACGCGAGGTCTCCGAGCCCGAGCCGGTCGAGCTGGGCACGAGTGCGCTCCTCGATGTCCCAGTCGTTGCCGATCGTGGTGAAGTGCTCCTCGCTGGTATCGCCCGATTCGATGGCGTCCAGCGCGGCGATCACCGGGGCGATGCCGAGGACCTCGGCCACGGTCAGGTCGCCGGTAAGGGGCAGGCTCTGCGGCAGGTAGCCGAGCACGCCGTCGACGGACACGCTGCCACCGCGGGGCGCGTATTCGCCGGCGATCAGCTTGAGCAGCGTGCTCTTGCCCGCGCCGTTCGGGGCGACGAGGCCGGTGCGGCCGTCGCCGACGGTGAAGGACAGGTCGCTGAAGACGGGCGTGTCGTCAGGCCAGGAGAAGGACAGGTGGGAGCAGACGATGAACGCATCGGACATGCGAAAGACCTCGTACGAGAACGCGGGCGCGCCGAAGCCGCCCGGCAAGGGGGACAGGGATTCGGGGAATGACGACAAAGGCCACATCGGCGGCGGTCATGTGCGCCTGCCGGGGCCGATCAACCTCCGGTATCACCCGGAGATGTCGTCGTCACCTGCCACGTCTGGTCTCCCAGCTTCCGATCTCAAGCGTCTTTCACCATAGCAGTCGCCGGCATCAGCGGGTAACGGCCGTCTGGGTCTCCTTCTTGCGAGCCCGGTAGGCCGCCGCTTTGATCTTGTTGCCGCATGACTCCATGCCGCACCACTCCCGGCGCCCGCCGCGCGACCGGTCGATGAAGATCTTGGTGCACTCGGGGTTGGCGCATTCCTTCATCAGCGGCACCTCTGGCCCGCTGAGCAGCTCGATGGCGTGCCGGGCCACGGTGGACAGCGCCTGCACGGGGGTTGCCTCAACCCAGCGCCCCTTGGCCGTGAGCTGGGGCGCCGCAGGGGGCTTGCGCGCGGTCTCGTTCAGCAGGGCGAGCGCCTCGTTGTCGTACGCGTCACCGGCGAGCCGGGCGGTGACCAGTGCGTAGATGGCCTCGCGTACCGCCACTGCCTGGGCCAGATCCGCCTCCTGACAGGGGGAGGCGGCGTCGACGACGCCGGACTCCAGGTACCAGGCGTCGAGCCGGTCGGGGACGTCGAGCGTCTCCACGCGTTCCGTGCGGCGCGCGCGGAGCGTGCAGGCGAGGTCGAGCGCGGGGTTGCCGCACAAAAACACGTGCTTCACATCACCAGTTTGACAGGTGACTTCAAGGCACACAATCGCCGTCACCCCTTAAATCGGTGACGGCGGGAGGCGGACTTGTTCGGTCCAGAAGGCGCCCCTCTCGTTCGACGATCCGGCCGACAACTCGCTGTGGCCTTCGTCGATCCTGCCGCGCTGGTCGCGTGGGCGAAGCGCGCGGACGCCGGTCCGTACGCCAGGATCGGCGTGCCGGACCGGATCGTGTACGACAATCCCCGAGACCATGGTCATGCTGGCCGCCATGACGGCAGTGACAGAGCGGATCCGGGTGCGGTCGGAAGTGCTGCTCGCGCCCCTGCGCGATCCGGTGCTGCTGGCCAAGCAGAGCGCCAAGCTCGATCGGTTGTCCGGCGGCCGGTTCACCTCGGTCTCGGGATCGGTGCGCGGGAGGACGACTTCCAGGCCGTGGGCGCCGATCATGCCGGACGGGGGCGGCGGATGGACGAGCAACTGGCGACCATGCGCCGAATCCGGGCCGGCGAACCGGTCGCCCCGGGTCTCGGGCCGGTCGGTCCGGCCCCGGTGAGCGCGAGCGGCCCTGAGCTCCTCTTCGGCGGGTTCGCACGGCCGGCGCTGGCCCGGATCGCACGCTGGGGCACCGGCTACATATGCCGCTCCCACCTGAATACGCGGTGGCGCTGTTCGAACCTGCTGGCGTGACCTTCTCAGTCAAGGGGTGGCTGCTGCTGTTCGCCGCTCGCCGATGAGCGCCCCGCTTGATGCGCACTCCAGCTACCATGGACTGGCAAGTCCAGTCCGGAGGGCGGTCATGCGCACTCTGACCCGCAAGGGGGCCGCGACGCGGCAGCGCATTCTCGAGGGTGCGGCAGCGCACATCCGCGAGCACGGCGTGGCCAACATGACGCTCGACGACGTGCTAGCCAGGACGGCGACGAGCAAGAGCCAGCTCTTCCACTACTTCCCGGCCGGCCGGGAGGAGCTCCTGCTGGCCGTGGCCCGCTTCGAGGCCGACCGGGTGCTGGAGGACCAGCGGCCCCAGCTCGGCGACCTCACCTCCTGGCCCGCCTGGCAATCGTGGCGGGACAAGGTCGTCGACCGCTACCGCAGGCAGGGCCGCCTGTGCCCGCTCAACTCCGTCATGTCACAGCTGGGCAGCCGCACGCCCGGCGCCCAGGCCGTGGTCACCGAGCTGATGCACCGCTGGCAGGCCGAGATCGCCACCGGCGTGCGGCACATGCAGGACGCCGGCGAGATCGACCCGGGCCTGGACCCCGACCGCGCGGCTGCCGCCCTGCTCGCCGGCATCCAGGGCGGCGTACTGATCCAGATGTCCACCGGCGAGATCGACCATCTGGAAGCCGCCCTGGATATGGGCATCGCCCACCTGCGCGCCAGCAAGCTTGCGTCGCCTTGACGGAGGGCTCACCCTCCGGGAGCGGCGGGCGCGACCTGTCGCCACGCCCGCCGTCCCGCCTATTCGTGCTCAGAAAACCTGGGCGAAGCAGGCGAGGGCGACGGCCGTCGCGAGCACGGCCAGCGACAACGCCTTCATAAGATTCGATATACGCAACGGGATGCTCCCTTCCGTGGTGAAGCCGCCGACGCAGGACGCCGGCCGGCGGCGGGTCAGGCGACGGCGGTCGCCCGGATGGTGACGGGGATGTTGCCGCGAGTGGCCTTGGAGTAGGGGCAGATCTGGTGGGCGGCCGCGCCGAGCTCGGCGGCGGTCTGCTCGTCCACGCCGCCGAGCTCGAGGTTGAGGACGGCGGCGAGGCCGAACTCGCCGCCGTCGCCGTGGCGCAGGGTCACCTCGGCCGTGATGCTCGTGCTCGTGAGCCTCACCTTGCGCTGCGCCGCCGCCCTCCTGACCGCGCCGAGGAAGCAGGCGCCCCAGCCGGCGGCGAACAACTGCTCGGGGTTCGTGGCTCCCCCGGCCCCGCCCAGCTCCTTGGGGATGGCGAGGGTGGTGTCGAGGAGACCGTCGTCGGCCGCGACGCGGCCTCCGTTGCGGCCCTCTCCTGTCACGGTGACGACCGCGGTGTAGCTGGCAGCCATGGCAGTTCCTTCCCGACGCGCATCTCTCATTCTGAACGGGCACACCATCGGCGTCACCCGTCTAACTGGTGACGATGCTCGCAGCATCACCGTCACCTGTCAAGGCAGTGACGATTGGCCATCTTTGGACTTTAAAGTCCATTTTTGGATACGCAAGCTGACAAGTGTTCGTCCCAACCTCCTCGAATCTGCTTGCGAACGGAGTGGCACCCTCATGTCCGTGGATCACCACTACCTGCTCGGACGTTCCGGGCTGCGCGTCAGCCTGCTGGCACTGGGCACGATGAATTTCGGCACCGGCGGTTTCCATGCCGCGTACGGCAAGACCGAGGAGGAGGCCCGCCCGATCTTCCGCCGCTATCTCGAAGCGGGCGGGAACTTCATCGACACCGCGAATTTCTACATCGCCGGCGAGAGCGAGACCATCCTCGGCAACCTCATCGCGGAAGCCAAGATGCGCGACAGGGTGGTGCTCACCACCAAGTTCACCAACAGCGTCGCCCCCGGAGATCCGAACGCGGGGGGAACGGCCGCAAGCACATGATCAGAGCGGTCGATACGTCACCGCGCCGCCTGCGCACCGACTACATCGACCTGTTCCTGCTGCACACCTGGGACCGGATCACTCCCGTCGAGGAGGTCATGCGGACCTTCGACGACCTCACCCAGGGCCGGAAAGATCCGCTACGCGGGCCTGTCCGACGTGCCCAGCTGGTACGCGGCGCGGGCCCAGACCTACGCCGAGACCCACTCCCTCGTACCGGTGGTCAGCCTTCAACTGCCCTACTCCCTCATCGACCGGGCGATCGAGCTGGAGCACGTCGCCATGGGACTGAGCCTGGGACTCGGCATCACCGCACGGAGCCCGCTCGGCGGCGGCTTCCTCACCGGCAAGTACCGCAGTGCCGACCAGGGCTTGGCCGGAGACGGTCGGCTCAGCGGCGCGGGCTCCCCCGGACGCTCGTGGACGGAGCGGGAATGGCGGCTACTGGCGGCGGTCGAGAGCGTCGCCGACAAGCTCGGCGTGACGATGGCCCAGGTCGCGCTCAACTGGGTCGCCACCCAGCCCGGTGTCGCCTCGGCGATCGTCGGGGCGAGCAGCGCGGACCAGCTCGACGCCAAACATGGCGGCCCTCGACTTCGAACTGCCGGCCGAGCTGCGCGCCGAGCTCGACGAGGCGAGTTCCGTGCCGCCCCTGTCGGTCTACCAGATGTTCACGCCCGACTATCAGAGCTGGCTGGTCAGTCCGGGCGTCAAGGTCGGGGACAAGCCTGCCGGGTATGCCCCCGCCGTACGGAACTGGGCACCCGAAAGCAGCGGTTGACGGACTTCGCATGCTGTGCGTGCGGCTAGTCCGTCACTCGGCCGTGGCTGCCACGAAGGCCGTCACGGCACGGGCGAAGGCGTCCGGCTGTTCGACGTGACCGAGTGGCTCCTCAGCCGATGGCCCTTCTACCGGGTCCTCTCTAAAGTTAGAGCTCGCTGAGAGCCGACGAACCTGGGACATCAACCGGGTCCGCCTCTTTCAGGACCTCGGTCATCTCGGCCAGTCGTGGAATCATCTTCGTGATCTCCTTCTCGGTGATCTCGCCGCTGCGGGCGTCAAGGACGAAGCGGTTCGGTTAGCCCCGGCCAGGGCCTGCGCCCGCTGCGCGACCCGGACGCCCCAAGCGATGACGACGGCGAAGAGGAGTAGGGGGGCCTTGGGGCCAATGGGTACAGCGTTGGACTCTCCCACCGTGGGAGAGTCCACCATGGTGGCGTGCAAGACGAACTTCTCACCATCGGGCGCTTCGCCCGCCTGTGCCGGCTCAGCGTCAAGCAGCTACGGCACTACGACGAGATGGGGCTATTGCCTCCGGTCCGCGTGGATGCCAGCTCCGGCTACCGCTATTACACACCTGAACAGGCACGTGATGCCCTGACCATCGCCCTGCTCCGTGAGATGGATCTTCCCCTGGCTGTGATCGCTCAGGCGCTGGCTGCCGAGCCTGAGTCCAGGGCACAGATCCTGCGCGCTGAGCGGGACCGGCTGGCCGAGCGGATCAGCAGGGACCAGGCACGGCTGGAGATGCTGGAGCGGCTGGCGGAGGGCGGCCTGCCCGGCTATGAGGTGACGATGGGCAGAGAGCCGGAGCGACGGCTGGCAGTGGTGCGAGCGGTCTGCACCCCTGCGGAGATCGGAGAGAAGGTCGAGGAGTGCGTAAGCCGGCTGCTGCCCGTACTCGGCAAGGCGAGAATCGCATGGAAGCTGCCACTGTGGGCGCTGTACCCGCTGGATCTGGAAGAGCGGATGGAGATCGCCGTCGGAGTGCAGACGCCGCAGGGGGACGGGACGCCCGGCCTGGAGTTTGAGGCGCTTCCCGGCGGACCCATTGCCGAGACCATGCACATCGGGCCCTATGCCCAACTGCCCTTGGCCTACAACGCTCTCTTCTCCGCCATCCACGAGCGCGGGCTGCGCCCGCAAGCGCCCGTACGTGAGGCCTATCTCGTCGGGCCGGCAGAGGCGCCGCAAGAAGAACTGATGACCCGGCTGATCATCCCCGTCCAGGAAAGCATGGCATGACCACGGTAATAGACATTGATGCCCGGGGTACGCAGCACTGCGAGACGACAGCTCTGGGGGTGCTGCTGCGGCACCAGGGACTCGACCTGTCCGAGCCCATGCTCTTCGGCCTCGGCTCCGGTCTGTCGTTCATCTACTGGGACGGCAAGAACATGGGCTTCCCCTTCCTCGGGGGACGGGTCAAGCCTTTCGACCTCACCAGAAACCTGGCCACCAGGCTCGGGCTGGAGCTCCTGGTCCAGGAGACCACCTCCCCCCGCAGGGCTTGGGAGAACGTGGTGGCCCCCATCGACGCCGGCCACCCCGTCGGACTGCAGCTCGACAGCTACTACCTGGACTACTTCGGGTCGAAGGTGCACTTCGGCGGTCATGTCGTGGCCATGCACGGCTACGACGACCACGACGCCTACCTGGTGGACACCGACCAGCAAGGCGGAACGGTATCCACCAGCCTGACCAGCCTCGCCGAGGCCAGGGCCGCGCGCGGCCCGATGACCGCCAAGCACCGGTCCTTCACCCTCACCGCTCCGAGGAACCTGCCCTCCCCACACGGCCAGATCATTCCCGCCATCACCGCCTGCGCGGACGCCTTCCTCAACCCGCCCATCGCCAACCTCGGCTACCGAGGCATCGAGAAGGCCGGAAAGCTGGTGCGCACATGGCTCCAGCGGACCGACAACCCGCAGCGGGACCTACCGCAGGCTGCCCTCTTGATGGAGAAGGCCGGCACCGGCGGTGCCCTCTTCCGTAACCTCTACCGCGACTTCCTCGACGAATGCGCCCAACTGCTCGACAGCAGCCACCTGCGCACCGGCCACGGGCTGTACACCGAGGCAGCCACCCTATGGACGGAAGTCCCAGCACTGATCACAAAAGCCGGTGAATCAGGCAGTGCGCAGTGCCTCGTACAGGCAGGCACCATCCTCTGCGATCTTTCACGCATAGAGCGCTAGGCCATGCAGGCGCTGAGCCGCCTTG
Organism: Planotetraspora sp. GP83; assembly: GCF_041262585.1. Taxonomy (NCBI): domain Bacteria; kingdom Bacillati; phylum Actinomycetota; class Actinomycetes; order Streptosporangiales; family Streptosporangiaceae; genus Planotetraspora; species Planotetraspora sp. GP83. Next base: position 30,999 of record NZ_JBGCBZ010000036.1, on the reverse strand, counting down.
GGGAGTAAAGCCCGGAACGCGATCCAGCCCGGACAGGCTTCAAAAAACATCGTTAACTGAAGACCCTTGACCAGGCGCCCGGAGACGCCGAAACGCCTTCAACAACTCCTTCAAAACCCCGGTCTTCAGCAGCCTTCGGAAGCCGTTTTCTGATCCGAGCGTGCCGCCCGCTCAGCCGTCGTAGGACCTGCTCGACGCCTCGAAAGCCCGCCGGGTGCCGGCGCATCTTCGCGGAGAAGAAACCCGGCATGGACACCGACCGGTCCGAGCTCACCACGGCGCTAGCGTTCATGCAGCCTGGCGAAACGCGAGCCAGAGTGATGCCAATCTGAGCCAATATGGCTTGCCGATGGCATCACGGTGTGCCATAGTGATGCCATGGACCTGACCCCGTATGTGACCTCCCTCGGTCGCGAGCTGCTGACCGCCGTCGAAACCGGTGATGGTGACGCCAGTGTGCTGATCGAGCGGTTGACTGTGTCGATGGAGTCGGCGATCCGGCTCACCCTGCTCGAGGCGTTGTCGGCGGCTGCCGACGAGATCACCCGAGACCTGGCTCCCGGTTCGGTCCAGGTGCACCTGCGTGGACGTGACCCGAACTTCGTCGTGACGGTTCGGCAGGCGGAGCAGCCACTCGAGGACACCCCGGATCTGGGCGCGGTGTCGGCTGATGACGCCGCGGCGAGCTTCGAGGACGGCCCAGTGGCACGGATCAACGTCCGCCTCCCGGAACAGCTCAAGGCCGCGATCGAGGAGGCGGCGGGCAAGGAAGGTCGCTCGCTCAACGCCTGGCTGGTGCGGGCCGCCTCGACCGCGCTGCGTGCCCCGGAGCGCGACCACGGCTCCGACCGGCGCGGCAAGCGCAGCGCGCAGCGTTACACGGGCTGGGCTCGCTAGCCCACGCCGACACCCAGGACCACTTTCTTCCTACATCTCTGACCAGCGGAAATGTCTTCTGACTCATTCTGAGGGGATAGCCATGCCTGTTTTTGCCACGCCTGAACCGATTTCCGCCACCATCGAGCTCTCCGTCGGTGACGTGCAGATCATCGCGAGCGACCGGACCGACACCGTCGTCGAGGTGCGGCCGAGCGACGAGTCCGACGAGTCCGATGTGGACGCCGCGCAGAAGACGCGCGTCGAGTACGCCAACGGCACGTTGACGGTCCGTGGGCCGAAGGCCCGCATGCTCGACTTCTCCAAGAAGACCAGGTCGGTCGACGTGCTGATCGAACTTCCCACCGGCTCGCACGTGCACGCGGACCTGTCGGTAGCGGACCTGCGCGGCGTCGGCACGCTGGGGGAGTGCCGGCTCAAGGCGTCGGTCGGGCATTTCCGCCTCGACCGGACCGGACCGCTTCGACTGGCCACCTCCGGTGGCGACATCACCGTCGAAACGGTCGCGGGCAACGCCGATGTCTCCACCAGCACCGGGCGCGTGCACATCGGCGAGATCGGCGGCACCGCCGTCATCAAGAACTCCAACGGCAACACCGACATCGGCACCGTCACCGGCGAACTGCGGGTGCGCTCGGCCAACGGCGACATCTCCGTCGACCGGGCCGACGCCATGGTGGAAGCCAAGACCTCCAACGGAACCATTCGCGTCGGCCAGGTCACGCGCGACACCGTCACGCTGCACACCTCGACCGGCCACCTCGAAATCGGTGTCGCCGCCAGCACCGCCGCATGGCTCGACCTGAACACCTCGCACGGGCGGGTGGAGAACTCGCTGGACGGTCTCAGCGAAGCACCGGAGAAGTCCGAGCAGACCGTCGAAATCCGCGCGCACACGTCGTTCGGCGACATCACCGTCCGCCGTTCCTGACCAGATCTCGAAGGGGTTCTCATGACCACGCCATCCCAATCTGCGATCACGGCGACCGGACTGCGCCGGTCGTACGGCGACCACGTCGTGCTCGACGGCGTCGACCTGAACGTCCCGCGCGGCACCGTTTTCTCGTTGCTCGGCGCCAACGGCGCCGGCAAGACCACCACCGTCAAGATCTTGTCCACCCTGATCCGCGCCGACGGGGGCAGCGCGCGGATCGCGGGTCACGACCTGTCCGCCGAGCCGGACGCGGTGCGTGCCGCGATCGGCGTCACCGGCCAGTTCTCGGCGGTCGACAACCTGCTGACCGGTCAGGAGAACCTGACCCTGATGGCGGATCTGCACCACCTCGGCCGGAAGGCGGGCAGGCGCAGGACCGCCCAGCTGCTCGAACAGTTCGACCTCGTCGATGCAGCCAAGAAGACAGCGGCGACCTACTCCGGCGGGATGCGGCGGCGGCTCGACCTCGCGATGACGCTGGTCGGCTCACCGCAGGTGATCTTTCTCGACGAGCCGACCACCGGGCTGGACCCGCGCAGCCGCCGCGCCATGTGGCAGATCGTGCGGGAGCTCGTGGCGGGTGGCGTCACCATCTTCCTCACCACCCAGTACCTGGAGGAGGCCGACGAGCTCGCCGACCGGATCGCGGTGCTCGACCACGGGAAGATCGTCGCCGAGGGCACCGCGGACGAGCTCAAGCGGCGCATTCCCGGCGGCCACGTCCTGCTGCGGTTCGCCGACGAGCGCGACCTCGAATCCGCCGCGCGCGCCGTGGGCCAGGTATCCCGCGACAGCGACACGCTCGCCCTGCGCGTACCGCACGACGGCAGCCTCAGGTCGCTGAAGGCGCTGCTCGACCGACTTGACCACAACGGGGTCGAGGTCGACTCGCTGAGCGTGCACACTCCCGACCTCGACGACGTCTTCCTCGCTCTCACCGGCAACAAGGAGAAGGTGACCGCACGATGAGCACTGTGTCGTACGCCCTGACCGACTCGGCGACGATGCTTCGCCGCAACCTCAAGCGCATGGTGCGCTACCCGTCCATGACACTGCAGCTCATCGGCATGCCGATCGTCTTACTGCTGTTGTTCGTCTACGTCTTCGGCGGCACGCTCGGCGCCGGGCTCGGCGGCGTCTCCGGCGGACGTGCGGAGTACGTCAACTACGTCACCCCCGCGATCATCCTGATGACGATCACCGCCGCGGTCCAGGGCACCACCATCTCGATCGCCATGGACATGACCGAGGGCATCGTCGACCGGTTCCGCACCATGGCCATCGCCCGCGTGTCCGTCCTAACCGGACACGTCATCGGCAGCCTCATCCAGACGATGCTCAGCATCGCGGCGGTCATCGGCGTCGCGCTGCTCATCGGCTTCCGGCCGTCGGCGGGACCTGGCGACTGGCTCGCCCTCATCGGTGTCCTGGTGATGATGACCTTCGCCTTCATCTGGCTGTCGGTCGCGTTCGGCCTGGCCAGCAAGACCGTTGAGTCGTCGAGCAACGTCGGTATGCCGCTGGTGCTGCTCCCGTTCCTGGGCAGCGGGTTCGTCCCGACCGGCTCGATGCCCACCGTCCTGCGCTGGTTCGCCGAGTACCAGCCGTTCACGCCGCTCATCGAGACCCTGCGCGGCCTGCTGATGGGCACGCCGATCGGGAACAACGCCGTCATCGCGGTCGGCTGGTGCGTCGTCATCGCGCTCGGCGGCTACCTCTGGTCGAAGAAGCTGTTCAACCGCGAGTCCACCCGCTAAGCCTCACCCGCTAAGCCGCACTTGAGCCAAAGAGAGACGATGCAGCGCCAACAGGCACCTGGTATCGCGGACGGGCTGCGGCACTCGGTAGGTACTCGGGAGCATTTCTCGCAACTCCCGGTCACCTTCGCTCACCACCCACGGCGACGGGACAAGCCCTCACCGACATCGACGACCGCATCAAGACCGCCATGTGGCAGCCCGACTACCACGAGGTGCGGCCGATCTGATTCCCCGCCCGGAATCCAGCCAAGTGGATGGCCCGGGGGCGGCTACACACCCGGTTGTGGGGAGCGCTCTCTCGCGGCGGCGGGAGGTGCTGCTGGACGTCGAAGACGTCACCGGGAACGCCGGGTCCGCAGGAAGCCCGCGAGATCGTCCATGCCCCCAGTATGACCTTGGTGCCGGTGAAGGTGGTCCTGCCATTACCAGGAAGTCCCGTCCGATGGAAGAAGCGTCCCTGAATGCCGGGCGCCGTGGCGCCCAGGATCGAACACAACCGATCCGAAGGAGTTTCCATGAAGACGCTGATCGTCTACGCCCACCCGGAGCCGAAGTCGCTTAACAGCTCGCTGAAGGACCACGCGGTGTCCACATTGGAGACCGCCGGGCACGAGGTACGGGTGACCGATCTGTACGCGATGAACTGGAAGGCGGTCGTGGACGCGGAGGACTTCGGCCCCAACGCATCAAATCCGCTGCACGTCGCCCACGACTCCGGCCGGGCCTTCGACGCCGGGACGCTCACCCCGGACATACTCGCCGAGCAGGAGAAATTGCTGTGGGCCGACACGATCATCATGCAGTTCCCGATGTGGTGGTACACGATGCCCGCGATCCTTAAAGGCTGGGTGGAGCGGGTGTTCACCTTCAACTTCGCGTACGGCGTCGGTGAGCACACCGACGTCAGCACCCGGGTACGGGTCCGCCCCCGGTTCGAGGAGGCGCTGCGGACGGCGCGGGAGGTCAAGGCGCACGCCCCGCACTGCCGGGTCATCTTCACCGTGTACGAGATGAAGCGCCTCCGCCGCGACGCCGCCGAACTCACCGCACTCGCAGACCACCTCACCGCCCACGGCCTGGTCCTGGAGATGCTCGCCGGGCCCCTGCCTGGCATCTACGACCCCACCGGGCCGGGCAAGCTGCTGTTCGCATTCTTCGCAGGGACACCGAGCGGGAGAACATCCGCGATCCGCCTTGGAGGGGCTCGATACCGCCGCCGCCCAGGTCAGGGGCCGTAAGGTGGGCTCAGTACGCCGTAAAGGGGGAGGCGCGATGGGAGAGCTGTCCGTCTGGCATTGGCTGATCGTCGCCCTGGTTCTGGTGATGTTGTTCGGCGCGAAGAGACTGCCGGACACCGCCAAATCTCTGGGGCAGGCGCTGCGGCTGTTCAAGGAGACGAGCCGGATCGGGGATGACGACGACGCGGACGCCGCGATCGGCGAGCGCACGTCCACCGCCGCTCCCGCCCTGTCGATCGAGGAACAGGCACGCCGACTTGAGTAGTGCGGCATCATGGCGCCCTGTTTCATCCGAGTGATGAGCCGGACGCCCTTTATCGGGACGACGTAGTGGGGGTAAGGCGTACGCTGCGCCCTACCTCCACCGTCGATGTGTCGATCAGGCCTGGACGGCCCGCCGCTGCCGCCACGCCAGCCCCGCGGCCTGCAGGACGAAGAACACGCCGCCGGCCGCGGTGTAGAGGATCAGGATGCTGATGCTGGGATCGTCGCCGAGGGCGGCGGGCAGGTAGGTCGCACCGGCGATGACCGAGAAAGCACCAGCGATCAGCATCGGCCACTGGCGGCCGAGCTCGGGGCTGCGGCGGCGGATGGCGACGGTGAACTGGGCGATGCCGGAGACGATGGCCCAGACGCCGAAGGTGAAGAGCACGGCACCGATGCCGCTGATGGCTGCCAGGCCGAGAGCGAGAGCCGCCAGGGCGCTGAGCGTGGTGTTGAAGATCTGCAGCTTACGGGCCCGGGTGCCGGGATCTTCGCGGGCGTCGAGCAGCGAGGCAACCACATCGATGAGCGGGTAAATGATCAGCAGGATGACGGAGGTGGCGGTGAGCGAGTCGTTGACGGCCGAGAAGCCGGCGGCCCAGGCGATCGCGATGAGGCCGCGGACAAGGTAGATGCGAAGCAGGGTGGCCATCCGAGTTCCAGCTTTCTTCCAGGCTTGTCGTACGCGAATCACTCTGGCCGACCGGACCCGTCGATGGCCCCCGGGAGACACCCTGGCCCTGCCCCTGGTCCCCGACCCATCCGACCCGCCCGTGGGACGACCCGGCGGGCGCACGGCGCCAACCAGGGGATGAGCCACGCGGTCCTCCGGCGGGTACGCGACGGCCAGCGCGGTCAGCGCCGTCTGAGCTTGGGCGCCGACGGCGACGCCGGAAACCGGGCGGCGGCGGGTCGTCGATGACGACATTCGCGACCAAGCCCACGACGGTGGCAGAGCCTCCGCGCGCGATTGCGGGATGGCGAGCATGAACGGTACGGCGTGTCGAGCACGCTGAAGTCCAGGTGTGCCGCCAGATTTCGAAGGCGCGGCTTAACGTTTCCTTGTTCCTCGGCGAACGACGGCGACCGCCGGTTCACGGTCGCGGTGAATTCCAGGCCAGCCCGGCACCGGCTGTCGACGACCAGGCAGTTCCCCGGGGGCGACCGGAGGTAGGCTCCTTTCACCGGAGTGCAGAAGACTCAGCTCGGTGTACCCTCCGCCGGGGGAGGACGAGGTGCCGAGTAATACCGAAACACCGGCGTTGCGCGGCCGGCGGCGCGAGCGAGACACGCTCGACCGCTTGCTGCGTGACGTCCGTGCCGGGCACAGCCGTGTACTGGTGCTGCGCGGCGAGGTGGGCGCCGGCAAGACCGCGCTGCTGGACTATCTGAGCGAGCACGCCTGGGCCGGCCGGGTGACCCGGACGGCCGGAGTGGAGCCGGAGTCCGAGATCGCGTACTCGGCGCTGCAGCAACTCTGTGCGCCGCTGCTGGGCCACCTCGACCGGCTGCCCGAGCCGCAGCGTGACGCGCTCGCCACCGCCTTCGGACTCAGCCTCGGCAACCCACCGGAGGGCCTGGTCACCGGGCTCGCCGTGCTCGGGCTGCTCGCCGAGGCCGCGTCGGAACAGCCGCTTGTCTGCGTCGTGGACGACGTGCAGTGGATGGACCGGATGTCCGAGGTCATCCTCACCTTCGTCGCCCGCCGGCTGGATGCCGAGTCGGTCGCGCTGGTCTTCGCCTCGCGCAGCCCGGGGGACGAGCGGATCCTCAGCGGCCTGCCGGAGCTGCGCGTCGACGGGTTGCCCGCCGCGGACGCGCGGGAGCTGCTGGACTCGGTGCTGCCCGGACCGGTCGACGACCGCGTACGCGACCGGATCGTCGCCGAGACGCGCGGCAACCCGCTCGCCCTGCTTGAGCTGCCGCGTGGCCTCACGCCGGCGGAGCTCGCGTTCGGGTTCGGCTCGCAGAGTGCGACGCCGCTGGTGAGCCGGGTGGAGGAGGGCTTCCAGCGGCGCATCGCCGCGTTGCCGGCGGACACCCGCTGGCTGCTGCTCACCGCTGCCGTCGAGCCGGTCGGCGACGTGACGCTACTGTGGCGCGCGCTCGAGCGGCTGGGCATCGGGCCCGACGCCGCGCCGGCGGAGGCCGCGGGGCTGGTGGAGATCGGCACCCGGGTCCGGTTCCGCCACCCGCTGGTGCGCTCGGCCAGTTGGCGGTCGGCTGATGCCGCCGAACTGCGCGAGGTGCACCGTGCGCTCGGCGAGGTGACCGATCCGGCGCAGGAGCCTGACCGCCGTGCCTGGCACCGGGCGCACGCCGCGGTCGGACCGGACGAGGAGGTCGCCGGGGAACTGGAGCGGTCGGCCGACCGGGCGCTGTCCCGCGGCGGCCGATCCGCGGCCGCGTCCTTCCTCGAGCGCGCCGCAGAGCTCACCCCCAACCCCGAGCGGCGCGCCGCGCGTGCCCTGGCCGCCGCGGATGCCCGGCTCGCCGCGGGCGAGCCCGCCCTGGTGCCGGACCTGCTGGCCGTCGCGGAGCTCGGTCCACTCGACCCGTTGCAGCGTGCCCAGGTGGAGCGGCTGCGAGCCCAGGTGGCGTTCGCGCTCAACAACGGACGAGCGGCGGGTCCGCCGCTGCTCACGGCCGCCCGCCGGCTCGAGGCGCTGGACCCTGCCGCGGCGCGGGAGACATACCTTGCGGCCCTGGGCGCGGCCGTGAACGCCGGCCGGCACGGCGGCGGCGACCTGCGCCGGGCGGCCAAGGCCGCCCGTGATGCGCCCGCGGGCGAGGAGGTGGCCGGTCTGTTCCTGGCTGGTCTCACGACGTGGAGTCTGGACGGGTACGCGCCCGCCGTCCCACTTTTCGTCCGGGCACTGAACGCGCTCACGGAAAACGAGGATCTGGAGCTGCTCTGGCTGGCCGGACCGGTCACGCACGAGGTGTGGGACGACGCGGCCTGGCACCGGCTCACCGAGCGGGCGGTCGGCTTTGCCCGCTCCACCGGCGCATTGTCCATCCTGCCGACCGCACTGGCGTTCCGCGCCAGCGCGCTGATGTACGCGGGCCGGTTCGCGGACGCGTCGGAGCTGCTCGACGAGGCCGATGCCCTCGGACAGGCGACCGGTCTGGCCGCGCATCCGGCCACCACGCTCGTCCTGGCCGCTCACCGCGGCCACAAGCTGCCGGCCCTGGAGCTGGCCGAGGCCACGGTCAAGGACGCCGAGGAGCGCGGCGTGGGCAGGCTCCTCAGCGTGGTCGGGTACGCCAAGGCGGTGCTGTTCAACGGGCTCGGCAACTATCCGGCCGCGCTGGAGGCGGCCCGGGAGGCGGCCGAGTACGAAGATCTCGCCGTGCTCACCTGGACGCTCGGGGAACTGGTCGAGGCGGCCGCGCGCGCCGGGGAGGCCGCTGTGGCGGCCGAGGCCCGCGAGCGTCTCGCCGAGCGGACCGGCGCCGCCCGGACCGACTGGGCTTTGGGCACACTGGCCGTCGCTGACGCGCTCGCCGGACCTTCCGGGCAGGCCGACGAGAGATATCGCGAGGCGATCGAGCGGCTCGCCGCCGGCCGGCTCGGTATGCAACTGGCCCGGGCACGCCTGCTGTACGGCGAGTGGCTGCGCCGGGAGAACCGGCGCGGCGACGCCCGGATCCAGCTGCGTACGGCGCACGAGGCGTTCACCACGATGGGCGCGGAAGGCTTCGCCGAGCGGGCCGGCCGGGAGCTGACCGCCACCGGCGAGACCGTCCGCAAACGGACCCTCGAAACGCGCGATGAGCTCACCGGCCAGGAGGCGCAGATCGCCCGGCTGGCCGTGGCCGGGCGGACCAACCCCGAGATTGCCGCCACGCTGTTCCTCAGCCCGCGTACCGTCGAGTGGCACCTGCGCAAAGTGTTCATCAAGCTGGGCATCGGCTCGCGCCGCGAGCTCGCCGCGGCATTGCGCCGGTGACCCCAGCAGCTCCTCCCTGTGGGCGGAGCCGGGCTCGGTGCAGAACCTGCGGCCCCGGTGCTGACACCGGGGCCGCCGCGTTGTTTAGAGTGAGGTCAGGCGGTGACGCAGCGGTAGTTGGCGGCCACCGCCGGGTCGCCGTGTCCCGTGTACCGGGCCACCTGCGGGTAGCGGCAGATGTTGCGGGTGACCGTCTTGCCGTTCGCGTCGGTGATCGAGGCGGCGAGGGTGGCCGGAGCCTCCCCCTTCTCCACCCAATTCACCAGCGCGCCCAGGTCGTCGGTCGGTTGCGGGCCGATGCCGTCACCGCAGTGGTTTACGCCGGGCAGCAGGAACAGGCGGTAGAAGTCGTCGACCCGCTTGTCGCCGCCCAGCACGCGGTTGACCCGCTCGCGGTAGTCGACCGTGCCCTGGGTGGGCACCAGCTGGTCGGTCTGGCCGTGCCAGCTCAGCAGCTTGCCGCCGGCCCTGGCGAACGCGGACAGGTTGGGGTCGTCGGTGCCGATGATGTCGTTGTACTGCTGCTGGGACCGGCGGAAGATCTGCGCGAACTGCTGGTAGGTCAGCGTCGTGGTGTCGAACGAGGGGTTCTGCGTCACGAAGTACTTGACCCAACTGTTGGCGACGAAGAACGGCGCGCCGACCTGGGCGAGCCAGCCGAAGCCAGCACCCTTGTTCGGCCCGTACCACAGCTTCTTGCCGGTGGGGGAGATCGGTCCGGCCCAGATCTTGCGGACCGCGTCGGCGGTGGCGGCGGAGATCGTGATCTCCTTGCCGTCGCAGACGACCTTGGTGCCGATCAGCCGACGGGCGTCCCAGTGGCAGTCCCGCGGGTTGTCGATGATGCCGTCCTTGACCCCGTCGAGGGTGTCACAGGCCTTGATCGCGGCGGTGTTGAACTGCTCCAGCTCACACTGGGTGGGCTGGACCTTCTCCTCGTGGAAGACGACCTGCGACCACAGGGTGGCGACAGCGAACCGGTCCCAGTTGATCGCCGGCGCCTTGGCCAGGATTCCGTCGAAGTCCGTCGGGTAGTCCTGGGCCTCGAGGTAGCCCTGGCGGCCACCGGTCGAGCAGCCGTTCCAGTATGAGTGGCGCACCGGGTTGCCGTAGAACTTCTTCGCCACGTCCTTGCCGACGATGGCCATGTCGTGCAGCGAGCGGGAGGCGAAGTTTTTCAGCAGCGGAGTGTTGACCTGGCCGGCCGAGGTGAGCGCCCAGCCGCTGACGTCGATCGGGTTCTGGCCGATGCCAGCGTCGGTGGCCGCGGCGACGTAACCGTTCTTCACCGCGGCGACCAGGGGGGCTCCGAAGTCGCCGGCGAGGTAGGCGCTGCCGCCGGTGGCCTGGAACCGGCCGGTCCACTTCTTCGGGTCCTGCGGCAGTGAGACCTTGACGTTGACGTGGTCGTTCGCTCCCGGATGGGTCAGCGTTACGGTGACGTCGCACCAGGCCGGCACGTCGGTGATCGGCGCAGGCGTGGGCAGCGGGGGCGCGTCGGGGAACGTGACCGTCCCTCCGGCGTGCGCGACCGCCGCCACCGACTCCACCTTGGCGCCCGGCGGCGCGGAGACCGGAACGGCGGAACACACCGTCGCGGCGACAGTGCCGCTGTGATAGGTGACGGCACCGGCAGCCGGGGGCGCCAGCGCCGCCGACAGCGGTACCACGGCCGCCATCAGCAGGATCAGTCGTTTCATGCCCGTCACCCTCCCGTGGGGCATGCGGGCCTCGCCCCAGGGAGATTCCCTGGGGCGACCCCTGGTCGGGCCAGTGCCCGGGGTGCGTCGCGCCCGGAATCCGCGATCGAGTCGGTGAATGCCCGGATCCGCCGGGCGGTCAAGGCCCGAGGGGCCCCCAACGAGCAGGCCGCGCTCAAGTGCGGCTACATGGCGATCATGAGCCTGGACCGGCAGGGAAGGGCCGCAAACGCTGGGTCACCCGGTGGAAGGCCGCTTGATCGCGTTCGCCATCACCTTCGAAGGCGCCCAGCCTCCCGATAGAAGACACAACCACCGTTTACTCGGGTATTCGGTATATCGGAAGCTGAGCTCTTCAGCGCGGTGCCCGTCCTCCCTAGTGCCTCGCGTGAGGGTGCCGGTCGCGGCGAACTCCGCGATCGCGCGCTCCCTGGCGAGGATGTGACGTCCGTCAGTGCTGAAGCGTTCGGAGACGATTTGTCCCCCAGACTGGAGGACATCCTCACCTCCTGGGACACGCTCATGCGACGACGTGATCTGCTTCCGCGTCTCCGGAGGGGTTTTCCTGCTCCCGGTCCAGCTCAGCGTCCTGGGCGTGCCCAGCCCCGCGATCACCCCGACGGACCGCGGCACGGCTACGCGGTCAAAGAGGCCCTGCGCGACGCCACCGACGGCAAGCTGGACCTGCCCACCGGCACCGTCTATCCCGCGCTGCACCGGTTGGAACAGGCGGGGCTGATCACTGGGTGCTGGTCGGTGGTGAGTGGCCGGCGGCGCCGAACCTACGAGCTGACCGAGGCGGGGCGGCGCTCGCTGAGCGGGGCGCGCGACCAATGGCAGGAGTTCGCCGCCACCATCTCGGCGGCCCTGCGAGGTGCGCCGTGGCCAGCCACAAGCTGATCGACCGCCACCTGCAGGCGCTCGCCGAGCGGCTTCCCGCGCCTATGGCCGAGGAACTCGCCGACGGCCTGACCGAAGCGTACGAAAATCAGCTGGATCGGCTCGGCGACCCGGACGCGGCGGCCCGGGCAGCGCTCGCCGACTTCGGCGACGTCGACACGATCACGGCCGCCTTCGTGCGCGTCTCGCCCGGCAGGGGTACGGCGCTCCGCCTCCTGTCCGCGGGCCCCGTTGTCGGGCTGAGCTGGGGAGCCGCTCTCATCGCTGGCCAGGCATGGAGGTGGCCGGTTCCTCTCGCGCCGCGTCTGATCTTTGGTTCGCTGCTGGCTCTGGCCGGGCTCACGCTGTTCGTCGCCGTCCGGGAACGGCACTGCTACCGGACTGTACGGCTGGCCGCGCTGACCGGCGCCTCAGGCCTGGTGATCCTCGACGCCGTCCGTCAAGCGCAGCGACGACCAGAAGGGCTTCGTCGTGCTGCCCAAGCGGTGGATCGTCGAGCGTCTCTTCGCCCACCTGATGCGCGGCCGCCGCCTGGCCCGCGATTATGAGCGGCGCACGGCCAGTGCCGAGGCGATGGTCTACTGGTCGATGACCATGCCGAAGGCGGCGGCCATCTCCTGGCAGGTCACCGGCCCCTGCCCGAGCCGGGCCCGGCCCGCCCCCAACTGCAGGATGCGCTGGTAGTCCACCGACAGCGCCGACCATGCCAGCCCCTCACGCCACACGGGCACCTGCGACTTCGGCTGCGCCGCCTCCGCCGACTGCGAGCCCGTTCCTGACCGCCCTTCGGCGCCCGACGCACTCTCGTCGGCCCGGGCACAGTCCTCCCGGTCTCCTCCGCCGGGGCCAGCACCTCGCCGACCTTCGAGCGGGCAATCGCCCACTCCTGCCATTCCCGCTCGGCCACGACCAGTTCGGCCTGGATATGGTCTGCTTCCTCCCGCAGCGCGTGCGTCCACCCCGACGGCGAGTACCCAACTCGCGCTGTTCCAGCAGTCCGACCACCGACGGCATCCACGACCCCCACAGCAGCGACGACACGACAAGCCGTCACTCCCACCAGATCACTGAACCTATGCCCCACCAGCGAAAACGCAGTCCTCACGTCCGGAAAGACAACAGCTTTTCAGTCAGCTCATCCATTGACGTCGACCGCGACAGGGCTGAGATAGAAACGTGTCCAGTCGATGCGTCCGTCGCGGGTCGTCATGATGACTGGCCCACGCATGACGGCCTGGGTGCCGTCCGCGGCTGTGCCGACCATCTCCCATTCCGACCACAGTTCGGCATCGGCCGTGGCGCGGCGCAGAACCTCGGCCCGGATGTCGGGCAGCCGACCGAAGATGGCGGTCCAGTTCATGAGCACTCGGTCATTCCCGGTGAAGCCTTCTTGCGGCCGATGCGGGGTCTCGGACCGATAGTTGGTGGTGAAGCAGTCAGCGACCTGGTGAGGGTCGTGAGAGTTGATCGCATCCTTGAGCCGGTCGATCGGGTCATCCGTGTTCATCGCGTGCTCCTGGTTCCGCGGGTTGTGGCGCGCTGGGCACGGTCTGAATGTGCGCTTTACGCCTGGCGCCTCGTCAGGGGTGTGGCCGTGGAGCGCCCGGCAGGATTTCGCCGCTCAGGACGACGGGGTCGTTGTGTCTTCGCCGCCGGGCCTGGTGAAAGAGGTGGCCTGTGCCACGAGTGCAGCGATCTCGGGGTGTTTGGCGAAATGGCGAGCCTGTACCTGCTCGATCTTTGCTTTGATCTCGGGGTCGGCGGAGTCCGTGATGTCGAAGGCCTCAAACCGCGCGAGATATCCGATACCTTCCAGTTCAAGGCGGACGTGCGCGGGATGGTTCAGGTACTCGTGGTAGCCGTCGAGGTCTTCGATCACGAACACGGCTCCGTATGCGAAGCCCCCGGTGGGGTGTGGGCCCACCACGTACGACTTCACGGCAGGACTGGTCTCGCCGACCTGGCGTAGCAGGTCGAGGCAGGCGTTGAGTTGCTCCTCGCTCAGGTCGGGCTTGGGCGTCAAGCGGTTGATGTGGAAGATCATGGCCTTCTCCTCAAAACTCGGTACGGTACCGTCTTCTGTATTCCTAGCATGGATCTTGCTCAAGACGCAACCGTTCCGTCTCGGGTATGGTGAAGCCGGTGACCTCATCGCTGAAGCCCGGCGAGGGCGGTGCTCGCCGCGGTCGGCGCGGGCCCCGCCTTGATGACCGCACCACCACCGCGATTCAGGCGGCCTTCTTCGAAGAGCTGGCCGCCGTCGGCTACGGACGTTTGTCGGTGGACTCGATCGTGAAACGCGCGGCGGTCAGTAAGGCCGCCGTTTATCGGAGGTGGCCGAGCAAGGCCGATATGGTGGCCGCGATGATCGCGGAAGTCGCAACGGGCACAGTCGAGATGCCGGACACTGGGTCTCTGCGCGGCGACCTGGTGGCGTTCCTCACCGTCACCTACGATGGCATGCGTCACCCGCTGGCCGCCCGCATCATTCCCGCGATTCTTTCTGAAGCGGGCAGAGACGACGCTCTGGCGGCGACTCTTCGTGAAACGGTCGAGGCGCCGCGCCGCGCCCACGCCGAGCGCATGCTACGCCGGGCGATCGAGCGTGCCGAACTCCCGACCGACTGCGACCTGGATCTCGCGCTCGACCACATGATCGGCACGCTCTACTTTCGTGTGCTCGTGCGGCGGCAGGACCTGGACCGCCCCGCGATCCAGCGTCTGGCCGACGGAACGATCGCCGCGCTAGCAGCGACGCGTCTACCTCGATCCTCCGTCTGACCGATCTTGATGCCGCCCACCCGCGGCGCGCGAACACGATCCTCTACACCCGGCAGAAGCCCACCAAGACGAACACCGCCAATCACCCAGGCTAAGGGCTTGCAGGGAATCAAGGTGTTGTTCCCGTCCTCGGACTCGTTGCGCCACTCGGCGAACTGGTCCCGGTAGGAGGAGAGCTGCGGGTCGCCGGACTGCCCGCCGGGCAGGTGAAGCAGACCTGTGGCGTGATGTCCGGGTGCCACCACCAGGCCCATGGCCGGGCCGAAGCCGGTCCGGAAGGCGTGCACGGACTCGGCGCAGCCGGGAACGGGTACGCCCGGCAGGTCGAGCAGTTCGGCCAGTTCGGGTGCGGCGCCCGACAGGGGGTGGTGGATGCCGGTCGGGTTCAGCTCGCCCCAGCGCACCTTGCCCGGGGCGCGGCCCGGGGAAGGTGCGGGGCCAGCATCAGCCAGGCCAGGCGCAGTTCCGCCAGCAAGAAGGTGTGGAAGGTGCGGTGGGGAGGGGGCGCGAGTCGGTCGTCGCCGGACGACAGAAGGGCGCGCAGTGGCTCCTCGTGATCGTGCCGGCTGTACCTGGATTCCGGCTCTGTGGCCCGGCAGGAGGCCAGCAGGCAGGAGAACAGCGACTCGCGGACCGCTTCACGGAAAGGGATCAGCACGGGCAGTCCCACCGCGTCCACGCCCGCGGTGCCGTCCCAACCGCGCGTGCTCGCCGCACCGACGCGAACGCACCCGCCGGGTCCGGATCACCGCTGTCGTTGTGGGCGTCCTCGGCGAGCGTGTTCAGCAGCAGATCACGGTAGTACGTGTAGAAGCCGGCGTCGGTGTCGCGTTGTAAGTCCAGGAGGTCCTGCGGGGTCAGGTCAGACCGGTCCGTGAGCAGGGCCCCGATCCGGGCGGCCCGCACGCCGCCGAACTGGTTGCGGCGCCAGCCCCTGCCGTGCTCGGGTACGGCGCTGCTGGCGCTGATCACGAGGGCGTCGGCCGGATCGATGACGCGGGGCAGCTCGGCCGGGGCGCGCAGCCGCACCCAGGAGCGCGCACCGCAGTCGGGGCCCAGGATGCGGCGAGGTCCGGCGTGAGCAGGGAAGCGGCCGCACACGGTCCAGGCCACCCAGCCGGTGCTGTCGCACAGCACCACGTTCATCGCGGGCGCAGCCGCAGCCGTGGCGCTGGTGACGCCTTCGTCGACGTCTGCGGCGCGGGCCAGGGCGATCAGTCCCAGATCGAGCCCGCCGGGTTCCCGTGCCGTCCAGCGCAGGGATGTGAAGAGCCCGTCATGATCCGGCCCGTACAGCGGGCCCCAGACCGTCTCGCGCACCGCAATATCGACCGGCGCGGACCCGCGCACGGCGATCCGCTCGGCCCTTCGGCGGCAGGGGAGAGTCCGGCCGGGTGCGTGCACGTAGCGGTTTGTGTGCGCTCGCAATCCGCATGACGACGGTGTGCCGTCCGAGCCAACGTCAGGGCCGGTTCATCAACCGGCACCACGGTCGATCAGCGTGGTGGTCAGGCACTCGTACAGCCATTGTGCCGAGCGTTCGAGCGGCCACCCGCAGTCGTCGGTGAGCGTGAAGTAGGAGCCGTTGCCGAGGAAGTACCAGAGCACGTCGGTTGCCGCTGCCACGGTCAGACCGGGTCGTAGGGCGCCCAGCTCGTGAAGTCGTGACGCGGTGGCGGCCAGCCCGGCGCGCAGGCTCGCGTGCGCGACGCCGAGGCTCACCCGCACGGCGGCGTCCTTGGGCGCGGCGGCCGTCACCTGGCGCATGAGCGGCCCCCACTTGCCGAACTCGTCGCACGTGCCGTCGACGATCATCCGCAACAGTGCGACGGGGTCGGTCTGTGCCGCGATGCTGTCGTGGATGCCGCCGGCCTCCGCGGCGTGCACGCCGTCCTCGATGAGCGTGCGCAGCAGGCCGCTCTTGCCACCCCCGGCCGCGTAAACGGTGGGCACGGCAACGCGGGCCGCACGCGCTATGTCCTCGACGCGCGTGTCGAAGTAACCGCGTTCGACGAACAGCTGCCGGGCCGCGGTGAGGATCGCCTGCCGGGTGGCCGCCGCGTATTCGGCCCGTCGGCCGGAACCGTGTGTCGCCATCCTCCGATGATAGCTATAGTCATTCAATATAGTTACCTATCAGAAAGGAGCTGTGATGATCTTCCCCGTGCTGGAGGACCTGGCGCGCCTGCTCGACGCGATCACGCCGGAGCAGGAGGACCTGCCGACGCCGTGCGACGAGTTCGACGTGCGAACGCTGCGGCTGCACCTGCTCGGCTGGTTGGACTACTTCCAGGCCGCGCTCGCCGACCCCGCCGGCGACGTACGCCCCGATCCGGCGGCCCGGGTGAACGAGGACCGGTCTGGCGATCGGTCCGACGACTCCGCGGCCGTCATCGAGAAGCTCACCGCGACGCTGCGGGCCGCCCTGGACAACGCGGTGGCCACGCAGACCGTCAACGTGCCGATGCTCGGCGGCGCCTACCCGGGCAGCGCGGTGATCGACCTGTTGCTGGTGGAGGTGCTCGGGCACGGCTGGGACCTGGCCCGGACCACGGGCCTGTCGTGGCAGCCGGACCCGGCGACCTCCGCGCACGCGCTCGCCGTCCTTCAGGCGATCGTCAAGCCCGAGTACCGCGGTCCCGGCCTGCCGTTCGGCCTCGAGGTGCGGGTGTCCGCCGATGCACCCGCCCTGGACAGGCTCGTCGCGTTCACCGGCCGCGACCCGGGCTGGGCGCCCCGCGGAGACCTGCCGGGCGGGAGCCTGTGAGGCCGGCGTTCTCCCGGATTGTTAGTGCCTGTTTCCGATCCCCGGTCTAGCTCGCAGGTGTTATCGACGTGAGACCGGCGGGCTCTGGCAGCTCGCCAGGCGATCGTTGCCCCTGGGCAGAGCGCTTGGCGTTGGCAAACGGGTGCACCACAGGGGGGCATCGAGGCAGTCTCACTGCGGCGGGGAACCGATGGACGGTGATGCCGGGACTAGCCCGGCACACTGCGAGAGAGGAACCGCACGATGAAGCAGTCTGAGCTGGAGAGCAAGATTCAGACGCTGGAGACGGGTCTGGCCGTCCAGGAGGCGACCATGGCCGGGGCGCAGGCCACGCAGGCGGCGACGCAGGCAGGGATGACCTCGACGTTCGGCGCGACGCAGGCGGGGACGTGGTCGGTGATGGCCGTCGGCAGTGTTGCGCTGGTGGTGGGGATGTTCCTCGGCATCACCATCGCCAAGAACTGATAGCCGGCCCCGCCCTACCGGGTGCCGCCTGTCTCACTTTGCCGCCCTTTGTCTGACCTCGCGGTCCGGCGGGGGGGGGCCGCTGCAAGGGGGCTGTGGCCCAGCGGGGACCCCGGTCGCCTCACACAGGGAACGTTCCCATTGGCGTGCGGGAGTGACCATGGTGGTCTTGGGATCACCCGTTTGCGTAGAGCTGATCCAGGATCTGCGGCCCTTGGTGGTCCGGCGGGTCATGAGGGTAATGGCTGCCCAGGTGATGAGAGTCTTTCTGGACTATCTGGACCGTCGTCCTACGCGCGCGACGTGGTCAAACGGCATTGAGTTCGGTCCGTTCCGGGCAGTGATCGAGCAGCCGCCCGAGCGCCTCGGCGGCGTGCAGGCCGCGCCGGGACGGCGCGGTAGTGATCCAGCGGGCGACCTGACGGGGCGAGGGCGGCCGCTGCCGCGGTGAGTCGATCGGCAGGCCGCGACGCAGCGGCGCGATGGCCATCTTGACCCGCTGGTAGTGACCGCGGTAGCCCTTGGCGACGATCTCCTGATGCAGCACCGTCGCGGCGTGCTCCCTCCTCCCCCCGCTGCCCCAGGTACTCCAGGCTAGGATCGAGGCTCGTGGGCCTGCGTGGCCGCGGCCGGCGTACGCACTCCTGCCAGGTGGCGGCCCGCGCGTACTTGCGCACGGTGCGCCGGTTCAGGCCCAGCTGGCCGGCCGCGGCGTTGAGCGAGCGGCCGGTGTCGGTCACCGCATGCACCGCCTCGAAGAGGTTCTTCGCGTGGCGGCGGGCTGGGGTGTCGGCCTGGTCCGATGATGCCGCCGGACCCGGCGGCAGGGCCGGTTCGGGCTCGGGAACTGCGGTCGGCAAGCAGCCGCAGTGAGCGGCAGCGACATCCCCGGCCCGCTTCGACAGGCCCTGCCACAGATGGAAGCGGTCACTGACCTGCACCGCGTCCGGGGCGCCGTCGGTGATGCCCTGTAATGGTGGAGTCGGGTATTGGAACTGTCCGAATGCCTCGGGTTCAGCCCCTCGGTCGCTGGCTGACGTCGGCGGCGCAGGAGGCCCAGTCGCCGGCGGCGATCTTCTGCCGTTGGATCGCGCTTTGGATATGGATCCCCAAGGTCTTGGCCAAGATCGCTGCGGGGAGTTCGGCGGCGAGCGCGAACAGAGCGGTGTCATCCGACGTCATCGAGCCGGTGTGGTGAAGGGGAATCCCATGGATCACTTCGAGCAGCAGCTGGCACAGCTGATGCGCGACACCGAGGAGCACCGCCGGGTGCGGGTGAACGCCGAGGCGGAATCGGGTCCGCAGTACGAGCCGTTGCGGTTTGTGTCCTTCGGGTACTACCTCTTGTGGCGGAACGTGAGCCTATTCGGGAGCTGCCGGAGGTCGGCTGGGCCTGGCGGGGCCAGCATGGATAGTACCGCGGGCTGTTCACCGACATTTTGGTGCATAGGGTCGCCCTGTGGGAACAGGCGGGGCAGTCCAGGCGTGCTGCCCCGCCTGTTCTCACACGGTTACCAGGGCACTTCGCCGTTCTCATCCTGAAACGTTCCTGTCGGACCGTCAGCATCGAGGGTGGCAAGACGCACGACGACCCTGGCACTCTCCTCCGGCGTCCTTCCGATTCCGAATGCCGCGGTCATGTCGGTCGCGGTGGTGCCGGGCTCGACTGCATTGAACTTGATGCCCGGCTGGGACTTGGCGTACTGGACTGTCAGCATGGTGGCTGCGGACTTGGACGCGGAGTAGAGCGCCAACGGCAAGTTGAACTCAGGTCGCTCCGGATTGGTCACCGCCCAGAAGGATCCGGCGCTGCTGGAAACGGTGACCACAGTGGGGTTCGAGGACTTGCGAAGCAGAGGAAGCGCCGCTTCCGTGACACGCACGATTCCCACCGCGTTGGTGTTGAAGGCCCGGAGTGCCGTGGGACCGTCGGTGACTCCCTGCCCCAGGATGCCCGCGTTGTTCACCAGGACGTCGAGTCGGCCCTCGGTCGAGTCGATAGTCGCCAGAGCGCTGCTCACTGATGCGTCGTCGGTCACGTCGAGCTGCACGAATCGTGCGCCAAGCGCCGCCGCGGCCTTCTCACCTCGCTCGACGTCACGAGCGCCGATGTAGACGACGTGACCCAACGCAAGGAGCTGTCTGGCTGTCTCGAACCCGATGCCCTTGTTGGCCCCAGTGATCAGAGTGATGGTCATGCGTACCCCTACGAGTCATGTGGCCCGGCTGGGCCGTTAGCGATGTTGGGACTGTTCTGTGAGTTTCTGGCGCTGATCCGGAACTCAGCCGGTCAGTTGCCGGAGAAGTTCGCCGGCGTCGTGCAGGGCGGTCATGTGCACGAACCGTCCGTTGCGGACCTGGTAGATGGCGCACTCGATGATCTCGAACGAGGCGCCGGTAGGAGTCACGCCGAGCCATTCCTTCACCGGGGTACCCGTGTTGACGAGTCGCGCGGCCAGACGGTCACCGTCGAAGAGCAGCTCCTTGAGCTCCCAGTGGAGGTCCGGAACCGCGTCCACGTCATGCTTTTGAACCGCGATGAGGTCGTCCCGGGTAGCTGGCTCACCGTTCAGGGTGGTCCGGTCGTCGATGAACTCGTCCATGCCGTCGAACTTGTGGGCGTTGAGCGCCTCGATGTAGCGCAGGTAAAAAGCGCGCAGATCTCTGTCGGACACAAGGTGACCCTTCTGTGGGGCGGCTCCGGATTGGAACTGCAACGGGATGCTGATGAGATGCGACGCCCTCTACGGCCTAGCCGTGCCGGCCGTTGCTGAAGCGGATATGCGCTGACGAGAGTTCCTTTCGGCCGATGCGCTGGACTCTCGCAGACGGGTGCCGGGGGATGACCGACGGTGGTGGTGCGGGGAGCCTGAATGACAGGCCTGGGCGTTTGCCAGTGCCGAACGGGCGATCCGTCTGCCGACCTCGCCTGGGCCAAGAATCCCCGCTGTCGTCAATGCACCCTCGGCCGCCAGCCGGGCGGCACTGGCCAGGCCGATCCCGGTACTGTCCCCGGTGACGAGAGCGGTCTTCCTCTTGAGCAGTCCCACATGGTTAGCCCCTTCAGCTTCTGTAGCGATCGCTGCGGAAGTTGAACGTTAGCACTTCCGCAGCGATCGCTGCGGAAAAGGTAGGCTGCGGAGGTGGAGAAGCAACAGAGCGGCCTCATCGGCCGCCCCCGAGGATTCGACGCCGACGAAGCTCTGGAGCGCGCCATGCTGGTCTTCTGGGAGCATGGCTACGAGGGAGCCAGCACGGCGATACTGACGAACGCGATGGGCATCTCCACCACCAGCATGTACGCAGCCTTCGGCAACAAGGAGAAGCTGTTCCGCAGGGTCCTGGAGCGCTACACCGAAGGCCCGAGCGCATACCTCGCCCGAGCCCTGGAGGAGCCGACCGCCCTCCATGTCGCCACCGCAATCCTGGCCGGCACCGTTCGAACCACCACCCGCCCGGCCCATCCACATGGCTGTCTGGGCGTCCAAAGCGCCCTGACCACCAGCGACTCCGGACAGGAAGTCCGCGACCTCCTCGTCGCCTGGCGCAACAACGGCTACTGCTGCATCCAGGAGCGGTTCCAGCGCGCCGTCGACGAAGGCGACCTGCCTCCGCAGACCGATCCAGGGCTACTGGCCCGCTACCTCACCACCTTCGCCTACGGCATCGCCGTACAAGCCGCGAGCGGTGTCGGCCGCGACGAGCTCCGGGAGATGGCCGACGCCGTACTACGCAACTGGCCACTCATCTGAGGCACGCCCGGAGTGTGTTTTCGACCACCAGGGAAGGAGCTTGACGCCCTCTGGGTACCAGCCTGTCTGCGCGAGATCCAACGCACACGGAGGTGACGGCTTCACACAGCCGCTGCTTCCGGCGGTCGGCTCGGTACGGCCGTCGGCATGCCGGGCCGCAGAAGGCCGAGCCCCGGCTGAGCCGGCGCCCGTCAGCCTTGGGGTGACGTCCTTCGACGCTGCCCGGGCGAGGGGGTCCGCCACCGTTGTGCATGCGAGCCGGGCGACGGATCGCAGCTCGGCGTCCGAAGCGCCGGCACGGCTCAGTACGGCCAGCGACTGGTTGACAGCGACAACAAAAGTGGCGAGTTCGTCGAGCGTTCGGGTGTCGGCCGAGGAATCCGCCAGTGCCGCGCGTATCCGTTGGCGCTGCATGTCGAGCAGGCCACTGTGGGGGCGTTGCCGGTGGCAAGCACCACAGCCTCGGCGTCGATTCCCGTCCCGTCGGATAGGCACACCCGCACCGGATCGTTCCATCCCGAAGAGGTGATGGCGGACACCGTCTCGGTCACCAGCGTGAGCTCGGCGACCGGCCATGCGTCCTTTTGCGCGGTGCCGAGCACATGACGCAGGTAGCGGCCGTACGCCTGGCGCGGCAGGAAGTCGGAGTCGGCCACATCCAGCCCTTCGCGCCGGGCCCAGCGCAGGAGATGGCAACGGCATCCCTCTCGCCGTGTCCCTCACCGGCGGCAACCGCAACGACGTCACCCAGCTGATCCCGCTGATCGAGGCGATCCCACCGGTGCGAGGCCGGCGCGGGCGACCACGCAAGCGGCCCGCCTGCCTGTACGGCGACCGAGGCTACGACCACGACAAGTACCGCCGCTGGTCTGGGCCAAGGGCATCAAGCCGAACATCGCCCGCCGCGGCACCCCGCACGGCTCCGGCCTGGGCATCCACCGCTGGGTCATCGAACGCACCATCGCCCTGCTGCACTGGTTCCGCCGCCTGCGCATCCGCTGGGAATTCCGCGACGACATCCACGAAGCCTTCATGACTGTCCTGTCTCAACCGACCTGCTCGCAGCCCGAGGTTCTGACCTGGTCAGATAGCAGATCGTTTGAAACGCCTTAACTTCGTGAGTCTCAATTGACCTGCTCGCTCAGGCGGCTGTGACGGTCAGCGTCTCCTTTATCTGCTCGGTGGGCATGGCGTCTCAAACGACCTGCTCGGTGACGTCGTTTCCTGCATTCAATAACCGTGTTCGGTGAGCTAGGTCCTACTCGTCGGCAGGGGTCATCAGTGCAGCCTGGAAGACGGCTTGGTGTCGGGCGATGTGTTCGGCGTCAGCGCGGTAGAGGGTGTCGTCTCCTGTCGCGATATGGGCGGCGAACGCCTCGTTGCCCGCGTCGGCTTGGTCATGCATATGCCGGATCAGGTGGTCCAGCCGGGCCAGGGCGGTGTTGGTCAGCGCACTCCTATCGGTGTCGCCAAGACGGTAGGCGTCGGCGAACAGGCGCAGCCGACGTGCCTGCTTGTGAACCGCAGGAATGCCGACCTCGCGATGAGGGTCGGCCAGAGGCACGAACCGGTAGGCAGCATAGGCGACATCCCAGATACGCGGCCCTGGATGCGCGGTGTCGAAATCGATGAACGCAACCGGACGCCAATCACGGAACACGCAGTTGTAGGGGGCGATGTCACCGTGGCAGATCACCTCGGCCGGACTCTGCGGGGCGAAATACCAGCTGACGTTGGACGGTGCAGCAAAACCGGCGGTGGCCTCGTGGTAGTCCCGCAGCAGCGCGGCGACGCCGAGCAGGGCTTCGTCCGACTGTGCGTACTCAGGCAACGGGTAGTCGGGCACTTGGCCGGGCAGGAAGTCGAGGATCTCCCGGCCTTCGTCATCGATTCCGTGACTGGCAGGAGCACCGGTGAAACCAACCGCCACGAGATGGTTCAGCAGCGCGTGAACGGCCGGCGTCCAATGCCCCGTGGGCCGCCGCACCGTGGTGCCGATCCTCACGACATGATTGACACCTCCGCCGGTCAGCTCTTCTTCCTCAATCCGCGGTGATGTCATCGTTCGGAACTCCTTGTAGCTGAGCAGGTCCATCGAGCGGTTGCGGGCCGAGGAGATTCCGCTGCGAACATGATTGGTTCTATTTCATCGCAAGCCGAGTCGTTCCGGATACTCCTCTCTCATCTGCGGGCCAGCGCCAGATAGCGCTCCTCGGTGTCGTGGTAATCGAGCAGAGTCCAGCCAGCGGCATGCAGCAGGGGACGGACGTTCTGCTCGGCCCGTACGTCGTCAGGGGTGAGGGTTCGGCCGCGCCGTGCCGCGAGCACCGCACGGCCCACGGGATGAAACAGCGCCAGCCGTCCGCCGAGGCGAGTCACCCGGGCCAGCTCGGACAGCACGGCCGCCGGCTGGAGGACGTGGGAGATCAGCCCGGACGCCAGCACGCCGTCGACCACGCCCTCGCGGAGCGGAAGCCGTCCGACATCGGCGATCAGCAGCTGGCCGTACTCGCCCCGGCCCCGGTCGCGAGCCGACCAGATCATCTCCGGTGTGACATCCACGCCCACCACGTCTCCGGCGGGCCCAATCGCGTCTCGCAGCAGTGGGAACGCGCGGCCGGTTCCGCATCCGGCGTCCAGGGCCAGGCCCCGGGCTGGCAGGGCTAGCTCGGCGATCGCGGCGGCGAAGGCTGGGGTGTCGTCGGGGTACTTCTCCTCCCAGGTGGCCGCTCTAGCGGCGAAGAACTTCCTGGTCTCCTGGAGGGATCGGTCATTCATGGTCTTCGTCTCCTGTGCGGGGGAAGGGGGTGGACGAACGATTCGACCATGGGAGGTCCTCGTCATGAAGCTGAGTGCGCGCAACAAGATCCCCGCCCGGGTGACCGCGATCACCGCCGGCGAGGCGACCGCTAACGTCGAACTCGACGCCGGCGGCATCCGCCTTGTGGCGTCGATAACGGTGGAAGCCGCCAAGGACCTGGGCCTTTCCGAGGGTGACCAGGTGACCGCGATCATCAAGGCATCGGATGTGATCCTTGGGGTGTGAACCTCCTCTTTTCGTACGGCACTCTCCAACTGGAGCAGGTACAGCTCAGTCAGTTCGGCCGGCTGCTGACAGGACGGCCCGACGCCCTGCCCGGGTACACCATGACGATGATCCGGATCACCGATCCTGAGGTCATCGAGGCGAGCGGCGCCAACATGCATCCGCTGGTGGTCGCCTCACGGGATGGAGTGGTCGAAGGCACCGTGTTCGAGGTCACGGACGCCGAACTCGCCGCCGCCGACGCCTACGAGGTCGACGACTACGCACGGGCCGAGGTCTCTTTGCGTTCCGGGGTCCGGGCCTACGTCTACCTGTCACGGGACGAGGTCACGGAAGGCCGATGACCAGACGCATCGAGACGCCGTAGCGTTCTCCGCCGCAACCGGCAGTTGGCTGAACGACCTGGCCACGGCCCGGTCCGAAGCCGCGCAGACGATCGACCGTAGGCCGCGACGCCGCCCGCGCTGGGTGCTGGCGGTCGACGGAAAGGCGCTGCGCGGCACCCCGCACCACACCCCCACCGGCCGCGCCACACACCTGCCCGCGGTGACCGACACCCGCACCCTGGCGGTCCTCGGCCAGGTCGAGGTCGACGGCAAGCAACGAGATCACCGCGTTCGCGCCGCTGCTGGACCCGTCGACCTGACCGACACGGTGATCACCGCCGACGCACTCCACACCCAGCGCGAGCACGCCGTCTTCCTGGTCGAACGCAAGAACGCGCACTACATCCTGACCGCGAAGAAGAACCAGCCCCCTGTACAAGCAGCTCAAAGCCCTGCCCTGGCGCAAGGTCGCCACCAGCCACAGCGAAACCGTCAAGCCCTGGGTTCGCCCTGGCGACCATGACCTCGATCGCCCAAACCGTGCAGGCGGCTGGTCCGCGCATGTTGTTCGTCACCGTTCCCTGGCGGCCCTATCAGGACGGGCACCGGATCGAGTGGAAGCAGCCCGAGGCCGACAAATTCTTCGCCCAACTCAAGGGCGACTAGTTCCCGCGCCCAGTGCGACACCCGCAGTTCGATTCACGCTCCCCAACCCCCTTTATGCAGGTGCGGGGAGCGTTTCAATCGTGAGCCGGGGCGACGGGCATTGGGTCTCTTCATCCACTTCGGCACTGCTCCCAGTGCGGTGATCGATAGACTTCGGCGGATACGTTGGCCGTCGATGCGGAGAATGCCCTGTGAGGCGTTTCGTTGCCCTCAATGCCGCCCTGATAAGTGCCGTCCTGATAGCCGTTTCCGTACCGGCCGAGGCGGCCGAGGTCTCGACGGCGGAACGGCCCGCCGACACGTTGGCGAAGCTGCGGGCGCAACTGGTCGCCGGGCACGGCGTCAAGGTGGTCGAACGCCGGTGGACCTACATCGACCACAAGCTCTCCCCCACGGTCGACTGGATCGAGGGCGTCCTGCAGTTCAACCGCAGCGGGGTCGCCGGGTACGACGTCAGGGTCAAGTCCGGCCCGATGAGCGGCCGGATCCGCTCGCTGGCCATCGGGCCGTACACCTATCAGTCCGGGGGATCCATCGCCCAGTCCCTACCCAAGGGCAAGAAATGGCGACGAATGCCGAGCAAGCCGGGCAGACGCAGCCCGTTCCTCACCCAGATGATGATCGTCGAGCCCGCCACGATGAAGGCCGTGCTGGCGACCACCACGCATTACGAAAGCGGCGTCTACCGGGGCGCCATCACGCTCGGCCGGTTGTACGCCGTGTCCCCGTCGTACCACGCGGACGTCGCCAACAAGCCCGATGCCCGGGAGTCGGAGCTGACGATCAACTGGCTGCTCGCGACCAACTCCAAGGGCCTGCCGAGCTACCTGGTCACCAAGCTGGCCGACCCCGACGACAGCCTTGGCTACGTCGCCAGAAACAGCGAGGTGCTGTTCACGTTCTGGGGAAAGAAGGTCGACCTCACGCCCCCGCCCCTGAACACGATCAACTCCTGAGCCGGGAGGCCAAGAGCCGAGCCCTGCCGCCGACACCGCCCCCACGGCTCGCCACAGCCCGGGTGTCCTGCCAGAGCGCGTGTGGCCGCCGACGCGAGGGCGCGGCTCGCCGTACCGGAAACCGGCTGGTGGGCGGGTCGGCGGCTCGACCTCTGGTCAGTCTTTGGGCCGCAGGCGAGGCCGTCGGCGTTGACGTCAAGACGGTGCCTGTCCCTGCCGTGGACGGGCAGCGGGTCGAAGCCGTGGCTGGCCCACAGCGACGCATACGCCGGGTCGGTAGGAACTACGCCGGGGCGGCGAGGGACCCATGCCGGGTCGGCGGGGGCGACTCAGAAGGCGGCGATGGTCGCCGAGCGGATCGTCGCCGAGGGCTACGGGAGCACGACGCCCCCCGTGGAGCGCCCCGCCCGATGACCGCGAACGGATCGGCCGAGGACGTCCATCGTCATCTGACCATCGGGCCGGGCCCGGAGGGTTGCAGCTCAGCTACTACCTGCACCGGGCCGGCGCCGACTATCTCACCCTCGAACGCGAGGCCGCGCCGGGCGGCTTCTTCCGCACGTACCCGCGCCACCGCAGGCTGATTTCGCTGAACAAGGTGCACAACGGTGAGAAGGACCCGGAGATAACCCTGCGCTGGGACTGGAACTCGCTGCTCAACGACTCGCCCGAGCTGATGTTCCCCCGCTACTCGCAGGAGTACTTCCCGAGCGCCGGCGACATGGTGCGCGAACCATGACCCAATCGCCGTCCCGGGTGGCGCCCCAGGCGGACCGCGTCGGCTGGTAGGCCACGCCCGCGCATGGGAGCGGATGACAAATTCGGCGAATAGCAAAATTAGGGGAAGTTGGGCTTTTGTTGCTGTTCCGAAGGGTGATAAGGGAGTTACTTGTCGCCAGTAATTCCTATTTGTTGAGGCGTTCGATCATTCACTGCTGAAACCTGAAGCCGAAGAGATGTTCCGGCTTGAAAGAGCTTTGGAATGGTTGCGACGATGGCGCCCCCGTTGCCGGCGGCGGCACGGCCGGGCGCCGAGAACACGCTGGTGGCGTGGGCGGCGCGGTCGGCGAGCCGCCGGGTGACCATACCGGTCGGCGACGGGTTGCGGTTTGTGTTCTACGGGCGGGTGTCGACGGAAGATCATCAGGATCCGGAGACGTCACGGGCGCGGCAGCGGGCGCAGGCCGTGGCGATCGTGGCAGGATTCGGGCGGATCGTAGGCGAGTATTTCGATTCCGGGCAGAGCCGGGTGCTTCCATGGGCGCGGCGTCCGCAGGCCGCGGCGCTGGTAGCGGCGATGGCCGATCCCGGCCGCGGGTTCGACGCGATCGTGGTGGGGGAGTACGAACGGGCGTTTTACGGCAGCCAGTTCGCGTTGATGGCGCCGTTGTTCGAGCATTACGGCGTGCAGTTGTGGATGCCGGAGGTCGGTGGCCGAGTCGACTTCGCATCCGAGGCGCACGAGCAGGCGATGATCGCCTTGGGGATCCAGTCCAAGCGGGAGATCACCCGGACCCGGATTCGGGTGCTGACCTCGATGGCCGCCCATACCATCGCGCAGGGCCGGTACCTGGGCGGCCGACCGCCGTACGGATACCGCCTGGCCGATGCCGGCCCGCATCCGAACCGGGCTCATGCGGTGTGGGGGCGGCGGGCGCTCCGGTTGGAACCGGACGAGCAGGCCGCGGCCATCGTGAGGTGGATGTTCGCACAGCGGCTGGCTGGGCACAGCCTGGCCCGCATTGCCCGGGCGCTGAACGACATGCAGGTACCGTGCCCGTCGGCCGCCGACCCGGAGCGGCAACCGCCACCGGGCGGGTTCGGGGTGGGGCACGACGTCCGTGGGCGCCATCTTGAGCAATCCCCGCTACACCGGTCGGCAGGTGTGGAACCGTCAGCCCACCGAGCATGAGTTGATCGATCCGGGCAACACCGGGCTGGGGCATCGACAGGTGCAGTGGTGGGGCCTGCCCGACGGGTGGGTCATCTCCAAGCGGCCGGCGCATCCGCCGCTGGTCAGCGAGGCTGACTTCATCGCAGTCCAGGGCATGCGCGCCGACCGCGAGACCACCTGCCCGGACCGCCGCTACCTGCTCGCCGGGATGGTGCACTGCGGGGTGTGCGGGCGGCGGCTGGAGTCATGCTGGGCCAACAACCGGGAGGCCTACCGCTGCCGCCACGGCCACACTACCGCCAACGGCTCCGACACCGCGCGGCCCAAGAACGTATATGTCCGCCAGGACCGCATCCTGCCGCATTTACAGGCCTTGTACCTGCTGCTGTCCGGGTCCGATCCGGCCGACTGGCCGGCCACACCGCCTGACGTCATGGAGGTCATCGAGACCTGCGAAACCCGCGAGATCACTCTGATTTACGATCCGTGTCGCGCGCGCTTCGCACGGACACGCCCAGGAAGGTGAGCGTCATACTCGACCGTGCCCGCTGACGGGGGCGGTCACGATCCGTCCGCGAGATTCCCCGACGTTCGGAAGGGAGGCACCGCCAAACGCCCCGCATCGGCCAAAGGCCGGGCACGGGCGGCGTCTCAGTATGCCCAGGTTTGCCCGGCTATGTACAAGTAACGTGTCCGAGGGCCGACACCAACCAAATCCCAATGGGCGCTGACCACCGAGTTCCTTCTTGGATCCGCGGGGGTGTGAGATGCGCTCTGACCGCTGGATCCGGCGTACCACGACCGCGAGCGTCCTGGTCGTCGCCCTGATTGCCGCCGTCGTCTCCTTCCGCCACATGCACCGCCTCGCCCTCGACCACGGTGAGGATCCTCTGGCAGCTGCCCTTATCCCGCTTGCTGTTGATGGAACCATCGTCGCGGCGTCGATGTCCCTTCTCATGGCCAGCCGGTGCGGCGGTCGTGGAGGTGTGCTGCCCTGGCTGCTTCTCGTCGCGAGCAGTCTGGCCAGCCTGGGCGCGAACGTCGCGGTCGCTGAGCCGTCCCTGATCGGTCGAGTGATCGCCGCCTGGCCATCGTTCGCTCTGATCGGCGCTTACGAGCTGCTGATGAGCCAGATCCGCAGGTCGGCCGGACAGCAGGAACCGGTTGAGACGTCGGATTGGGCCAGCCCTGAAGCTGTGGGAGCTGCCGTTATCGGAGCGGAGGGCGACGGGGCCGATGAAGAGAACGTCGTTCAAGATGGCGCAGCCGGCCAGCGCGCACTTCAGTGTGCTGCGTGGCGGTGGGCACAGAGAAACCGTCGGCTGGATGGTGCTCTACCTACAGGTGCCGACATCGCCCGAGCCTTCGAACGGAGCCCTCGCTGGGGACGGCTCGTGAAGAGCATCGGATCTGCTGGGAAACTTGGAGGACCCCTGTCACCTGTCGATGATTCTCAAGGTTGAGGGCCGTGATCAGGTCGGTAGAGGCGGGTGAAACTGACCGAGTCCCCGATGGGAAGCTGGAAGCGGCCGCAATGATGGTCGGTGACCGGGCCATGCGAGACTGGGCCGACCGCGATCGCCAACAGGCTGCGCGATATTCTCGGCGACTCGCCGTTCCACGTGACCGCCCTCACTCACTTCCAGGGGCGCGGGGAGCACTGTCTCGGTCTCCCAGTCTTGATGGTGACCGGGGACCATTCTCGCGTCCGCGGGAAGCACCCATCCTCACACGTGGTATGGCACGGCTCACCGGGACCATCCCCGCGTGCGCTGGGAGCACTTGCACGCGCCACATCCCTCGTGCTGGTGATCGGGGCCATCCCCGCGTGCGCGGGGAGCACGTGCCAAGGGTGATGGAGTATTCAGCTAGACAGGGACCATCCCCGCGTGCGCGGGGAGCACAGGAACGCTGACCGGCCGCTCTTACCGACTGTGGACCATCCCCGCGTGCGCGGGGAGCACTTGGGCACGTTCGCCCACAGTGAGATCACGTGGGGACCATCCCCGCGTGCGCGGGGAGCACGGAATCCTCGGCCTTGTCATCGGGTGGTGCACGGGACCATCCCCCGCGTGCGCGGGGAGCACGTACGTGTACGGCTCGCCCGGGTCGTCCCACAGGGACCATCCCCGCATGCGCGGGGAGCACAGGCCACGGTCACGGGACTTCCACTGATCGCCGGGACCATCCCCGCGTGCGCGGGGAGCACGACCCGCATCCACTCCTGACACAGCCAGGACAGGGACCATCCCCGCGTGCGCGGGGAGCACACGGCGCCGTCCTCTCCCGGATCGACGAGGGACCATCCCCGCGTGCGCGGGGAGCACAGGACGACCTCGTGATCGGTCGGCATGCGCGCGGGACCATCCCCGCGTGCGCGGGGAGCACGCATGGAGCGGCCGGAGCCATGTCCTGTTGTGGTGGACCATCCCCGCGTGCGCGGGGAGCACGCTGTGCTTCCGAACAGCGGCAGGTAGTCGTTGGGACCATCCCCGCGTGCGCGGGGAGCACGATGTTCTGCAGGAGGTCGGTGTCGTCGGCCAGGGACCATCCCCGCGTGCGCGGGGAGCACCGGCCAAGCGGCTCTCGTCCACTGGGATAAGCAGGACCATCCCCGCGTGCGCGGGGAGCACAGCCTATGCATGCGGGTTCATGATCCTTTGCAGGGACCATCCCCGCGTGCGCGGGGAGCACGACCGG
>NZ_JBGCBZ010000035.1:0-64581 GCF_041262585.1 Planotetraspora sp. GP83 | reverse complement strand
TCTTCTGGCTTGGTCGCAAGATGATCTATCAGAGTCCCGTTGCTTCGTCATCAGGGCTTGACGGACAGCCGATCAGTCAAATGCAACGGCGTTGACGTTAGAAGGTGATGGTGATCTTGCCGCGGACGTGCTTCGCGGCGAAGTCGATGAGCGCCTGCCGCGACTCGGCGAAGGGGTAGCCGGCGCCGATCTCCACCCGCAGCCGCCCCTCCACGACCTGGGCGGCCAGCTCGTCGAGCCGTCCCTCAGGGGTGGTGGTGCCCGTGTAGGTGGCCGTGACCCCCCGGTCGAAGGACGGCGGCCCACCCAGAGGCGAGACCAGGCGCCCGCCCGGCCTGGCCGCGGCGGCGGACCTCGCGAGGCCCGGGCCGGCGTTGGCCAGGTCGATCACCACGTCCACACCGCCGTGCGCCCGCCGCAGCGTCTCCTCGGCGATGTCCGTGCCCTTGTAGTCGATCGTCTCGTCCGCGCCGAGGCTCTTGAGGAACTCCGCGTCGTCGGCGCGTCCGGTGGCGATCACCGTGACCCCCGCCTGCTTGGCGAGCTGGACCAGGTATGAGCCGATGCCTCCCGAGGCGCCCACCACAAGGACCGTCTCCCCCGGCTGCGGGCTCGCCGCGTCAAGAAGGGCGGAGGCGGTCAGCCCGCCCGTCGGCAGCGCCGCCCCATGCTCGGCGTCCAGGCCCTCGGGGCGCAGCGCGGCCGAAGGCGCGTCCTTGACCAGCACGTACTCGGCCAGGGCGCCGGACGGCACGCCGTTCCACGCCATGACATGGTCGCCCACGGCGAAGCGGGTGACGCCTTCGCCGACGGCCTCCACGACGCCCGTGATGTCGACGCCCGGCACAAAGGGATGCTGGATCGGCAACTCGTGCCGTATCGCCCCGGTGACCAGCACGCGGTCCACCGGGTTCAGCGCGGCCGCTTCCGCGCGCACCAGGATCTGGCCCGGCCCGGGGACGGGTGTGGGGATGTCCTCGATGGACAGGTCTTCCAGCGGCCCATAGGAACGGGCGACAAGAGCCTTCACAGGGGTTCTCCTCAAAGTGGTGGTCGTGTCAGGCCGGGCAGGCTCGCGACGGCGACGGAGGGCACAACCCGCCCGCGCATCAGGGCGCACAGGTTTGGTGACGTATCGACAATACATCGTTTTGTTGACACGTCCATGAGTGTGTCCAGCCCACCCTCCGGCACTCGGCTCCGCGACCAATCTCAAGAACAAGGCGGAGAGTTCCTCCTGACGTCAGCGGATCTCCGGCAGGCTCCCTCGTCGCCCGCTTCTTCACCCGTCACCTCGTCGAAGGCGGCACTTTCAAAGGCGGATCAGCGCAAGGTAGAGGACCGAGCCGGCGGCCGCGCGGAGCGTCGGGCCGTCCGCCAAGGCCAGGGGCGGGTAGCCGTGCGCGGGGGTGAAGCCGTTGCCGGGCAGGATGAGCCGCCCGGCAAGCACGGACCCGAGCACGGCGACCGTCCCGGCGGGCCAGCGTCAGGCCGGCCAGTATGGCCGCCTTGGCTGCCAGGACCGTGGCCCGGCGCGGCATCGCCGCCTACGAAACAGGACTGGTCGGCCCGCGCTCCCACGGACGCGCCTGAGCGGAGTGCGACCAAGCCTCCTCTCCTCAAGGACAGATGAAAAGCGGAGGCCGGGTCGATCTCAGCTGGTCGGCAGATCGCCGACTGGTGCGACCACGTGGCGGCCCGAGCCCGCGCAGGTCCAGACGGCCCGACCGTCCACACAGCCGGTCCGGAGGCCAAGGTTGTGCGCGGCACACGTGGGCCAGACCGCCCACCTGGCCTCCATGACCATGTCCTGGACCGCGTCAGCGATCAACTCGAGCGCGATTTGCAGGTCCTGCCCGCTCGCGGGCCGGATCAAGGGCCCTCCGACTCCCCCATCCAACTCCACCTGCGCCTGACCCAACTCGGGGTCCCAGTCAGCGGTCACCAGCCGAAGGCTCTTCGCCACCCCGTCTGTCCGCACGTCACGCTCCACGACGGCCACCGCCTCTTCCAGCGTCCGCCACCAGCCGGGTTCGAGATCGAACCCCGGCTCGAACGGGGCCTCGTCCAGCAGTTGCCAGGTCAGCAGGTTCAGAGCGGCGGCGCTCAGCTCCGCTGTCGGGCGTTCCAGCAGCTCCCGCGCGGCAGGGCTGTTCCAGTACGACTCATAAACCGCGAAGGCGAGCTCCAGGATGGGGCCGGTGTCCAGATCTCCCGCCCGCGCGGCCACATAGACCTGCCTCGCCAGCTGCTCCATCGCGCCCATGCACCGAAGTGTCGCCCTCACCGGCCACCCGCCAACTCGATTTCCGGCAGCGACATCGGCTTTGCCCATAGGTCCCGCTCGGCCTCGGGCGGCCCCGATGGGCCGACCGGACGTTCACTTGGACTGCGAGGAGCTCCTGAGCGAAGATTCACGAGCCGCTCGCCAATCAATGATCACATTTTGCCGCATATCCGTGGTTTCCCCGAGGAGAATCTTCCGCGTGGATATCGAGACGGTGCGCGGCCGTGTACAGGAGTTGGCGCTGAAGTTCGGAGTGCAGGCGCCCGATGTCGAGCTGGGCGAGCCGCCACAAGGGTGTCCCGCCGCGCTCCGCCGGACGGGTAAGGGCGCGACGATCGTGATCGGACCCGAGTTCACACCTATTCCAGCCCCCGTTCAGGAGGCATCCCTGGCGTGGATGGTCGGCGCGCTGGATCGCGCTCGCGTTCCGCGCGGTCTGGGCTGGCAGGGCCGGCTGACGCTGGTCCTCGGCGGCGTCCTGATCGGAGTCGCATTAGGGGTCTTCTCGGCGAC
The DNA here is from genome assembly GCF_041262585.1 of Planotetraspora sp. GP83. Taxonomy (NCBI): domain Bacteria; kingdom Bacillati; phylum Actinomycetota; class Actinomycetes; order Streptosporangiales; family Streptosporangiaceae; genus Planotetraspora; species Planotetraspora sp. GP83. The sequence continues at coordinate 61,781 of NZ_JBGCBZ010000035.1, read as the reverse complement.
GATGACCCCGCTCGATGCGTATGGATTGTTCGCCGTACTGTTCGTGGCCGTCCTCGCCAGGAGTATCCGCGTCCGGACGTTCGCGCTGGACCGGCTGGTCGCGGACATCTGCGGGCTGGAGACCATGGCCGTCGCCCTGTCCCATGCCGCTCGGAACCCGCTCAAGGTGACCGGAGCCCGCCGGCTGCTGCAGATGATGTCTCCCTCGGCGGCTACGCGTGCCGCTCGGCTGAGACTGCCGGCCGGCGCGCCGACCGCCGCCTGATCCGGATGGTCCCCCCGTTTCCCGACGTCGCAGGGCACGGCGCCCACGTGCTCAAGCAGTGCGGTGAAGGCCGTTTCGTCTGGGCACACGCCTACGTGGACCGGCTGGTCACGGAGCGGCCCGGCGATCCGCACCCTCTGCTCCTCCGTGCTCTGATCTACGCCTACCGTGGCGAGGAGGACTCCTGTCGCAAGGCTCTCGCCGAGGCGGACGCACTCGGAGCGGGCCATCCGGAGCTCCGCTCGTACATCGGTGATCTGTCGGCGGCCCGGACTCCGCCGGCGGAAGCCCCCGTCGAGAAGATCACGCTCAAGGATGCCGGCGGCTGCCTGCTGGGCTTGGTCGTGCTGGGTGTCCTCTTTCGGGGTCCCTGGCTGATGGAGACCTGCGGTGACTGGCTCGCCTCCCAGCTAGGGATCCGGGGGCGCACGATGTACGACGGGCATTCCATCCCGGGATTCGTCATGGTCGCCGCTCTCGTGGGGTTGGCGCGTCTGGGCTGGTGGGCGGTCAAAACGCGACGCGGGACCGGGAGCCTGCGAGCCGAGATCGCCGGTCGCCGGGCCCGCGCGCGGCGGGTCGCGGCCGACCTGGACGACGACAACCTGCGCAATCGTGCGGGCGGGGTCGCCATGCTGCTGCCCTTCTCGGTGTTCTTCGCCGCGGTTCCGGCCATCATGACGAGCGGTCCGATCCGTGGCTGGCTCGTGGCGGCCTGGACGATCGTCATGTCGCTCGGCTTGATCGCCGGGGCGGCCGCATGGGCGGGCCGGCGACCCGTTGTCCGGGCTGTTGGGCTCAGCCGCCTGCTGCTCTTCCAGGTGATCGCGACTTACGGCGTGATCGGCACGTTCTCATGGGCGCTGATCACTGGTGTGAGCGAGGACGCGTTGAACACCGCCGGCATGTACTGGTTCGGCTCCGCGCTGGTGTCGTTCGTCTCCACCGCCATCTATCTGTTCACCGTACAGAGACGCCTGCGCCGGGAAGGGCGACTTCAGCACTGGCCGGAGAAAAGGCGAAGGGCCCATTGAGCCGGTGATGGGCGGGTGGCAGTCCTCAGTCCGGATCGTCGGTCTGTACGGCTGGCATGCCCGCGCAGCGCCTCCTCGCGAAAGATGAAGGGGAAGGCGCCTGGGGACGAACGGCCTGGATCGGTCATCGGCGATGCCGACTCTCAGAGCCAGTGCCAGGTGATTTCGGCCTTGGCGCGTTGCTCGGCCATGAAGGCGGCGAAGCCGGCCCGTCCGGCGGCGGCGAGCGTTCCGGGCTCCTCGGGGTCGGCCGGGCGTCGTCCGCGGACGATTCCGAACAGGTGGTCCTTACCGTGGGGCACGGGACCCACCACGGCCCCGGCGGCGGCGTCGCGGAAGGGCTCGGGCATCTCGCGGGCGGCGCGGTGGGCTGTGGTGACGGTCAGGTCGTCGTCTCCCTCGCCACCCGGCGAGGGCGACGGGGACAGCAGTGCGTGGGCAAGGGCGGCCAGGGGATCGTCCTGGACGGCGATAGCGGTGAGGCGGTCCTTGGGCCCGACCGCCCACACAGCCCAGACGGGGTCGAACTCCGAGGGATGGCGCTCCAGGTAGTCTCGTGCCGTCTCCTGCTCCACCCGCCGCCGCAGGCGGCGTCTGAGCGCCAGACCGTGAATGTGGTTGTCGTAGGCCGACGGCGTCAGCCCCACGTTCTCCAGCCAGCGCAGCATCTGGGCGCGGCTGCGCAGCCCTCTCTGTAGCCGGAAGGCGTCGGAGGCCTCCTGCAGCTCGGCCTGGGTCGGTTCGGTTTCCCGCGCGGCCAGCTCGGTGAGGATGCAGTGGTCGACGAGCTCTTCCTGGATGGTCTGCTCACGCTCGGCGCGGGCGCGCAGGGTCAGCAGCGCGTTCTGGATCAGAAGTTCCTGGTCGTCGACGGTGAGCAGCCTGGCGGAGGCCCAGTGGGTGGAATGGTCGACGGTCCAGGGCACACCGTCGTCGGCGGGGGCGGTCAGCGCCACGGTCCCGCCGCCGGGGTGGCTGAGCACCAGGTCGTAGTCCACGATGGGGCTGCCGGGCCGGACGTCGGCGACGAGCTGAGCCCGGGTGTCGGGGTTGGCGGCACGCCAGCGCTCGACGGCCCGCCGGGCGGCGGGCACGTCCGGGCGCCTGCGCGGGAGCGTCCGGAGCAGGTCCACGGCCTCGGCCAGCACGGCGGCGAAGGCGGTCTCGGGAGTTCGGGTCGTCATGGGAGTTCGGGTTGTCATGGGAGTTCGGGTCGTCATGGGAGTTCGGGTTGTCATGGGATGGTCACCTGGGAGGCCGCGCGGAGATCGGGTTCCGCCGCGACGAGCCAGTCGGCGATCGCCGCGGAGATGGGAAGGCCGGTGGCCGCTTCGATCCAGCCCCACTGGCCGGTGGGGTTGATCTCCAGGAAGACGTAGCGGCCCTCAGGGGTGAGGATCATGTCGATGCAGCCGTACGGCAGGCCAAGAGACGCGGTCAGCTCCAGGCACCGGCGTTCGACGTCGTCGGGCAGCCGGTGCACGCCGTACACCGAGAAGCTCCATTCGTGGTGGCGGTAGTCGTGCCGGGTCGCGCGGGACGCTTGAGAGTGGATCTCGGCGGCGAACACCTGCTCTCCCACGATCGTGATCCGCAGCTCGACGCACTTCCTTATGTACGGCTGGAGAATGGCCGGGGAGATGGCGAGGCGGTGCCGGTCGGTGAGGTGGCGGCGCGTGACCGGAGTGCTGTAGAAGGCGTGGTCTTCCCCGTCGACCTGGAACCTGACGAACTCGACCTCCTTGGCGATCAGCTCGCCCTCCGCCTCCTCCCAGAACGGGATCAGCTCCTCGACATCGTTGGTGATCAGGGTCTCGGGCGTGGCGAAACCGAGTCTGGCCGCCGCGGCCAGGTTGAAGAGCTTGTTCTGGAAGCGGACGATGTCCATGGTCCTGCCGGGGAACCAGCGGCTGTCGAGGGTGTCCTCCCAGCCGTACACCAGGATCCTTGAGATCTTCTCGACGTACTTCCTGTGGTTGGCGTCGGTGACGGAGTCCGGGGCGCGCGACGGGGAGGGACGGCGGTTCCAGACCGCGCTGAACAGGGAGGCGTCGTAGTCCCGGCCGCCCGTGTGCAGGGTGTGCCGCCAGGATCCGCCGGTGAGCCGCGAGGTGAGCCGGCTCTCGGCCGGGTAGTCACCCGGATCCCACCACAGGAACTCGGCGCCTCGTTCGACGAGCTTCGGGACGACCATCTCCACGGATCTGTCGCCTTTGTCGCTGAGTATCAGAATCACCACGTGCTCCCCACCGTTGGGAAGAACGGCGTGCCCAGACCACGTCGGACACGCCGCTCCCGCCTTACATCGCAGGTCGGAGGACCGATCTGTCAGACCATGATGTCGATGGGGTCAGAGCTCCCATTGCTGTGGGTGCTCGCGGCCCACGCGCACACGGGGTACATGGACTGCACCCCTCCCCTGCCCCCGATGACATCATCCAGTAGGTCCTCGGGAAGCTCCGCGGCCGAGCCGAGGTCGTCGATGCGGACAGACATGTCCCATCTCCTTTCGATCTTGAGGGATGGATGGATCCTCCCGGCTTCGCCTTGGAGCGTGGTTGGAGTTCGGTTGGACCAGGCCGTCACCCTGAAAGCGACACCTGAAAGCGACACTGTGAGCCGGTCGGTCAGCGCCAGCTCGCGAACCGGACATCCCTGCTGAGTCAGAGCGTCGCCGAGTTCGCGGTGTTCAGGACCAGCGTGGGGTCCAGGGCCAGCGTGGCCACCGCCAGCCCGAGGAACACGATCGCCAAGTAGAACTGCGGCGCGAAGTCGTATACGCGGAGATGGGTGTAGAGGGCGCAGACGAAGTAGAGGATGAGGCCGGCCGCGGCAGCCGTACCGATCAGTGGCACGCCGAGGAGCCCGAGCGCCAGTCCGAGCGCGCCCGCGGCCTTGGGAATGCCTATCGGAAAGACCAGCCACGATTCCGGAACACCGGCTTTCTGCAGAGCGGGACGAAGCGTCCGCATGACGGGCGCGAAGCGGGTGATGGCCGCGACGCCCGAGAGGGTGTTGGCGGCGGCGGTGACGGCAGCGGTGACGACATAGGCGGTGGACATGAGAACTCCCATGAATCAGTGAAGCGGCCGGCCGTACGGGTTCGCGCGCCGCTTCCAGGGCGAACCCGCGGTGCCGATCAGGAGGTCAGTTCTGGAAGGCGGCGACGTGGTCCGCGACCCACTCGGCATAGGTACGCGCGGGGCGACCTCCACCAGATCCCGCTCGTCGATCAGTGACTCCTCGGATGCCGCGTAGACGTAACGGGCGACATCACCAGCGCGGACCTCGGCGCCCTGGCCGGCGAGAAACTCGACCAGGGGACGTCCGACGGCGCCGGTCGCTCCGGTTATCAGGATCATTTGACCTTCGACTCTCGGTGGTGGTGGCGGCTTGAGCCGCCGCCCCCCTAAGAGCCCTCACGAACGGGAAATGTGACACCACCGGTCGATATGACTCCGCGTCTACGCCTCGACGTTCACACGCTGCCCCCGTCGTCCATATGCCGTACGGATCTCAGGGTTTGCGGCCGACGGCGCCGTACTGAGCCCCTTCGTCGCGCCCCCGGCCTCGGTGGGGTCGGGACGCCACAGTGAGCATGACACCAGGCCGGGCTCCAGAAGGTCGACGCGGTCGAGGAAGCCGGCGATCTCCTCGCCGCTCCTGGCGGTGATCGGTGGTTTGGCGTGCTCGTTCCAGAACCGCATGGCCTCCACGTTCGCCTCCCCGTCGAGCTCCAGGGTCGGGTGGGTGATGGCGAGATAGCTGCCGGAGGGGACGGCGTCGAGCAGACGGTTCACGGCGGCCCGCGCCTCGTCGGTGTCCAGGACGAAATTGAGGACTCCGAGCAGCATGATCGCCACTGGCTGGGTGAAGTCGAGAGTGTCCCCGGCCAGCCGTACGATCCTGTCGGTATCGCGCAGGTCCGCGTCGATGTACCCGGTGGCGCCGGGCGACGTGCTATGGCAGCGAGGAGGAGAAGGCGCGATGGGACCCTTTCTGATATCCAAGAGGACCCACTTCGGTCGGGTGAAACGACGTAAGCACACGTCGCCACCATGTCGAAACAGTCGCGGCGAATCCGGGTGACTCGATTGCGGGAGAAGACGAATGAGCCATGAAACCACCCCATCGCACAGTGCCGAGGCCAGGCCGTTCCCGTTGGAGCCGACGCCGATCCACGTGCCCGACGACGTGCTCGCCGACCTCCAGCAGCGTCTGGAGTTGACTCGCTGGCCGGACGACGCGGGCAACGAGGACTGGTACTACGGCGTGAACCGCGCCTACCTGCAAGAGCTCATCGACTACTGGCGGACCGGCTACGACTGGCGCAACGCCGAGGCCGCGATCAACGCCTACGAGCACTACCGCGTCGAGGTCGAGGGCGTGCCGGTGCACTTCATGCGCAAGCCTGGAGCCGGCCCGAACCCGACACCTTTGATCCTGACGCACGGCTGGCCCTGGACGTTCTGGCACTGGTCCAAGGTGATCGACCCTCTGGCCGATCCGGGCGCGTACGGCGGCGACCCGGCCGAGGCGTTCGACGTGATAGTCCCCTCGTTTCCCGGCTTCGGGTTCTCCACTCCGCTGCCGGACAACCCGGACATGAACTTCTGGAAGGTCGCCGACCTCTGGCACACCCTCATGACCCGCACCCTCGGCTACGACAAGTACGCCGCCGCCGGCTGCGACGTCGGAGCGCTGGTCACCGGCCAGCTCGGGCACAAGTACGCCGATGAGCTGCACGGCATCCACATCGGCTCCGGCCAGAAGCTCACCATGTTCAACGGCGACCGGGCCTGGGACCTCAGCGGTGGCCGGCCCATCCCTGACGGGCTGCCCGCCGACATCCACGCCCGGATCGTAACGTTGGAGAAGCGGTTCGCGGCCCATCTCGCCGCACACGTGCTCGGCCCGAGCACGCTCGCCCACGGACTGTCCGACTCACCCGCCGGAATGCTCGCCTGGATCCTGGAACGCTGGGTGAACTGGAGCGACAACGGCGGCGACGTCGAGACCGTGTTCACCAAAGACGACCTGCTCACCCACGCCATGATCTTCTGGGTCACGAATTCGATCGGCACCTCCATTCGCACCTACGCCAACAACAACCGCTACCCGTGGACCCCGTCCCACGACCGGCAGCCGGCCATCGAGGCGCCCACCGGCATCACCTTCGTCGGCTACGAAAACCCGCCCGGCGTCAGCACCGGCCAGCGCGTGCAGAACTTCCTCGACGGTGACCGCGCCGCTTGGTACAACCACGTCAACCTCAACGCCCACGAGCACGGCGGCCACTTCATCCCATGGGAAATCCCCGGCGAGTGGGTTGACGACCTCCGCCGAACCTTCCGCGGTCGCCGATAACGAGACCCCCAGAACGTCTTTAAGGGGCTTTGACCGGCCGCCGTCTAGCGTTGGCAGAAAGGGGCTCCGCGAGGCGTGCCGGAATGGGCCCATCGGAGGCGCGGCGATGTTGAGCAGACGGGAGTTCGCGCGCCTGGCCGCGGTGGCGGCCGGTGCCGGAATATCCGGAATATGCGGTGTGGGCGTGACGGCTCGCAGGCTCCGCAAGTACGCCGACCCGTTGCCCCGTCTGCCCGTGGCCGTTCCCGACGTGTCCGTGGTCCCCGGCGCCGACCACTACGAGCTGACCATGCGCCAGCAGCCGTGGCGCTTCCACACCGACCTCGGCACCACCGTCGCCTGGGGTTTCTGGGCATCCGACCCGTCCGGCCGGGGCAGGGCCGCCGGGCTCGGCTGTCTGGGGCCGACCCTGGTGGCGCGGCGGGGCCGGCCGTCGATCGTCCGGTACCGCGACCGATTGCCGGCCACCCATCTGCTGCGCCGCTCCATCGACCAGACCCTGTGGCGACCACTGCCCGGCGTCCCCCCGGATCCGCCGGGCGGCCGGCATATGGACATGCCACGGGACGTGACGGTGTGGAACGTCGTCCACCTGCACGGCGGATGGAGCCCGCCGCAGTCGGACGGCAACCCGGCCGCCTGGTTCACCCCGCAGGGCCTGCACGGCCCCCTGTACGGCACGCTGCCCGGAGCCGCGCCCAACGAGGCGATCTACGCCTACGGCAACCGCCAGCGGGCGACGATGCTGTGGTATCACGACCACGCGATGAACCTCACCCGGCTCAACAACTACGCGGGACTGGCCGGGATCTACATGATCCGGGATCAGGCCGAGGAGACGCTCGGACTCCCGCAGGGACGCTTCGAGGTCCCCCTGATCGTGCAGGACCGCACGTTCAACCGGGACGGCTCGCTCTTCTACCCCTCGAAGGGAGTGACCTCGTACCATCCGATCTGGTCCCCGGAGTTCTTCGGGGACACGCCGGTCGTGAACGGCAAGGCATTCCCGTTCCTGGCGGTCGAGCCGCGCCGCTACCGGCTGCGCGTGCTCAACGCCTCGAACTCGCGCTTCTACCACCTGTGGTTGGGCGACGGCCGGACGCGGCTGCCGTTCTGGCTCATCGGGATCGGCGGCGGCCTCCGCGGTCACCCTTTGCCCTGCACGGACCTGGTGATGGCCCCGGCGGACCGGGCGGACATCATCGTCGACTTCGCCTCAGTGCCCGTCGGCAGCGCCCTCACCCTCATGAACGACGCCGCCGCGCCGTACCCCGGTGGAGGGGGCGGGCCGGCCATCCCCGAGATCATGCAGTTCCGCGTGACCGAGCCCCTGAGCGCCCGCGACCCCACCACACCGCCCGGCAAGCTGGCCCTTCCGCCGTTCGAGCCGCTCCAGCCCGCCACAGGGACGAAGTGGCGGGAGCGCGTCCTGACCGAGACGACCGACCGGCACGACAACTCCGTCCACATGCAGATCAACGGACGCTACTTCTTCGAGCCGGTGGACGACTTCGTCCGCGCGGACGCCACCGAGGTCTGGGAATACGTCAACACCACCGCGGACGCCCACCCCATGCACGTGCACCTCGTGCAGTTCCACATCTACAACCGGCAGAAGTTCAGGGCCGAGGACTACAACAGGGACTACGGCCGGTGGCTGGCGGCGGGCCGCCCGCACGGGAGGAGGCCCGTCCTGGCCAGGTATCTCACCGGGCCGCCCACGCCCCCGGAGCCGGACGAGCAGGGCTGGCGGGACAGCTTCATCGCCTTACCGAAGATGGTGAACAGGATCATCGCCACCTACACCACGGCACCGCCGGTTCCCGGGATCGACGGCACCGGCACCACGTTCCCGGCCGACTACATCCACCACTGCCACATCCTCGAACACGAGGACAACGACATGATGCGCCCCTGGCAACTCGTCGGCTGACGGACCCCGCCTCGGTGCGGCCGGCCCGCCTGAGGCCGGTGGCGGGTGTGGTTGTCCGGGCCCGCCCGCCACCGGCGGATCACAGGTGACGGCTGCCTGATCGGCGTCACCGGCGAAGCGGTAACGGAGAATGGACGGCATGTCACGCACTAGGCCGAGCCGCGCCTCGGCGCTCGTCAACGCCGCGGCAGGCTGCCCCTGCGGCCTGCCGGCCACCTACACCGAGTGCTGCGGGCGGTACCACGCCGGGCAGGCCGCTCCCACCGCAGAGGCCCTGATGCGCTCTCGCTACGCCGCGTTCGCCGTCGAGGAGGAGACCTACCTGCTGCGGACCTGGCACCCCAGCACGCGCCCGGCCGGTATCGGCTTCGAACCCGGCATGCGGTGGACCGGACTGGAGATCGAAGCCACCTCAGGAGGAAGCCCCTTCCACACGACCGGCACCGTCACCTTCCGTGCCCGCTACACCTACCGGGGAAAGCCCGGTGAACTATACGAAAAGAGCCGCTTCGCCCGGCACGAGGGCGCCTGGGTCTACCTCGACGCCATTCTCACAACCTGACCCAACCGCAAGTGCGGTGTCGCGACCAGCAAGCCGATCCACGTACCGGACCAGACCCGCCGACCGCCGAGATCCGACTGACCGCCAACCTCCCAAACCCCACCATCTGCGCCCCCTCGGCGGCCTGTGCTACGAAGGCGAGAGGCGGCGTGCGACCAGGACGGCGTCGTGGATGGTGATGGCGCGCCCGTCGGGATCCACAGCGGCGCGCGGACGGGTCTCGGCCGCCAGCACCCGCCACGCGGTGGGGTCGAGCGAGGCGGCGACTTCCTCGGCGGTGAACATCATGTCCGGGAAGTGCATCCGGTGGGCGGTGGTCCGTAGGTCGGAGGGGTGGTGTCCGACGATCAGCAGGATTCCGCCAGGAGTCACCGCGGCAGCCAGCCGCGCGTACAGTCCCCGCCGCGTGTCGCCGGGCAGGTGCATGAACTGCGACGACACCAGGTCGTACGCGCCCTCGGCGGGAGGCTGGTCGCGTAGGTCGGCGTGCGTCCATGTGATGCGGCTGGCGACCTGCGCGCCCGCGGCCGCGGCGTGGGCGGCGGCCCGCTCCAGCGCGGTGGTGGAGATGTCGACCGCGGTGACGGTCCACCCGCGTTCGGCGAGCCAGATCGCGTCGGCGCCTTCACCGCTGCCGACGTCGAGTGCCCGTCCGGGGGCGAGCTCGGCGGCTTCGGCGACGAGCTGCGGGTTGGGGCGTCCACTCCACAGCGCCGGGCGGGCGCTGTAGCGCTCCTCCCAGGCGTCCTGCTCGAACATGGTGCGCGCCTGGTGCCGGTACGCGTCGACGGCGTCGCGGGTGTCCTCGGCGACGAGGTCGGCGTTGATCGCGGCACCGGCCTTCAGGCCCGCCGCGGCAGCCACGATCACCTGAGCCTGTACGTCGGCCACGTTGCCCGCCACCCACACGCCCGGCACGCTGGTGGCTCCGGTGGGGTCGGCGGGAACCTGGCTGCCGACGACCTGACCTCCGAACTCCACGTCGACCGGTTTCAGCCCGAGCGACTCCAGCACATCCGCGCGGGCGGACAACCGCGGCGAGACGACCACTCCGTCGAGCGCGACGATCTCGCCCGAGGCCAGCCGTACGCCGGTGAGCGTGTCGCCGGCCACCTCCAGCCCCGCGACGGGCCCGTCCACGACGGTGATCCCGCGCGCCGCCAGCCGCTCGGCCTGCTCCGCACCCGGTGCCGGAGTGTGGTGCAGCAGGACCAGGACGTGCGGGCTCCACTGCCGCCACAGCTCCGCCTGGTGCCAGGCCAGCGGCCCGGTCGCCAGGACGCCGATGCGCCGGTCGCGGACCTCCCACCCGTGGCAGTACGGGCAGTGCAGCACGTCCCGGCCCCAGCGCTGGGCCAACCCCGGCACGTCGGGCAGCTCGTCGACGAGCCCGGTGGCCACCAGCAGCCGCCGCGCCCGCACGGAGCGCGCGCCGTCCAGCGTCACCAGGAAGCCGTCGCCGTCCTTCGCGGCGGCCTCGACCCGCCCGGCGACGATCCGGCCGCCATACCGGGTCACCTCGTCCCGCCCGGCAGCCACCAGCTCGGCGGGTGGCGTGCCCTCCCGGGTCAGGTAGTTGTGCACGTGCCCGGCAGGCGCGTTGCGCGGCTGCCCGGCATCGACCACCAGCACCGACCGCCGCGCCCGCACCAGCGCCAGGGCGCCACTGAGCCCGGCGGCGCCACCGCCCACCACGACCACGTCGTACGCCTCGTCCACCATGAGTCTCCCTACACTCGTTGCCTGCGCCCACGGTGCACCCGGCCTGCTTGAGTCGACAAGTAACATTGCCGACATGGCAAAAGCCGACGCCGCGGTCCTGGCCTTCGTGGGCCCGCGGCTGCGCGCGCTGCGCAAGGAGCGCGGCACCACCCTGACCCAGCTCGCGGAGACCACCGGCATCTCGGTCAGCACCCTGTCCCGCCTCGAATCCGGCGAGCGCAGACCCACCCTGGAGTTGCTGCTGCCGCTCGCGCGCGCCTACCAGGTGCCCCTCGACGAGCTCGTCGGCGCGCCGCCGGTCGGTGACCCACGGGTGCGGTTGAAGCCGATCAAGCACGCGGGCATGACGGTCGTGCCGCTGACCCAGCACGCCGGCGGGCTGATGGCGTGGAAGATGGTCATCGGCGCCACCCGCCAGGAACCCGATCCACGTACGCACGAGGGCTACGAGTGGCTTTACGTGCTCAGCGGGAAGCTGCGGCTGGTGCTCGCCGAGCACGACGTCATCCTCAAGTCGGGGGAGGCCGCGGAGTTCGACACCCGGGTACCGCACTGGTTCGGCAGCACCGGAGACGCGCCGGTGGAGGTCCTCAGCCTGTTCGGACCGCAGGGCGAACGCATGCACGTCCGCGCGAAACCGCGCGGCACGTAATCCGGCGGCGCCGCCCCGGGTTGATCGCCGCGCTCCCCCAGGCACTGCCGGGGGAACCCGTGGCGGTGGTAACCGTTAGCTTCCGCGCGGGGCGCTGGATAGCATCGGTCAGGATATGAGCGCAACCATCGTCGTGAAGGACCTCGCGGCCGGGCACGGCGAGCGAGTCCTGTTTTCCGGGCTCGACCTCGTGGTCGCCCCTGGCGACGTCATCGGGCTGGTCGGGGTCAACGGCGCGGGCAAGTCGACGCTGCTCCGCCTGCTCGCCGGCCTCGACGCGCCGGAGCAAGGCGACATCCGGCTCTCCCCGGCCACGGCCGTCGTCGGCCACCTTCCCCAGGAGCCGGAGCGCAGGCCGGACGAGACCGTCCGCCGGTTCCTCGCCCGCCGTACCGGCGTCGCGGAGGCGCAGCGCGACCTCGACGCCGCCACGCAGGCACTGGTCGAGGGCTCGCCGGGCGCCGACGACGCCTACAGCACGAGCCTGGAGCGCTGGCTCACACTGGGCGGCGCGGACCTCGACGAGCGCGCCGCCGAGGTGGCCGCCGACCTGGGCCTCATGATCGACCTCGACCAGCCCATGACCTCGCTGTCCGGCGGTCAGGCGGCCCGCGCGGGGCTCGCCTCGCTGCTTCTGAGCCGCTACGACGTCTTCCTGCTCGACGAGCCGACGAACGACCTCGACCTCGACGGGCTCGACCGGCTGGAGAGGTTCGTGACCGGCCTGCGCTCGGGCACGGTGCTGGTCAGCCACGACCGCGAGTTCCTGGCGAGGACCGTCACCAGCGTGCTGGAGCTCGACCTGGCCCAGCAGGAGGTGCGGTTGTACGGCGGCGGCTACCAGGCATACCTGGACGAGCGCGAGGTCGCGCGGACGCACGCCAGACAGCAATACGACCAGTACGCCGAGACCCGCGCCCAGCTTGAGCTGCGCGCCCGCACCCAGCGTGCCTGGATGGAGAAGGGCGTCAAGAACGCGCGCCGCAAGATGAGCGACAACGACAAGATCGGGCGGAACGCCCGGGTCGAGACGACCGAGAAGCAGGCCGCGAAGGCTCGACAGACGGAGAAGCTGATCGAGCGGCTGGAGGCGGTGGACGAGCCGCGCAAGGAGTGGGAGCTGCGCATGGAGATCGCCGCCGCGCCCCGCGCCGGAGCCGTCGTCGCCACCCTGCGTGGCGCGGTCGCGCGCCGCGGCTCCTTCACCCTTGGTCCCGTCGATCTGGAGATCGGCTGGGCCGAGCGGGTGGCCATCACCGGGGCCAACGGCTCGGGCAAGTCCACGCTGCTGGCCGCGCTGCTCGGCCGGCTCCCGCTGGAGGAGGGCCACGCCGCGCTCGGCCCCGGCGTGGTGGTCGGAGAGGTGGACCAGGCACGAGGACTCTTCCTCGGAGACGAGCCGCTGCTCGACGCCTTCGGGGCGCTGGTCTCGCCGATGCCGCCCGCGGAGGTGCGCACGCTGCTGGCGAAGTTCGGGCTGAAGGCCGCGCACGTGACGCGCCCGGCGGCGACCCTGTCACCCGGCGAGCGGACCCGGGCGGCTCTGGCGTTGCTGCAGGCCAGGGGCGTCAACCTGCTCGTGCTCGACGAGCCTACCAACCATCTCGATCTGCCCGCCATCGAACAGCTTGAGTCGGCGCTCGCGCACTACCCCGGCACGCTGCTGCTCGTCACACACGACCGGAGAATGCTCCAGGCGGTACAGGTGAGCCGCCACCTGAAGGTCAGCGCGGGACGGATCACGGAGGTCTGAGTAAGGCACCGGGGGCGAGGAACAGGTCGCGCGTCACCTCTCACTAGGAGGGTGAGCCGGGGTGACATGGTCCCGAACCGCGGCGGCCCGGGCCGAGAGGAGCGCGCCAAGGGCGTCGCACTCATCCGGGGTGAGCGGGGCGCGGGCGAAGAGGTAGAGCATGTCGCCGGGCCCGTCGACGAGTTCGACGGGCAGCGGGCGGGGAGGCGTCTTGGTGGTCATGATGGGATCATTCTTGCGGGTGCCACCGACAGAACCACGGCCCGTGGCGAGGGCCGGCGGTCGATCTGCGGTCGGGGCCGACCGTCCGCGATGCGGCCATCGGCACCGGCCATGTCAGGATCGTGGCGGCGCACCGGCTTCGTGAGGTAACCGGCTTCGTGAGGTAACCGGCATCGACTACGTGCCGACGGGCCCGGTAATGCCGGAGGCGCTTTCCGGCCGCGAAGAGTTCACCTACCTTTGACGGTCTTTCCCTTCTTTTGGCCTGATTCCACGGTGATCATGACGGGTGTCTGCCGCCCTCCCTCCCCCTCAAGGAGGCTTCATGCACACCCCGCATCGCCCCCGAGCTTCGTGGCCGGCACGGCTCACCGTCGTGCTCGCCGCCATCGTCTCCCTGACCGGTGTGGCCGGTATCGCCCCCGCGCAGGCGTCGGTCTACAACTCCTGCACCATCTCCCGATGCTCCGACGCGCGTACGGCCAACTCGATCTGGGCGTCCAAGGGCTACCCCACCACCAGTGGGTGGTACTCCTGGCCGGACGGCAAGTACAACTACACCGGTGGGCGCTTCTACAACCGCGAGGGCCAGCTCCCCAGCGGCGCCACCTACTACGAGTACGACGTGTACTCCCGGGCGCGGGGAGCGGCGCGTGACGCCTACCGGATCGTCGTCAACCGCAGCACCGGCGTGACCTGGTTCTCCCCCAACCACTACACCGACTTCTACAGACTCTAGGAACTCCCATGACCGCCGCACGTCCGCTGCCGCAATGGCTGACGGTGTCCACCGGCCCGGCGCCGGCGGTCATCGACGGGAGCGCATGCCCGACCCGCGCCGCCTTCTTCGAGGAGGCGGCGCGGGTTCTGCGGTTTCCCGGCTACTTCGGCCGTAACTGGGACGCGTTCGCCGACTCCCTCGGCGATGCGACTCGTGCCGGGAAGGTCGCCCTTGTCGTGGAGCACGCCGAGGACCTCCTCAACGCCGAACCCCCCGAACAGTTGGCCACACTGCTGGCCGTACTGGCCGAGATCGCCGGGGCCGGGCTGACCTTGACGCTGTGCACCGACCCGGACCACGAAGCCCTGCTCCGCCGGCGGGCCGCCGAAGCCCTCACCTGATCAGGTTGTTCGGGTCCTCATCGATCTCGCCGACGACCTGCTGGGTATGCGTGCAGCCGTCCTGCTCCCCGCGGGCCGCCGTACTTGCCGCGCGCGGATGTAGAGGTCGGTGCCGCCGTGCGGCAGCCGCCCGCTGCGCTTCAGCCTTCAAAGCGGAGTGTCAGCTTCATCGTGGATCCAGCACGGCGTCGAGCTCCACTTCGACGAGCCATGCGGGGTCGATGAACCGCGACACCTCAACGAAGGTGCAAGCAGGCCGGACTGCGGCGAATCGCTCGCCATGAGCGCGAGCCGCCTCCTCCCATCTCGTCACGTCCGTCAGCATGATGCGGGTTCGGATGACATCCTCGATCGACGCGCCCACATCGCGAAGCGCCCGCTCAGCGATGTCCAGGCACCGCACCGTCTGGGTGTACACGTCGCCCGGCCCGATGGTGGAGCCGTCGTCTCCGATTGGGGCCGTGCCAGCTACGGCGACGTGCTGTCCTGCCCGCACCGCCCGCGAGAAGCCGATTCGAGGCTCCAGCGGTGATCCGGAGCTAGCCCTCTGCCGCGTATGGTCCATGTCGTCATGGTCCCAGCGGCCTGTGCAGGTGCGTATGTCAGGCACCATGGAGGGGTGACTTGGGCGATAGACGAGGGTCCCGGTGGCGTGTTCGGCGCGTTGCCTGACCCGTCGGGTGTGCTCACCAGCCCCCCGTTCAGACTGCTGGTCGATCTCATCGCAGACGGCGACGTGGTGATCCTGAGCGGGGCCGGCCTGTCGACAGAGTCCGGCATTCCGGACTACCGAGGGGAGAGCGGGCTCAAGCGGCGGGCCGAGCCGATGACGTACCAGACGTTCGTCGGCAGCGCCGCAGCTCGCCGGCGGTACTGGGCGCGCAGCCACGTGGGATGGCGGCACGTCGCTCGCGCAGTCCCCAACGCCGGTCATCACGCGGTCGCGGAACTGCAGGCCCGCGGGCTGATTGCCGGGATCATCACCCAGAACGTCGACGGCCTGCACCAGGCCGCCGGCGCACAGCATGTGATCGAGCTGCACGGCGGCCTCGATCGGGTCAGGTGTCTTGACTGCGGTCAACGTACCTCCCGCCACCTGCTCGACCAGCGCCTGCGAGCCGCCAACCCCGGCTGGGACGCCCAGGTCAGCGCGATCAACCCCGACGGCGACGCCATCCTGGCTGATGACCAGACCGACGCCTTCCAGCTCGTGGACTGCCACAGCTGCGGCGGCCTGCTCAAACCCGACGTGGTGTTCTTCGGCGAGAACGTGCCACGACCCCGCGTCCAGAAGTGTTACGCACTGACCGAGCGGGCCAATACGCTGCTGGTTCTCGGGTCCACGCTGACCGTCATGTCCGGCTACCGGTTCGTACGCCGCGCCACCGAACTCGCCATACCCGTCGCGATCATCAACCGAGGCCGGACCCGAGGCGACGCCCACGCCCTCCTGACCTTGGACGCCCCCCTCGGCTCGACCCTCACCGCACTCCTTGCCGGGCTCGGCTCGACACGGTGACATCCGCCGGGCGCTCGCTTCATCGGTCGCGACACTGCCGATAACGCGGGTCGCGGTATGTCCATCCCCATGCCTCGCACGTGACTTCACCCAGGTCAGGTGCGGGCCGGCCTGGGCCTGCGCTGCGGAGTGGCCGCCACGGCACCACCCTCAAGGCCCTGATCCACGAGCAGTTCGGTGACGGCATCATCAGCGCGATCAACTTCAAGCTGGACGTGAAGGTCGAGGACCCCGAGGGCGGCTCCCGGGCGGTGATCACACTCGACGGCAAGTACCTGCCGACCAAGCCGTTCTGACCCCCATCGGTAGGCGGGCTCCGGACGACCTCCCGGTCGTACTCCGCCGCGTCGAACCGGACCTCCTGCGGTGGATCGCCCGCCATCGACGAGCGCCAGTCCTTCCAGACCACCTCTGGCCCCTCGCGCACGATCGTGACATAGAGCCCGCCGCAGCACCCCTCGGTGCAGCATGCCTCGGCGAGCCTGATCTCCTTCGGTTCGCTCGTGGCTCTGAGCCGCCCGCCGTAGACCAGCCGCTCAGGATCCTCGGCGGGACCCTTGTCGAACGCCGCCGCGACGATCGGCATCCCGTCGATCACGATCCTGGCCTCTACCTGAGGGAAGCCGACCGGATTCGGATCGGGCACCACGACCCGGACAGCGAACCTTCTCTCCGGTATGCCGTTCCGGGTCACTTCTTTACTGATCCAAGCGGCACGCCTGGCCTCGATCGGATCGCTGGAAGGGACGGCCGCCGTCAGGTAGCGGCCCGTCCGGGGTTAGCCGGTGCAGTCGCTGCGCGTGTTCGAACAAGGAAACCGGGCGGTCGAGCGTCCTTTCGGCTCTCCCCCAGCGGTCCGAGGACCGCGACGGTGACGGTATGACCACGAGTTCGAGCGCCACGCGCGGCGCAGAGAAGCGGCCTCAGGCGCGGGGGTCGCGGACCCCACTGATGAACCGGCTGGTGGTGTGGCTGCTCGGTTCAGGGATGCGGCCGCTCCTCGATCAGGCGGTAGGCGTCCTGCGCTACATCTCCCGCGCCGGCGCGCAGGTCGTCCTGCCGGCGCAGGTCGCCCGTGACGACGGCCGGATCGTGGTGCCGGCCGCCGATGCCGCGAG
Source organism: Planotetraspora sp. GP83 (assembly GCF_041262585.1). Taxonomy (NCBI): domain Bacteria; kingdom Bacillati; phylum Actinomycetota; class Actinomycetes; order Streptosporangiales; family Streptosporangiaceae; genus Planotetraspora; species Planotetraspora sp. GP83. The sequence continues at coordinate 44,512 of NZ_JBGCBZ010000035.1, read as the reverse complement.
GAAGCGGTGGTGGCGGCATTTCACCGAGCCCGCTTCGGTCGAGGTGTGGCTCGACGGGCGGTGGCACAGCGGGACCGGCGTCGTGGTGAAGGGACGGGAACGCGCCGGCGCGGATGGATCGCCGCCACGGCGGGCGCCGCCGTACCGGCGTACCTCATCGGGCTGGTCCCCTCCCTCTATGGGGAGTCGCTGTCGGCATGGCCGCCCGCGCTGTTCGTCGCCACAGCGACGATCCTCGGCGGGGTCCTGCTCGCCTCCATAGGCACAGCTCAGTGGCTGATCCTGCGCCGCCACATCCGGCACGCGGCCCGCTGGATCGCCACGACCGCCGCTGCGTGGGCCGTCGGCCTCGGTATCTTCATGGGCTTCACCATGCCTCTGTGGCAACCGGGACAGCCGTTGGCCGTCATCGTGGCGATCGCCGTCGCCGGCGGCCTCCTGATGGCGGAGGCGACTTCGGCGATCACCGGCTACGCCGTGCGCCGGCTCCTGCCGTAGCCCCCTTCCACACGCCGACGGCATGTCCGCGAGTCCCAGAGCCCCGGTCCGGCCGCGGCGGCCGAAACCGGCGCGGGCCGCCGCGGTGGGCGACGAAGCGGTGCAGGCGCACCGACGAGCCGGCGCTCCCCGCGCTGGTCGTAGCTTCCCCTCGGGTATCGAGGGCACCGGGCGTTCCGGCGATCGAGTCAGGGTGCGGTAACGGCACCTTCGAGCAACGCGGCGTACAGCACGGCCGGGTCGGCGTGGCGCGGCCAGTCGCTCACCTGGCCGTCGCCGACCTCGATCACCCGCCAGACGCCGTCGGTCCGCCGCACCAGGTCAGTGGTGACGAAGCGGCACCCGAGCCGTCGCACCGCCGCACGCACGTCGCTCAGGTCGTGCGGTGACTCAACGTCGGCTTCGGGGGTGTCGGGGTGCGGACCCGCGAACACGGGCTTGCCATCGACCCACCAGACGCGTACCTGGCCGTCTTCAAGATCTTCGAACCGGCGGATGACCAGCCCGCCGACCAGGTCCTCACCCTGACGCTCGACGAACTTTGCCACCACGCCCCGCAACCGGGCCAGGTCCGCCGCATAGCAGGCGTCCAACCACTCATGCTTGCGTGACTTGACGTAGTCCTTGATCACGAAACCACCGTCGCCCAGCCCCGCCGCTGCGCGCGTGACATCCGGGCAAGGGGCGCCCGGCGCCATCGGCACCACGACAGTCTCCGGCGTGAACTCCCGGAAACAGTCGATCCAGCCGGGCAACTCATGGCCCGCCCGATACTCCCGCCCGCTGGTGAGCAGCCGGCAACCACGTCCGAGCAGCGCCTCCTCCATCGCCTCGTACTGCTCGGCCCGCAGCATCCAGCCCCGATACCAAGCTGGGCCGAACCCCAACGGCACCCCCGCCACGGCCTCATCGATCCGGCCGGCCACGATCGCGTCATGGTCGATCAGCGCCAGCCGCCCACCCAGATCCCGTACGGCGCGCGTCTGGGCCCCGAAATGCGGATCGCCCCGCCGCGGCCGGAGCGGATCGGCGCAGAACAAGAACCCCACCGTCATGATCGGCAGCATAGAAGCCACCCACCCGCGTCTCATCCGATAATCGGTTACGGATTTGGTGCTGTGTCGCCGGTTGGCGGCTGCGACGTGTAGGACCAACGGGACCCCCTCCCGTATCGAGCGTCCGGAAATGTCGAAACAGGACCTGACCCCGCATGAGCAGACGCACCAGCGGCGGCGGCAGGCCACCCCGACCGCGCCCACCGCGGAAGGAGAATCGCACCCGACAACATGAGGATCGCTAGGGCAAAAGCGCGCAGTGATAACCTGCCCGCACGAGCGCAGCACCCCCGCGCCGTGAGCAGCACAGAGGTCCAAGAAAGCGCACCAGAGTTTTGTCGCGCGACAGGTCATATCAAGTGAATTCCCTCGCGGGAGGCGACCAGTTCGGCGCGGACGAGTTCGAGCAGCCGACCGATCCAATTCCTGCCCTGCGGCGATCCCGCGTGCCAATAGTCTGAGCCGGGCGGACCGTAGTGAATGCGCGCGTCTCCGGTGGCGATCAGAGCCTCGGCCAGATCCGGGTGCTGATCGTACTTGGCTCGCAGCAGATCGGCCATCACGGCGGGACGTATGGCGGGCCAGTTGGTACGGCGGGTCGCCTGTCTGGCAAGTTCCTCGGCCTGATGGGGCGCCTCGGCAGCGCGGATCTGCTCGCGCGCGGCGGGATCAGTGGTGGAAAGCGCCCAGTAGGCGTGGGCGACGGTCGGGTAGGTGACGGAGGCGACCACGATCGGCGTGGGGTATTCGTTGCGAAGCATGCGATCGGTGTCGGTTCGCTCCAGCTTGCCGAAGTGGCCGTGATGTAGGTAGAGGGTTGGTGAATCGGCGCCGTCCGGCCCGTCGGCGTGCGGGCGTTCACGGGCGGCTTGTAGGTCGCGGTCGCGTTCGGTGAAGTACTCGATGGCCCACTGTCGTTCCTTTTCGGTCACGATCAGCGGCCCGTCGCCGTCGGCTTCGTCCTCCAACTCTGCGACGGCGTAGTCCTCCAGCGGTTCCCCCAGATCGGCGCACAGCACGCGCAGCGGGACATCGCGGTAGTCCATGTCGCCCAGCGCATACACCCGCAGGTGTTCGGGGATGGCCTGGTAGGTCGCCCGCAGCGCCACCCTGTCGGCCTCGGCCCGAGTCTGGAGGAACCGCTCGAGCGCGAGCAGGCAACGGCCGGTGGAATCTGGACGATCGTTGAGCCGGTCGATCTCGTCGGCCACCTCGCCGAGCAGGTCCTCGGCCGTGATCCATACCTGCGGGTCGTCGAAACGCCAGGTGGCCAGGTGATGCGCCGACGCCTGCCCGCCCGGCTCAAGCTTGGTCGCGACCCATCCCGACCGCAGTTTCTCGCGTAGACCGTCCAGGTCCACCCACTCCCAACACCAGATGGCCCCATCGGCGTAGATCTTTAGCTCCGAAAGGAAGTAGCTGGATCCGTTCCGGATGAAGATCGGCCGCCAGGTCCCCTCGATGCGTTCGCCGTCAACGTCGCGATAGGTCCTATTGCGTGACACGCCGCCAGCCTAGAGCCCCGACATGCCTAGTCACCGGAGCCGTCCGCTCATCGGCATGACCGTGCACCTGCTCGGCAGGATGAAGGTAGAAGGCGGCGTTGCCGCGCCGCGCCCCGTCCGCCCGCTGGGGAGTCTCGACTTGACGATGCGCGCGCCGGCCAGCCCGAGCAGATGGGCGCAGAGCGGACCCGCCCAGAGGGCGCTGAAGTCCACCACCAGCAGGCCCTTCAGCGGTCGGGGGACGAGCGGCCGCGGCAGAGCCGGCGTGCCGGCGGGGAATCGCACCGGTACCGCGGCGACGCCGAGCAACGTGGCGCGTTCGATGAGCTCGGAGCCCGCGTGCTCCCGCAGCCATCCGCCTACCCCGGCCATGGGTCGTCGCCGACATCGGCGCAACCCAGGGCGCCGAGAAGAGCCGCGTCGTCAGGGCGGGCGCAGGAGACGGCCGCCCAGCCGTCGGCGCTCGGCAGCAACCGGCACGCGCCGCCGGCGGACACACGGCTCCACGCCACCCATGGCCGGTGAACGCGACCCGATCGGACAGCAGACGGGCGCCGTCCAGCCGTACGCCGGTGAACTCGGCGAATCGCTCGGACAGCTCCCGGGCGAAGGTGGCGGCGTGGCCGCCGCCCGTGGTCCAACCGCGTCTCCAGCCGGCAAGGCCAGCCGCCGGTCGGCAGGCCGTCGACCGCCCCGGTTCCGGACGCGCTGGTCGGCGAGGCCGTACGGGGATCAGCGGAACAGAGCGGATAGCCGCTGGTCCGCGGGTCCGGGCGGGACGGAAATGATGGCAGAGGTGCCAGGCGACCATCCGGGTCACCTGGCTACCTGCCGTCTGGAGAACTCTTGGTGATCTAGGACTTGGACGGCTTGGGCTCGCGCGGCGGGCCGCTCGGGACGTCAGTGGTGCAGGTCAGCGGGGCATCGTCGGGCACCAGGCCCATCGAGACCGCGACCCGGCTAGGGGAGTCCGGCTGGTAGCCGGCTGTCCTCATGCCGATGATCAGCTTGGTCGCCGGGGGCATCGCCGATGGCGTGATGACCATCCAGGGGGTTGTGTCAGGCTGCTTCTCCTTTCGGATGGCCTCCTCGGAGTTCTCCTGCCGGACGTCCTTGTTGGAGTTCTCCATCCGGACGACCTTCTCGAAGTCCGCTTCCAGATCCTGCGACGCGTTCGACGGCTGGCACCACTTGTTGATCGTGATCTGCGCGGGGATGCCGGCCTGGGCCAGCGTTCGCTGCATGACCTCCGGATCCAGCGACTGCTGCTTGGTCATTTTCACGGTCACCGTGCCGTCGGGGTTGGTGTCGACCGAGAAGGCTGCGAGGTGCACGTGCACCTGATTGCCGGTGGCCGCCGGCGGCGCGTTCACCTGGGGGCTGTCGATCGCCAGCGTCAACGCCAGCCCCGTCGCCAATGCGGCGCCGGCCACCGCGCCCCCGATTCTCCGGCGGCGGCGAGACCGGCCCGCCGCCACGAGCTCCTGCACCGGCGTGTGCATGTGCACTCCGGCCATGGCGTCGCGCACCGTGCCCAGTACGTCATCGTCGTTCATCGTTCGCCCTCCTGGCTGTTGACTGTTGCGAGGTCGCCACGCAAAGTCGCGACAGCGCGCGACAGATGTGCGGTGACGGTTCCGGGAGCGACCCCGAGGGTCCTGGCCGCGGTCTCGGTGTCCAGATCGAGAAAGACGCGCAGCGCGACCACCTCCCGCTGCCGTGGCGGCAACCGCCGTAACGCCGCCAGCAGAGCGGGGTCCACGTCGACCCCGTCGGCCGCCGTGGGGTCCACGGCTTCGTGACCTGCCAGGGCGACCTCATGGCGGCGCCGTCGCCACCAGGTGACCCGGGTGTTCAGCGCCACGCGAACGATCCAGGCGTGTGGCGCTGGATGCCGGCTCACCTTCCGCCACGATATCCACGCCCGCGTGAATGCCTCAGATACCAGGTCCTCCGCCAACTGCCGGTCACCTGTGGTGGCGAGCACCGCTCGGAGGCAGGCATCCCGGTTTCCTGGTAAAAATCCTCGAACTCCAGATGCTCCACATCCCCTATACGTACAGGGACAGTAAGACGCTTACGTACTTCTCACATCTCGCTTGGGCCCGCGAAGCACGGCGTTGCCGCTCACGGACACTTTCCGCTGTCCGGTTTGTTTCTGGGAGAACGATGGACAGGACGACCACGATGCTGACGAAGTTCGCGCTGGTCCCAGCTACGAGCTGAGCCTCAGCGGCCCATGGGCACTGCCCGGCGCTCCATTGCGGGGCTGGAGCGGAAGTGGCCCGGCCGGCGTGCGGGTGACGATCGTCGAACCCGGCACGTTCGCGACCGACTTCGCCAGCACCGCCCACGTCGTCGCGCCCGACGAGGTCTACGCGCCGACCGTGGACGAGTTTCTCACCGGGTTCTCCGCGCTCCCGCCGTCCGCATTCGGGGATTCGGCCGACGCGATCGACGGCATCCGGGCCGCACTCGAATCCCGGCCGGCTGAGCTGGAGAAAGTCAGCCCAGCGCGGCCGCCTTGCGCAGCAGCACTGAGCGTTCGCGCTGGTTGGCGCACAGCCGAGCCGCCAGCTCCAGCTCGGCGCGCGCCTCCGGTCGCCGGCCGAGGCGGGCCAGCAGCTCCCCGCGTACGGTCGGCACCAGATGCGAACCGGGGAGCCGGTCCAAGGCGATCAGCTCGTCCACGATGGCCAGGGCTTGCGCCGGCCCCGAGGCCATGGCCACCGCGACGGCCCGGTTGAGCTCGACCACCGGCGAGGGCGCGACCCGGCCGAGCGCCTCGTAGAGCACCACGATCCGGTCCCAGTCGGTCGCCTCGACCGAGGGCGCCGACGCGTGGGCGGCGGCGATCGCGGCCTGCAGGCCGTAGGGGCCGAGGCCGCGAGTCGATGCCTTGGCCAGCGCGGCCAGCCCGCGGCGGATCGCCGAGAAGTCCCACCGCCGCCGGTCCTGGTCCTCGAGCAGGATCGGCGAACCGTCCGGGCCGGTCCGGGCCGGGAAGCGCGCGGCCGTCAGCTCGCACAGCGCGAGCAGGCCGTGCACCTCCGGCTCGTCCGGCTGCAGCGCGGCCAGCGTGCGAGCCAGCCGGATCGCCTCGTACGCGACGTCGGGGCGCAGTAGCCGGTCGCCCGACGTGGCCGTCGACCCCTCGGTGAAGATCACGTAGAGGACGCTGAGCACGCCGCCCAGCCGCCCCCGGCGCTCGCCGGCCGGCGGCAGCTCGAACGGCACCCCGGCCGCCGCGATCGTCTTCTTGGCCCGGGTGATGCGGGCCTGCACGGTCGGCACAGGTACGAGGAACGCGCGGGCGATCTCCTCGCTGGACAGGCCGCCGACCACGCGCAGGGTCAGCGCCACCCGGGCCTCGGAGGAGAGCACCGGGTGGCAGCTGACGAACATCAGTGCCAGGACGTCGTCGTCGATCCTGTCGGGGTCGATTTCCTCGTCGACCGCCGGGTCGGTCGCCAGCAGGGCGTATCGGTCCTGCAGGGCGGTCCGGCGGCGGATCGCGTCGATCGCCCGCCGCCGGGCCGTGGCCATCAGCCAGCCGGCCGGATTCGCCGGAGAGGCGAGCGGCCACGACACCAGCGCCTCGGCCACGGCCTCCTGGGCCGCGTCCTCGGCCAGCCCGAAATCGCCGGTGAACCGGGTCAGCGCGGCGACGATCCGCGCCGACTCGATCCGCCAGACGGCCTCGACGTCGGCCGTACCCATCAGCGCTGGCCGGTGCTGTCCTGCGGGACCTCGTCCTCCTCGGGCACCCGCCGGATCTCGATCTTGGACCCGGGGGCCGCCGGGACCCGCTTGGCCCACTCGACCGCCTCCTGTTTCGAGACGACATCGAGCAGGAAGAAGCCCCCGAACAGTTCCTTGGTCTCTCCGTACGGCCCGTCCGTGACCACTGGGGCCTCGCCGCTGAAGTCGACCACGGCACCCTGGCCCGGATCGTCCAGCCCTTCGGCCCCGAGGAGAACACCGGCCTTCATCATCTCCTCGATGAAGAGTCGGGTCCTGGCAATCCCCTCCTCGATCGAGGCCATCATGGCGGCGTTCGACTCATCGGTGCCCCGCATGATCAGCATGTACTTCGGCATCGCGTTCTCCTCATCCGGCGGAGCCGCCTCTCGGCCCTCGCACCCACACGTCGAACGAGCGGCCCGCGGATCGACACGGCCCCGGAGAAATCTCTCGCCGCGACGCAGCCGAATCCGTCCGACCCGCGTTTCGCCCGTCAGACCTGGCCCTGAGCGATGGCTGACGCGGACGCCCTGCTGATCAGAAAGCTTATCGTCGCAGCTTTGGAAGGCGGCGACGATTCAGCGGCCCTTGCCCACGGTGGTGAAGAGGGTGGCCAGACCATCTGACTGCAATCGCTCTGCCCAGTCACACAGCCGGCGGAGCAATTCGCGATGGGAGGGATCAGCGCTGTCGATGCTGTCGCGGAAGGAAGCCGATCCTGGAGTCGGCTTGGCTTCCCGTTGAATCCCCGACGGCGAAACCGAGGCCGCCAAAGCGCGCTCCGGCTCGACCAGTTGCGGGACGAGCACCTGGCTCCCACGCACGTCGTAGGCCATCACCGTCACCAGATCGATATCCAGACGATCGTTGGTGACGGTCTGCAGGTACCCGGCAAGCTCGATCAAGTCGGTCGGCGCGGCATCGAGGACCACGACACAGCGGGCATTCCTTTTCTCGAATTCGTCCGCCATGCCGTTGCGGAGGCCTCGATGTCGAATGATCCGTCACCGATCTCCGCAGCCACCACGTCGGCGACAGTCGCGTGCCCGCGTGCGGCCACATGAGGCTGCATCAGCTCTTCGAACGCGGACGCCGACAGCCGAAAAACATAGGACGCGTTCTTGCCGCGTGATCATGCACATGCTCCCGCACGCACCGCCCTACCCGGCGCTTTGTGCGGCGTGATCATGCATGACTAGGGTCCATGCATGATCACGATCCGGGGAACCCCACGTCCCCGAGCTTCCGGGAAACCCCGCATGATCACGGCGACGGGTTACCTGGCCGGCTCTCTAGTTGTCCTTGATCTCGCAGATCGGCGAGCCCGCGGTGACCGTCGCGCCGACGACGGCGGACAGGGCGGTCACAGTGCCGGCCTTGTGCGCCGTCAGCGGCTGCTCCATCTTCATGGCTTCGAGCACCACGACGAGGTCGCCCTCGGAGACGGTCGCGCCGTCCTCCACGGCCACCTTGACGATGGTCCCCTGCATGGGAGAGGTCAGCGCGTCGCCGCTCGCGGCGGCACCCGGCCTTCCCCGGCCCGCACGCGCGGGCCTCCCGCCGCGCCCGTTGCCGGCCGTCTGCCGGTGGATGCCCAGCCCAGCCGGGAGGACGACCTCCAGGCGCTTTCCCCCGACTTCGACGACCAGACGTTCCCGCTCGCCGGGCTCGGCGGCTTCGATCCCGCCCTCGTAGGGAGGAATGGTGTTGTCGAACTCCGTTTCCATCCATCTGGTGTGAACGCCGAACGACCGGCCGTCTCCCACGAACGCGGGGTCGTCGAGCACGGCACGATGGAACGGGAGCACTGTGGGCATCCCTTCGACCACGAACTCGGCCACGGCCCTGCGTCCGCGCTCAAGGGCCTGGGTGCGGTCCCGGCCGGTGACGATGAGCTTGGCCAGGAGGGAGTCGTAGGCGCCGGGGACCGTCTCGCCCTCGGCGTAGCCGCCATCCAGCCGCACCCCGGGCCCGGACGGGGGCTGCCAGCGGGTCAGCGTCCCGGGAGCGGGGAGGAAGCCGCGGCCGGCGTCCTCGGCGTTGATCCGGAACTCGATCGCGTGGCCGCGCACCTCGGGGTCGTCGTATCCGAGCGGCTCCCCCGCGGCGATCCTGAACATCTCCCGCACCAGGTCGATGCCCGTGACCTCCTCGGTGACCGGGTGCTCGACCTGCAGCCGGGTGTTGACCTCAAGGAAGGAGATGGCGCCGTCCTGGCCCACGAGGAACTCACAGGTGCCGGCCCCGACATATCCGGCTTCCCGCAGGATCGCCTTGGACGACTCGTACAGGACGCGCGTCTGCTCGGCCGTCAGGAACGGCGCCGGCGCCTCCTCGACCAGCTTCTGGTGGCGGCGTTGGAGAGAGCAGTCGCGGGTGGAGACCACGACCACCTTGCCGTACCGGTCGGCCAGGCACTGCGTCTCGACGTGCCGCGGCCGGTCCAGGTAGCGCTCGACGAAGCACTCACCCCGGCCGAAGGCGGTCACGGCCTCGCGGACGGCCGACTCGTACAGGGCGGGGATCTCCTCGATCGTGTGGGCGACCTTCAGTCCGCGGCCGCCTCCGCCGTACGCCGCCTTGATCGCGATCGGCAGACCGTGCTCTCTGGCGAAGGCCACGACCTCGTCCGCGCCGGACACCGGGTCGGCCGTGCCCGCGACCAGCGGCGCGCCGACTCGCTGCGCGATGTGCCGGGCCTGGACCTTGTCGCCGAGGGCGTCGATCGCGGCGGGCGGCGGGCCGATCCAGATCAGGCCCGCGTCCATCACTGCCTGGGCGAAGGCCGAGTTCTCGGCGAGGAACCCGTAGCCGGGGTGCACGCTGTCGGCTCCGGAGCGCCGGGCGATGTCGAGGATCTTGTCGATCGACAGGTAGGTCTCCGCCGGCGTGGCTCCGCCGAGAGCGTAGGCCTCGTCTGCCATGCGCGCGAAGACGGCGTCGCGGTCGGGGTCGGCGTAGACGGCCACGCTGCCCATGCCGGCATCCTTACAGGCACGGATGATGCGAACGGCGATCTCCCCTCGGTTGGCGACCAGCACCGTGCGGGGTGCCCGGGAGTGGGTCCGGGAGTGGGTCATCGAAGGCCTCCTAGCTTCCACATCGATCCACGCCAGGCACCCGGCCCGGCGGTCAGGGGCGTGCGCAGCGCGCGGTGCCGGACCGCCCAGCCGTGGCGGCCCGGGGGCGCCGGGGCGGGGCCGTCCGCGGACTTCCACATCACGGCGAGCGCTGTCAGGAGCGCGGCCAGTTCCTCGGCCGTCGGGCGTCCCCCGACGATCAGTGCCTCGCTCAAAGCGGGATGTTCCCGTGCTTCTTGGGCGGGAGGGCCGCCCGCTTGCTCCGCAGCAGCCGCAGGGACCGGACGATCTCCCGCCGGGTCTCGCGCGGCGGGATCACGGCGTCGACGTAGCCGCGCTCGGCGGCCTGGTAGGGGTTGGCCAGCGTGTCCTCGTACTCGGCGACCAGCTTGGCGCGCAGGGCCTCCGGATCGGCGGCCGAAGCCAGCTCCTTGCGGTAGAGGATGTTCACCGCCCCCTGGGCTCCCATGACGGCGACCTGCGCGCTCGGCCAGGCGAGATTGACGTCCGCGCCGAGGTGCTTGGACCCCATGACGTCGTACGCCCCGCCGTACGCCTTGCGGGTGATGACGGTCAGCAGCGGGACGGTGGCCTCGGCGTAGGCGTACAGGAGCTTGGCCCCGCGGCGGATGATCCCGTTCCACTCCTGATCGGTGCCCGGCAGGAAGCCGGGGACGTCGACGAGCGTGAGCACGGGGACGTTGAAGGCATCACAGGTCCGAACGAACCGGGCGGCCTTCTCCGAGGCGTTGATGTCGAGGATGCCGGCCAACTGCATGGGCTGGTTGGCGACGACACCCACGGGCTGGCCGTCGACACGGCCGAAGCCCACGATGATGTTGGGCGCGAACAGGGCCTGCACTTCGAGGAAGTTCGCGTCGTCGAGGATCGACTCGATGATGATCCGCATGTCATAGGGCTGGTTCGGCGAGTCGGGCACGAGCGTGTCGAGCCCTCGGTCGGTCTCGCCGATCTCCAGGTCCGCCTCGTGTCCCTCCGCCGGAGCATCGTCCAGGTTGTTGCGCGGCAGATAGGACAGCAGCGCCTTGACGTAGTCGAGCGCGTCGTCCTCGTCGTCGGCCAGGTAGTGGGCGTTGCCGCTTCTGGTGTTGTGGGTCCGCGCCCCGCCGAGCTCCTCGAAGCTGACGTCCTCGCCGGTAACCGTCTTGATGACGTCGGGGCCGGTGACGAACATGTGCGAGGTCCCCTCGACCATGACGGTGAAGTCGGTGAGGGCCGGCGAGTAGACATGGCCGCCGGCACAGGCGCCCATGATGAGCGAGATCTGCGGGATCACACCCGAGGCGTGGACGTTCCTGCGGAAGATCTCGCCGTAGAGCCCGAGCGAGACCACGCCCTCCTGGATGCGCGCCCCGGCGCCCTCGTTGATTCCGATGATCGGCGATCCGGTTCTCAGCGCGAGATCCATGACCTTGCAGATCTTCTCGCCGTAGACCTCGCCGAGACTGCCGCCGAAGACGGTGAAGTCCTGGGCGAAGACGCACACGGCACGGCCGTCGACCGTGCCGTGACCCGTGATCACGCCGTCGCCGTCCACCCGGTTCCCGTCCAGGCCGAAGGCGGTGCTGCGGTGCCGGGCGAGCGCGTCCAGTTCGACGAACGACCCCGGGTCGAGCAGCCGCTCGATCCGCTCCCGCGCGCTCAGCCTGCCCTTGGCGTGCTGCTTCTCGGCGGCCCGGGCGGCATTGACGTGTACGGCCTGGTGCAGCCGGTCGTCGAGCGCGGCCAGCCTGCTCGCCGTCGTGTGCCGATTCATTGATCACCACTCGGATCGCGGATTGAAACTCAGTTTTACATGGACGATACTGAGTTTCAGGACGGCGGACAACCCCCGGGCCTGGGAGACTGAGCGGATGCCCCGATCACCTGTCAGCCAGCGACTCGCCGAGGCGGCGACGGCGCTCTTCGACGAGCGCGGCTACGACGAGACGACGGTCGACGACATCGCCGCCAGAGCCGGCGTGAGCCGCAGCACGTTCTTCCGGTGTTACCGGTCCAAGGAAGACGTGATCTTCCCGGACCACGACGCCCTGCTCGACCAGGTGCGGGCGCGCCTCGCCGCCTCGACCGCCGACACCGCGATCGTGGCCGTGTGCGACGCCGTCCGCATCGTGCTGACGCGCTACGTGGAGGACGCCGAGGTCTCACTCCAGCGCTACCGCCTGGTCGGCAAGGTCCCCGCGCTCCGCGATCGGGAGATCGTCAGCGTCGCCCGCTACCAGCGCCTGTTCCGGGAGTTCGTCGGCGACTGGCTCGGGGACTCCCCCGATGCCGCCCTGCGCGCCGAGCTCATGGCCGCCTCCGTCGTGGCGGCGCACAACCAGGTGCTACGCGGATGGCTCCGGGACAACGGCCGCCACGACCCGTTCGGGCCTCTGGACCACGCCCTCCAATATGTCATCACGACATTTCGGCATCTGGAGAAATCACGGGACGAGCGCGACCACGACACCGGCCAGATCGTCGTGGCGACCTTCCGAAGCTCAGCGTCGCCGGACACCGTCATGGACGCCATCCGGGCGCAGCTCCACGCGCCTTCCTGAGCGACCCCAGCATGAAATCGACCAACGACAGACTACGTGCGGCCAGGGGCGCCGGGCGGTCCCCGTCGATGACCCGGGTCGTCGCGACCCGGCCGCCAGGGGCGCTCGGGCCGCAACGCATGGCGGCAGGACATCAGCTTGGGGGTCGCGACGCACTTCTCGAACCGCTCGGTCTTAATGCATGTGCGAGATCTGCACCGGGTTGGCACACGACAAGCCCAGGGGCTCCACATCTGCTCTCTAACATCCGGAGCATGCGCGTCACCATGGTGCTGCCGGCACTGACCGAGGCCACCAGCCCGCTGTTCCGGCCGGTCAAGTACTCGCTGTTCCCGCCCCTGGGGCTCGCCACCCTGGCCGGCTACCTGCGCGACGACGACGAGGTGCGGATCTGGGACGAGCACGTCCAGCGGCTGCGCCTGGACGACGACCGTCCCGACCTGGCGGTGATCCAGCCCTACATCACCTCGGCCCGCCGGGCGTACGAACTCGCCGACGCGTACCGGGCCCGAGGCGTGTACGTGGTGATGGGCGGGCTGCACGTCACCTCCCTGCCCGAGGAGGCCGCCGCGCACGCGGACACCATCGTCACCGGCCCGGGAGAGGACACCTGGCCCGAGTTCCTGGCCGACTTCCGCCATGGACACCCGCGAGCCCGCTACCACTCGACCCGCCGGACGCTGACCGACCTTCCGCCGGTACGGCGGGACCTGATCGACCGGCGCCGGTACCTGGTGCCCAACTCGATCGTGGTCTCGCGGGGCTGCCCGCACCACTGCGACTTCTGCTACAAGGACGCGTTCTTCACCGGTGGCCGGTCCTTCTACACGCAGACCGTGGACGCGGCGCTGGCCGAGATCGACCGGCTGCCCGGGCGGCATCTGTACTTCCTCGACGACCACCTCCTGGGCAACCGGCGCTTCGCCGAGGCGCTCTTCGCCGGAATGGCCGGGATGGGGCGGCTCTGGCAGGCCGCCGGTACGGTCGACTCGGTGCTCGCCCCGGGGCTGTTGGAGCAGGCGGTCGCCGCAGGACTGCGCAGCCTGTTCGTCGGCTTCGAAACCATCAACGGGGACAACCTGGCGGCGCAGCGCAAGCGGCAGAACATCGGCCGCGACTACGCCACGGTGGTACGGCGGCTGCACGACCTGGGCGTGATGGTGAACGCCAGCTTCGTGTTCGGCATGGACGGGGACCGGCCCGACGTGTTCGACCGTACCGTCCAATGGGCGGTCGAGCAGGGCATCGAGACCGCCACGTTCCACATCATGACCCCATACCCGGGCACCGCCCTGTACCAGCGGATGGCGGCCGAGGGCCGGATGCTGCACCAGGACTGGGACCGGTACGACACGCGGCACGTCGTGTACCGGCCGGTGGGAATGAGCGCCCAGCAGCTCGAGGACGGGTACTGGCGGGCCTACCGGGACTTCTACCGGTGGAGCGCGATCTGGCGCGGCGCGGCCACCAAGCCGCTCCTGGGCGACCGGCTGCGCCACCTCACCTATGCGGGCGGGTGGAAGAAGTTGGAGCCGCTGTGGGACGTGGCCATCCGGGCGCGGCAGGTGACGCGCGCTCTGCCCTTACTCGAAACGCTTCTGGGAAGTTTCGGCGCACGCCGCTCGGACGGCGGGGCGCCCCGGTCGCGGGCCGTTCCCCCGGACGAGCGACCTGATCGACGGGCTCAACCCGAAGTTCCTCGAGTCGGTCGCTGAGGACGCCAGGCAGGCTCCCCTGCCGGAATTCGACAGAGTGCCGGCCGCGACGCCTGGATCATGCAGCGGCGGGAGAGCCTTTACGCTGCCCAGCACTGTGCCTTTACGCTGTAGATCCCAAGTATGAGGGAGGGCGCTCCGCCCGCGCCGGCCCGCGGCAAACGGAAGGATGTGGCGTATGACGACTGACATGCGCCGGTTCGGGGAGACGACGGCTATCGGCGCGTGCACGCCACAGCCAGCGCTCGACTACTATTTGATCTTTCCTGAGACCCCGGGCGACGATCCATCGGCACAGCCGGATGGAATCGCCGTTGAGGAGTTCATGCTCGCCGATGACCACACGGCGACCGGCCTGAACAACGCCGCGTGGACCTCGGCGGATGGCGGCTGGTGGAGTTCGGCGGCCTTCGGCCGCGGAATGCGCAGCGATCCGGAACTGCGCGCCCGGATCGTCGCGGTCCAGCGACGCGATGCTGAGATCGTCTACCGTCGGCTCGGCGCGGGTGAGCTTCCCGACGAGACGACATTGCGGACCTACTTCCACGACTGTCAGCCGTTGACCGGCTCGGCTCCGCTACGGCTCAGCCCTCCGGAAGTGCCCGAGGGGTTCCACGACAAGCGGGTCTACCGGATCCTGTTCGCCAACGAACTGGGCAAGGACGGCCTGGCATACCTACAGAGGGTCTGGCAGATGACGCTTGCCGATGACTTCGCGGATCCGCGGGCTCGCGTAGTCGGCACTGCTCGCCTGCGGGTGGCCCACGACCTGTTCACCTGGGATCTTCGCCGGATCGGCCCTGGCGTGGCCTGGTGCCTCGACCTGACCGCCTGCCTGGGCGACCGATCCCGCGACATCACGAGGCCTCTGCTGCGGGAGCTGACCACGGTGATGCGTTTCGAAGGGCTGATTCCCGTGACGATCGAGCGCTTCGCCTGACGTCCAACGCGCCGTCGAGGACGTACCGGCCGACGAACCTCGTCGGCGAGCTTGCCTGCGGGATCGTAGTGGCGCGCCGGCTCACCCCGACCTGGTTGGACGCCCAGGCTCTGGGAAACACCGGTGATGAACTGGGTACGGCCCGCTGCCAGAACATCACCGTTGCTTGTCATAGTTGCCACGCTAGGTCGTGTGTATGTGACAGGACGGCAGGTCAGAAAGCAAGGGCAACGCTCCGGCCACCGACAGAGGTGGGAGCCGGCCACGGCACCGAAGGAACATGACCCCCGTGGCGGCGGTTGTACGCCGTCGCCGCCGTCGGCTGAGGGGGTCAGGCGTGAACAGCTTCGGCGACGCCCCGATCGGTGACTGGCACCATGCCGCCTATGCCGCGGTCAAGACGCTGGCGTTGTTCCTGACCGCCGCGGTGGCGCCTACCTCCAGCAGCTCATGATGGAGTCGAACGGCAAGCATGTGACCCGCGACGGCGACCTCGTCGGTTCGGCGGGGGGCCGTACCGAAAAGGACCCGTGACCTTCGGGCACCTCGTGGTACGGCCTACCCAACCGTTCGGGCGGGCGCGGACTGCAACCATGGCCGACATGCAAGACTTCATCGACGATGATCCCGGCTATCTCGCGTGGCTCGCCGTTCATCCGAATGGCTTCGTGCTCAACACCTATCGCAGGCCCACTTCGACATACCTGGTCCTCCATCGCGCCACCTGCCGAAGCATCAGCCTTCTGCCGACCGGCGGATCTGCCTGCACCAAGGACTACAGGGAAATCTGCGGCGCGCGGGAGGAGCTCGAATCGTACGCGCGCAACGCCGTCGGTGGCGACACGCGCCTCTGCGGGCAGTGCCTATGAGTAGACCAATGCGGCATAAGAGCGCGTTGCAGCCCAGCATTGCACGCGCGGGCCCACCGAGCGCGGTGGCAACCGGCCTAAATGGCGCTGGCCGACCCTGTTGCCCTGTTGGGCTACCGCAGCCACCGCAGTGCGGCGTCGGCGCTGTCCTCGGGGCTGCTATTGAAGGCGATGGCCGCGCCGGGCGCATGCTGCCGGACCAGGTTGACCACCTTCTCGAAGAACTCGAGCAACGGCTCGTGCTTGCGGATACCGCCCCCAATAACCACGCAGGCGTAGTCCTTTCGGGTCAGCGCCTCCACGATCGCTCCTTCGGCGTTCTCGTCGAGTGCCACCAAGCACAAGTCGGCCTCGATGCCATGATCGCCAAAACGGGCCTGACCACGTGTTATCGCCGCCTTGACCGGCTCAGCGTCCCAGCCCGGGATCATGGCGGGATCGAGACCGACCACTAGTACTCGCCCCAGTGCCATGCATCCTCCTTCCTACAGAAGGGTCTGGCCCCAGCACCGTGGTCCACGTGGCACCGAGTTCACCAAACATCGTCGACCTCATCCGAATGGCGCGTCACACGATCCTGATGCTGCCACAGGTGGTACCAGACGTGCTCGATTCCCGGACCCTGGGCCGACACCACATTCGTTCTCTCATCGGCAGAGCCGGACGTGTCCCGCACTCGGATCTCCGACGCCCGCCCAGCGGCCGAAGAGTGCGGGGGTGATGGTGTAGGAACCGCTCCCGGGCGTTCTGCCAGTCCGGATCGGTGGTTCGTGCCGCTGTGAGCTCAGTCCGCCATAGTCGCCGTCTGCGTTCAGAGTGGAGCACCTCGTGGGCGTCGCGGCGCAGCGTCGCCAGGTCGACATCACCAACCACAGCACGCTCAGCGGCGGATCCGGATGCCGAGCAGGGCAGTGCCGCTTGGAAAATATGTGCTTGGCAAGGCAGATGGGCCTTCTCGGTGAGTGGTCAGTCAAGGCAGAATCTCGACGTACCCGTCGCTTCCGTGCACGCGGATCCGCTGCCCATCGGGAATCAGCCGGGTGGCATCTACCACACTGACGACAGCCGGCAGGCCGTACTCCCGTGCGATCACTGCGCCGTGTGTCATCAATCCTCCGACCTCCGTCACCAGGCCTGTGATGGCGACGAAGAGGGGCGTCCAGCTCGGGTCCGTGTGGGCCGTGACAAGGATGTCACCCGGTTCGAGATCAGCCTGGGCCATGTCCAGGATGACGCGGGCGCGCCCTTCGATGGTCCCGGCGGAGACCGGTAGGCCGATCAGGGCGCCGGTCGGCACGTCGTCGCGTCGGTACGCCCCGGCGATGACCTCGCCATCCGATGTCAGCACCCGGGGCGGCGTGAGCGCGTGGTACGACCGGAACGCGTCCTTGCGCTGCTGAATTAGCTTGTCATCCACCTGCTTCGAGCGCACGACGTCGTGGAGCTCCTGGAACGTGAGGTAGAAGACGTCCTCCTTCTCGGGAAGCACGTTGGCCTGCACGAGGCGCTCGGCCTCTTCCAGCAAGGCCTGCTTGTAGACGAAGTAGCGGCTGACGATGCCGTACTTCGGGTACTCCCGGTAGCCGATGAAGGTCCGGACCCGGTCGATCATCCGCTTGGTCTCGTCGGCCTTGTGCTCCCCGTCCGGCAGTGCCCGCAGGCGTTCGAGCACCTCCTGCGCCTTCTTCTGCGCCTCCTGCCGTCCTTGCTCGAAGCGCCGCTTGGCGGCGCCCGGCTCGAAGTTCCTGACGTTGTCGAGGATCACGGGCACGAGCGTGGTGGGGCGTTCGCGCCAACGCGGCCTCGTGATGTCGATCTCGCCGACGCAGCGCATGCCGTACCGGTCGAGGTAGGCCTCGATGGCGTCGCGCGCTTCGGTCCCGCCCGCGAACTTCGGCAGCTCGTCCAGGAAGCCGTCGTCCTCGACGCCCTGCAGGAACGCCACCACCTCCGGATGCGGGCGGATCACGTCCGCGACGTCGAGCAGCGCCAGTCCCATCTCCGACGTGACGTTGCCGGGGGCGGACAGCGTGAGCGTGTCGGCCGCGTTCTTCTCGCCCAGCCATTCCCGCAGCCGGTCGTTGAGCCACCAGGTGGCCTCCATCCCCGCCATGATCGCCTGCATGCTCAATGGATCACTGAGGACCCGCTTGTGCTCCTGGAAGGCCTCCAGCAGGAAGTCGAACAGCGCCGGTCCGCTCTTCGTCCGGATGTCGCGCCGCAGGGCGGCGATGGACGCCTGGCTACGCTCGATCAGCTCGGTGACGATGGCCGGATCGGTCTCGATCGGGGCGGACGCGCCGCCGGCCGGCGGCCCGCCGGGACCAGCCTCCGGGAGCGCCAGGACGAAGTCGTGGCGGTCGAGGACGGTCTCCAGCGCGTCCCTGATCAGCGGATCGGACCTCCCCGCCATCTCCAGGAGGCCAGCGCGGCCCACGGGCGAGGCCAGGCGCCGGGTGACGTCGACGAACAGCCTCCCGCCGGCCTCGTGCATCGGCGCCATGGCCGTCAGCTGCCACACCGAAAGCCCCAGTGGCTTCATGGGGTCGGTCATCATCTGCTGATGACCAACGGAGAGGTAGACGTGGTTCTCCCGGTCGCGGGCCGCGGGGATGGGGAACAGCGTGGTGATTGGCCGGCTCTGCACGATCTGGAAGTCATCGTCGACCAGGCACCATTCGATGTCCTGCGGGCGGCCGAAATGCGCTTCGATCCGCCGCCCGAGCTGCACGAGCCGCACGACCTGCGCATCCGTCAGCGCCGGCTGCTCCTGCCGCTGCGGGTCGATCGCCACTTCCTGCGTCCCGCCAGCCGGCAGGGCCTGAACGGCACGCTGTTTGGCGGCGACCGCCTCGGCGACGACCTCGCCGTCGCGCACCTTGAAGACATCCGGGTTCACCAGGCCGGAAACCAGGGCCTCGCCGAGGCCGAAGCTGGCGTCCACGGTGGCGACCTTCCGGTTGCCCGTGACGGGGTCGGCCGTGAACAGGATGCCGGCCGCATCCGGGAAGACCATCCGCTGCACGACCACGGCCATGTGGACCGTACGGTGGCCGATACCGTTGCGCAGGCGGTAGGTCACGGCCCGCTCGGTGAACAGCGACGCCCAGCACCGGCTGACGTGCTGGAGGATCGCGGCCAGCCCCACGACGTTCAGGTACGTGTCCTGCTGGCCGGCGAAGGAGGCCGTCGGCATGTCCTCTGCCGTCGCGCTGGATCGCACGGCGTAGGCGGCTTGCTCACCGAGCTGGGCGAGCGCGCGGGTGATCGCCGCCGCCAGATCGCCCGGGATGGCAATCCCTTCGATGATCCGGCGGATCTCCGCGCTGAGCGTGCGGATCGCCTCCCGGTCATCCGGATTCAGGCGCGACAGCTGATCGAGCCGATCGTCGATCGACGGCGCTTCCGCCATGATCCGCCGGAAGGCGGCCGTCGTCACGCAAAACCCAGCCGGCACGCGGATGCCCTCGATCCGCGACAGCCCGCCCAGGTGCGCGGCCTTGCCGCCAACGACCGCGACCCGCGCCTCGTCAACGTCCTGAAGATCCAACACGTACCGCTCGATCATCGCGACACCTCCGAGGCAGCCGTGCTCCGTCGCACCGCACTGGCCGATCGAATCACCGGCGCCTCGATCTGTGTCGAACCTCTTGTTCGGCACGTCCTCATGTCTGGTTGGCTTCCCTCTGACGAGTCGGCCGGCCGCCGCGCCCGGTCGGGCGGCGCGCACCCCCGCACCTCCGCGTCAAGCGCCCGCAACCGCACCGCCAATCTCATCAGCGGTTCGAGGTCGCCACGTTCCCCGTACATCGACAACACACCCACGTCGTGCCCCCCATTTCCTCGTCGGTGCTGTGTCCGGCCGCCGATTCTGCGGCAGGACCCGGGTCTTGCCGCAAGCCCCCCTGTGCGCTATACGGTAGAAGTGGCGGGAAGTTAGTCTTCTTACGTTGCTTTTGGTCGTCCGCCGCGAGCTGAGATCCTTCGACCGCCTGGAGCGTGCCGGGTACCTCCGGCGGGTGCCGGACCCCCACGACCGCCGCAGCGCCCTGGCACTCTCAGACGCCGGTGGCCACGGCCGCCGAACACGGGGGCAGCGATACAGCTGACCCCATCAGCGGCCTCTTGGCTGTCGGCGGCGCGAGCGCTGGGCGGGAAAACCGTACGCGAGCGAGGGCGGAGCGGACGTCCGCCGAGTGGTCGCCGCCATCGCCTCGGCGGTCCACGAACGGCTCGGCTTCCTGCCGTGGCGGTTCGACACCTCCTCCTACGAGGCGGTGCCCTCATCGGCGCCACTGACCGGCCCTGCCTGTGCGACGCCCTGGGATCCGGAACTGGCCCACGCGATGACGCGGCGCGCCGCACGGGTCGGGGAGGAGCTCGTCCTCCCCGATTTGCTCACCGACCTGGCAGCGGGACCATCCGGCCGCCGGCGGTACGGCGAGGGATCTCAGGCGCTCTGAGCTGGGCGGCGGCCGCATTGGGTGCAGAAGAGGGCGGTTCCGGGGGAGATCCGGCCGCACTCGCAGGTCCAGGGAGAGACGGTGTCCTCCTGCGGAGGTGAAGGAGCCGGGGATGGGGGGTCGGTGTCGCCCGGGTACCGGGATGTATGGGTCACGGCGACCTTGACCACCTGGACGTCATATCTGCTGATGTCGGTTCTGAGGCTGACCTCGCCGGCCGCGAGGTCGACGATCTCCACGAACCGTTGTAGCTGGTCGAGGACCTTCCGGTCACCGGTTTCGCCGGCCAGCTTGACGGCGCGGCCCCAGGCCGCTTTCGCGGCGGTCTCGTCGCCCTGGCCGTACGCGTGCAATCCGGCGTCCACGGCCTGGCTCAGGTCGACGTACGCCGTGTAGTGAGTGGAACGGGGATCCACCCAGGTGGGGACGTTCTCGTCGGTCCAGTGGACCAGCACGAGGCCGGGATCCGCACGCGTCTCCTCGCCCACCACCAGATCGATCCGCGCGACCCGAAGGTCCTCGAAGAGGGGCGCATCCGCGCTCGTGACCTCGAACCCCACCTGATACTCCCTGACCTCGTCGCCCCAGGGGCCGGTGGAGACCTCCGTGACCCGGTCGCTGAGCGCGACCGCGTGTTCGGTGAGGTCGGACATGGTGGGGTGCACCTGCGTGATGAAGCGAAGCTTCGCGGGCGGCGTGGTCGTGACGCGGATCAGCAGGTCCGCGGTCACCTTCCGAAGGGCTGTCCGGGTCATGGCCCGGAACTCGGCTTCCAGGTCGGAGTCGTCCAGGACTGCGTCCGCCGCTCCCCGCAGAACCGAGGTGATCCGCAGCAACTGGTCGGCGTCCCAGTCCTCGCCAATGCCCCGAGCGTCGCACGTGAACTGCCCCTGGCACCTTTTGAGCGCCTGCTCGAGCGCACCGGGAGACTCCATGTTCTGACCGTCCGTCAGCAGGATCGCGTGCCTGAGGTCGGCGGGGTGCGCCACGAACAGGTCGAGAGCCTGGGTGAGCCAGGTTCCGATGTGCGTGCTGCCGCCGTCGACGAGGCGGGCCACGGCGGCCTTGGCCTGGGCCCTGCTTTCCGGCGTGGCAACGGCCATGCGCGGCTTGTGTCGGGGCTCGCGACGAGGCTCGTGCGGATAGACCACCCGGGCTCCGTCCGTGCCCTCGACGACGGCGAAGAGCACTCCGTCGGGCAGGACGTCGATGGCGGCGGCGGTCGCGCGTCTCGCATCGGCGATCTTCGGGCGAGCCCCTCTGGCGTCCGGACGGGCATGCGCGGGCTCGCCCATCGACCCGGAGCAGTCGATGATGAGGACCTCGGCCCATCGGGCGGCCGGAGCCTCGGCCGGGCCGCCGGCCCCCAAGCCCTCGGCGGAGACCTCCAGCGAGGCGTGCAGTTCCGTCCTGGCCGTGAACAGGTGCTTGCCCTGCCGCACGTCGAGATGGAATTCCAGCTCGTTGCTCACACCCAGCTCCACGGCCGCACGGAGTTGGCGAGATCCACCAGGGCGCCCTTGTCGGCGGCTGTGTCCGCCTGCTTGGCGAGGCGCATGAACAACTCCTCCAGCTCTCTGCGTAGATCGTTCTCGGCGGCGGGACCGTCGTCGGACGGCGGGATCCGGCCCAGGGTCTGCTCCAGCACGGCCGCAGTCAGCCGGTCCCGCGCCTTGCCTCTCGGCTCTCCCCCGTCGAGGACCAGGGCGGGCAGCCTGCGCCGCGCCTCGCTGAGCTGCTCCCATGTCGGCGGGCCGCTGGACATCGGCTCGGAGTAGATCCGGACGGCGGCTGCCCGGGCCGCGTCATGGTGCCGCGACACCCGTGGCACCTGGTCGAGCACGGCTACCGCGCCCGCCCTGTCGCCGCCGCGAAGGCGCAGCCTGGCCAGTCCGAACGCGGCGTTCGCGTGCGAGCGGTCGCGCCGCCACACGGCCTGGTAGTAGAGCTCGGCCCGCTCTGGCTGCCCCAGCCGCTCCGCGCAGTACCCGAGCGCCAGCTTCGGCGCTATCTCGCCGGGGATCGCCGCGTAGACCGCGTCGAACCGCTTCTGCGCCTGCCGTACCTCGTCGCGCGCGAGCGCGAGCAGCCCGCGGTGCCAGGCCGTACGCCAGTCGAAGCGGGCCTTGGGACCCAGAGCCGCCTCGGCGCGGGCGGCGCACCGCTCCGCGCCGTCGAGGCCGGCGAGTTCCAGGTAGGCAAGTTCGAGGTAGGCAAGTTCCAGGTGCGCGCGGCAGCGGAGGAACTCCACCTCGGCCGACTCCGGCTCCACCCCGGACAACCGGTCGAGGAGACCGCGCGGGTCCGGCGCGCTCACCGTGGCCAGCAGGTCCGCGGCCGGATCGCCCGGATCGACGTACGGCACGGGCAGACCGACGGCTACGGACGCCGCCGTAGGCCGGAGATCGGTCAGCGCTTCGGCGGACCGGCCCAGGGTCCAGCGCTCCAGCGAGGGAACCGTGCTGAGGCCGCCGTCCAGCAGCGCCGCCGTCGGCGCGAACAGCGTGGACGGCTCCGCGTGTTCCCGGCCGGTCCGCAGCGCGAGCAACTCGCGCAGGACGCCTGTCACCTGCTCGGCCATCCGCGCGGCGGAGGCGAACCTGCGGTTCCAGTCCGCGTCGGTCGCCCGGCTGACCAGTCGCGCGAACGACTCGATCGCCAGCCCGGCCTCACCGGGAGCGTCGGCTCCGCCGGGACGCCAGTCGTCGGCGGCCCGGAACAGCTCCTCCAGCATCTTGCCAACGCTGAAGACGTCCGACTGGACGGACAGGCCTCGCCCCGCGATCTCGTCTCGGCTGACCTGATAGCGGGGCGTGCCGACGATCGGCGACTCCCGGTCGTCGAACCTCCGCACCCCGCCCATGTCGACGATCTTGACGCGGTTGGCGGTCCTGATGACGTTGTCCGGCTTCATGTCGCAGTACAGAAGCTCGCGGCCGTGCAGATACTCGAGCGCGAGGAGGATCTCGTACCCGTAGGCCAGGACGTGTTCGAGCGGAAGCGGCTCCCTGTCCTCGCCCGTACGGCGAGCGTCGTGAAGGATCTCACGCAGTGAGCGCCCGTTGAGGTACTCCATGACGATGTAGCCGCGCCGGTCCCCCGCCTCGGGGTCGTCGTGCGTCACGAAGTTGTAGATCCGGACGATGTTGGGGTGGTCCAAGGAGGACAGGAAGCGGCGTTCGGCGATGCCGAGGTTGACGGCGACCGGGTCGTTGGGCTCGATCAGCCCCTTGAGCGCGACGTGGTTGTCGTCCAGGT
The DNA here is from genome assembly GCF_041262585.1 of Planotetraspora sp. GP83. Lineage (NCBI taxonomy): Bacteria > Bacillati > Actinomycetota > Actinomycetes > Streptosporangiales > Streptosporangiaceae > Planotetraspora > Planotetraspora sp. GP83. Next base: position 20,821 of record NZ_JBGCBZ010000035.1, on the reverse strand, counting down.
GCGTGTCCTTGGCCACGTATACCCAGCCGAGCCCGCCGCGGGCGATGGGCCCGACCACCTTGTACTGGTCGCCCACGACCTCGCCGTTCGCGAGCCGCGGGGTGAAGTCGAAGGGGGTGCCGCACTTGGGGCAGAACCCCTTGAGCAGGGCCGGCTGGTCGGCGTACCGCGTGCTGATCGTGGTGCCGCAGTCGTGCTTGCGGCACCTCCGGGCGAAGCTCAGCGACTGGGGGTCGGTGATGATCCGGTTGGAGGGGTCGTCGCCCGGCGTGACCGGCAGCGACACCAGCCCGTCCACCGCGAGCAGCACGCTGCTGGCGGACCTCGGCTGGGACGCGGCGCCGGGCGCGTCGGTCGAGACGGACTCCGGGAGCGCGCGGCGGCCGCACGTGTCGCAGAAGCCCGTCTTGTCGATGGCGCCGGGGCAGTTCGGACGGGCGCATGGTGTAGGGAAGACGGCGTTCATGTCATCGGCTCCGCAGCGCGCGCAGGTAGTCGTCCACCGACTGGGCGGCCTCCGGCAGGTCGCACGGCCCCCGGGACAGCAGCTCGTGCGCTCTCCGGTACAGCGTGGCCAGGCCGATCTCCCGCTCCGAGCGCTGACCGCCCGACTCGGATCGGTAGGCGTCGAGCAGGCCGCGAAGCCGGTTGCGCTCCTCCAGCAGCTCATCGAGGCGCAGCCGGGTCGCGGCCGCCTCGCGCGCCAGCTCCTCCGCCTCCGCCTCGCACGCCGCCACCTCGTGCAGCACGGGTCTGCCCCGGTCGGCCGCGGCCCGTACGGCGCCCACCCGCAGCCGGAGGGCGACCGCGCCTCTGGGCACGTCCGGCACGGGCCCGACGCGGGCGGCGACGTATCGGTGACGTTCCCGCGCCGCGCGCTCCTCGGCGGTGACCTCGGCGACGCGCGCCGCCAGCGCCTCCAGGCGCCGGCGGACAGACGCGTTGCCCAGCACCTCGCGGATCTTCTCCGACTCCTCGCGGAGCCCGACGAGAATGCGGTGGTCGTGCTCGGCGAGGGGCCTGAGCACCTCGTTCGCCAGGGCGTCGGGGTCGGCCGCCGCGTCCACGCCGTCGATCACCAGCGCCGCCCGCCCCCGCTCCCCGCCCGGCTCACCCGGAGCGGCGTCAGAGCCGGGCGCGATGCCGAGGCTGTCGGCGATGCGCCTGGACACCTCCTCGACTGTCTTGCCCGAGACATCCAGCGCGAGGTCGATGCTGCCCGGAGCCGGGACGGTGTCGTCCGGGCCGATTTCCGCGGCCTGGCCGGTGGCCGAGGGGCGAAGCTCCCGGTTGGACAGGACGACGGCGCGGGCCAGCGCGGCCGACACCGCCGACCCGGCGCCGCCCGTGACGATGACCATCACCTCGCCCGGCGCTCCGCGCTGGAAGAAGCCGGCGATCCGCCTGGCCATGGCGGGGTCCTGGGGCCGCGCGTCGTAGCGCTCGGGGAAGGAGGGATCCACGGCGGGGTCGCCGGTCACGAACTCGGCGACCTGCGGGAGATACCCCACGATGGTGTCGACCGGGATCATCCACGAGTGCCCGCCCGGATCGCGGGGCCACTCGCCCACCACGATCCCCACGACGTCATGGGTGGCGGCGTCGGCCACGGCGGAGCCGCTGAAGCCCCGGCGCACCCGCCTGTCGGGCAGCTCGGCGTCCATCTGGATCCATTCGCCGCCGGGGCCGCTCCGGCCGCTGAGCCGCGACGTCACCCACAGGCCGTTGTCGACGCCCGTGGGGAAGCCGCGCGTGTAGACCTGGCGATTCCAGGGCGGCAGCCGTCGCAGCGTGGCGCCCCGTCCGCCGGGAGCGGGCTCCCGCAACTCCAGCAGGGCGAGGTCGCCGCGCTCGTCGGCGTACGGCGGCACCCAGCAGCCCTCGGCAACCCGTGCGCGTCCCGGCGGGACGTCCGACAGGCCGACGAAGTCGACGTCGACCTCACCCTCGGGCACGGCGACCACATGGGCGCAGGTGAGCACGTGGTGGGAGCCGAGCAGGACGCCCGCGCCGAGGATCTTGTCCTCCCGCCTTATCCGCACCCACCATGGTTCGTCGCCCTGTCGAGCCTGGCCGGTTCCCACATTCCGAAAGGGTACGCATCGGCGAGGATGCCGTGAAGGTCCATGAATAGTCGAGTTCACCGTACTTCATCGCGCTAAATGCCCATAAGAGGCAAGCTCGGCAGAGATAGCCACCATTTTGCCCGAGCGGACCCTCGGACGTTTGGATATCGCTGGACTTGGTCCCGTCCAGCCGTACCCGTAGAAATTTCCCAGCCGATGGTGGAATATACCGCTACGGCCGGACAAGGGGGTGTCCGAGCGAAATCGGATGATCGCAATGTTCGACGGAGATACGGAACGATAGTGTCGCGACGGGAAGACGGGGTCGTTGTGCGCAGTTTCCCCACCAAACCAGACGCTTGAGTAGGAAACTACCCATGAGCTGGAGACTCCGCGTGATCGCACACGGTCTTGCTCTCGTCGCGCTGGCGCCGGCGGCCTGCGGGCAGGCCGAACCTCCGGCTGGCGACGGCCGGGTCACGCTCTCATTGGTGGCCTACTCCACTCCGAAGGCGGCGTACCAGAAGATCATCGAGGAATTCGCGCGCACGCCCGAGGGAAGAAATATCCGGTTCGAGCAGTCCTACGGCGGGTCCGGCGACCAGAGCCGGGCCGTCGAGGCGGGCGCGAAAGCCGACATCGTGGCATTCTCCCTTGAGCCGGACATCACCCGGCTGGTCGAGGCCAGGCTGGTCGCAGGGAATTGGCGCTCGGATGAGTACGGCGGAATGGTCACCAATTCGGTCGTCGTCATCGCGACGCGCGGAGACAATCCCAAGGGCCTGAAAACATGGCGTGACCTTCTCGGCAAGGGCGTCGAGGTGATCACTCCGAACCCCTTCGTCTCGGGCGGCGCCAGGTGGAACATCCTGGCCGGCTACGGCGCGGAGTCGGGGAGGGGCGCGCGCCGCGCCGACGGCGTCGCCTACCTCCGCGCCCTGCTCTCGCACGTGCCGGTGCAGGACTCCAGCGCGCGGGCCTCGCTTCAGACCTTCAACTCCGGCAGGGGAGACGCTCTCCTGGCCTATGAAAGCGAGGTCTTCTTCGCCCGGAAGGGCCGCAGGCCGCTCGACTACGTCGTGCCCGACGCCACGATCCTGATCGAGAACCCGGTCGCCGTGACGACCACGAGCCGGCACCCCGAGGAGGCCAAGGCGTTCGTGAGGTTTCTGCGGACCCCGACGGCGCAGCGGATCTTCGCGGAGAACGGCTACCGCCCGGTCCTCCCCCAACTGGCGGACCCCAAGAGGTTCCCCGTCCCCTCGGGGCTGTTCACCATCAAGGACCTCGGCGGCTGGTCGAAGATCGACAAAGAGTTCTTCGATCCGGAGACCGGCGTGATAGCCGGCATCCAGGGACAGCCGTGAGCACGCCCGTCCCGGGCCGCCGTGCCCGCCGCCCGCGCGCCACGACCCGCAACCGGCTCACCGCGTGGGCGGCCCTGTTTCTGCTGCTCTTCGTGGCGACCAGCGCGGCGGGCCTGCTGGCCGACCGCGCCGTGCGGGCGGCGGGCCGGGAGATGGCGACCAGCGCCGCCCAGATGAGCGACAACGCGCAGGCGATCTACCGTTCGCTGTCCGAGGCCGACACGGCCGCGACCGGGCGCTTCCTGGCCATGGCGAACCCGCGCCAACGCGAGGAACTCGACCGCCGGTACGGCGAGGCGCTGACCGTGGCGCGCGAACGGCTGGCCGCCTCGTCCGCGCTGACCGGCGGCGACCCCGAGCGCGCCGCCGGGATCGCCCGCATCTCTCTGCGCGTTCCCGTCTACACCGGCCTGGTCGACCACGCCCAGGACCTGACCCGCTTCGCGCGTACCGATCCCAAGCGGGCGCTGCTCGGCGCGGCCTATCTCCGGGAGGCGACGGCGTATCTGCGCGGGACCCTTCTGCCCGCGGCCCTGGACCTGTGGAAGGAGGAGATCAGCCGGCTGGGCGAGGCCCGGAACGGCGCACGGGTCGCCATCGGCTCCCTCGCCGTGCTGCTGATCGCGACACTGGGTGTGCTCTGGCTGGTCCAGCGGTACCTGTGGCGGCGCACCCGCCGCCTGTTCAACCGTGGCCTGGCGCTCGCCACGCTGGTGACGCTCGCCACGCTCGGCTGGCTGGCCTGGTCGTTGAGCGCCTCGCCGTACGCGGATGGGCGCCTCGGCGCGGTCGGCGAGAAGCTCGGCGCCCAGCAGTATCTGGTCGGACTGGAGCGCGCGGCCCTCGAGGCCAGGGCCGATGACTACCTGCGCCTCGGCGGCAACAGCACCGCCGTCGGCTCGAACGAGTTGCGCGGCCGGTTCCGGGTCAACGCCGGGTGCGACCATCCGCAGGGGCCTCTCTCCGGCGCCCTGACCAGCCGGATCAACGACTGGTGCACGGCCTACGACCAGGAGATCCACGAGAAGGAGCGCGCCGGACGGCACGAGGAGGCGGTGGCCGCCGCGCTGCCGGAGGGGAAGGTGGCCGTGGCGTACGAGGAGTTCGACGCGGATCTGACCAGGGCGATCGAGAACGGCAAGGCCGCCATCCTCGATCTGGCCACAGACATCCCGGTCGCACCGGACGGGCTGGGAGAGGGGACCGCGCTGCTGTGCCTCGCGGCCGCCGTCTGCGCCGGCCGCGGCATCTGGATCAGGATCAGGGACTACCTGTGAGAAGCCACGGTCAGGGACTACTCGTGAGGAGACCGTCGCCCCCGCCTCGCCGGTCGTCCGTCCGCCGCGTCCTCGCCGGGGCGCTGACCGCCGTGTCGCTCGCCGGATGCGCCTCCGGCTACAGCGGCCCCCCGCCCGGGGTCTCGCCGACGCCCAGTGGAGTCCAGACCGCGACGGCCCCGCCCCCGGCCACCACGCCATCGGCCGCCACGCCCTCCGCCGCCTGCGAGCGGCGAAACAGCCTCGCCCCGGATTCGGCGCCACCCAGGAGCATCACCGGCAAGGGCGGCCAGATCCGGGCCGGCGTGGACCAGACGATGACGCGGATGTCCTACCGCGACCCGGCTACCGGGGAGTACCGGGGCTTCGACATCGACATTCTCTACGAGATCGCCAAGGAGATGTTCCCCGGGCGGGACCCGCGCGATGTGCTCGTCTTCGTCGCGATCACCTCAGGGGAGCGTCAGGAGAGGCTGCGTGACGGCACCGTCGACCTCGTGGCCGACTCGATGATCGCCACCTGCGAGCGCACCGAGGAAGTGGCGTTCTCCACCGACTACCTCGACTCCGGGCAGACCGTGCTGGTGCGCGGCGACTCGGACTACCGGGGACTCCGGGACCTCGCCGGAAAACCCGTCTGCGCGGCGACCGGCACCACCTCCATCGAGGTTCTGCGGAACCGGCCGGAGAAGCCGGTCCCGGTGGGCGTGCCCAACTGGACCGACTGCCTCGTCATGCTGCAGCAGCGCCAGGTTGAGGCGATCTCCACCGACCACAACGTCCTGCTCGGCCTCCAGGACCTCGACCCGTCAACCCGGTTCCTGGAGACCCCGCCGCCGCGTTCGCCGAGCGACCCGTCGTGCCGGTGGTACGACGGGCCGGCGGCCACGTGTACCTGGTTCACCGACGAGCCCCACGCGATCGCGTTCCGCAAGGACGACACCGATTTCGTCAGGTTCGTCAACCACGTCCTGGAGAAGATCCGGAAGAACGGCCGCTGGCGCGCCATCCACGACCAGTGGCTGCTGGACCACCCCGACAAAGGGCCGCCGCCCGCAGCGTACGGCCCGAACCCGACCTGGCCGCCTGGCCGATGATCCCCGAGCCGGATGGAGCGGAGAAACGTGACTGAACTGGTGCGATTCGAGACGGGCCGTGACGGCCACGTCGTCGTCGAGGTGGACGAGGACGAGCCGGGGGTACGGCGCGTAGGCCGGGTCGACGGCCTCGTGGAGGTGAGCAAGCGTTTCAAGGACGTGCTGGGCGGCGTCCGGGACGCCGCCGCGGACGCGCTGGAGGTGTTCCGCGACGAACGGCTCCGGCCGGACCAGATCGAGATCGAGATCGGGGTACGGCTGAACGCCGAGGTCGGCGCCGTGATCGCGAAGACGGCGTCCGAGGGCCACCTCGTCGTCAAGCTGACCTGGGAGGCCGAGACCGGACAGCCGAAGGCGGACCCGAAGGCGGACCCGGCGCACGCGCCGAAGGGACTGAAACGGTGACCGGACGTGCCGCCGACCGGCTGCTCGCGCTCACGGGCGGTGTGCTCCTGACGCTGATGGCGAGAACCTGAGGGACAACCCGCCTGCATACGCGTCGCGTAACGTCGGCGGCACGCGCCATGGTGATATGGCTGCGAACCAGCCCGGCCTGTCCCTTCTCGGGCGGATTCGCAAATTGCCGTCCGAGACTGTGCAGACTCTATGCACTGAACCAAAGACCTGCGAGTACTACGCGGCGGCGGTCCCCGGATACATCGGGCAGGTGACCGGCGAACTCGGCGCGCTCCTGCGCTCCATCGCCCCCTGACAGGAGCCCTCGCCTCCCGAGCACTGGGCCCACCAGCGCCACCCGACGGGAGATACCGCCTCGGACAGCGCACGGCAGCAGCCGCACCTATCGCGGCAGAAGCGGATGTCCAGCGCCGTCAGGGCGGACGGTCTATTGCGCGTGGCGGCGATCGCAACCCCGCGACGCTTACTCGGCCTGTCCATTCACCTCGAGCGTGACGCCTGGCTTCTCGGCCCAGAAGGCGAGCAATCCGGCGATCTCCTCCACCCTCGGGAACGGCTTTGTGTAGGACCAGACCACATCCTCGGCCACACCGTCACCGATCTGAACCGACCAGTAGGTGGCGTCGCCCTTGAACGGGCAGTGCGACGTCGTTGTCGATGATCTGAGCATGTCCATCTTCACGTCCGCCGACGGCAGGTAGTACCGCGGTGGACAGCCCGTCTCGGTGAGCACGATCGGCCGGGAGGAGGTCGCGACGACCACGTCCTTGACTCGCACCACGACCTGATCCGATACAGGCGTGACCTCGATTTCATGTCCTCGTACGTTCATAGACGGATCCCCTCAATCGTCCCCCGCAGCCGCCAGCGTAACGCTTCGCGGCAAGCCAGCGCGTTCGACCAGTGCTGCTCACGTCGACAGGGAGCGCTTGGTGGGCGCACCACGGACCACCCAGGACTGTCGTACCCCAGTGTCATGATGTTCGTCAGCCTGTCTACCGAGGCATCGAGGAGACCCGTGACCTGGCAGGTGGACCGCGTCGCGGCTTCGGTTCCATGCGGGTGCGGGTCACGGTCGGCGGGAGCACATGGAAGACCTCGATCTTCCCGGACAGCGCGTGGCAGCTACGCGCTGCCCATCGCACGTGCTGTCCGCACAGCCGAAGCCCTCGACGCAGGTGACATCGCGACCGTAACCGTCGTACTCATCGACTTTGACCACCGGGCCGACGAACCAGCATCAGAGCACGATCAGCGGCATGAGCGGATGTTTGCCGTGATGTGAAGGGCTTGTGCATCATCGACCGATGAGCGCCGAGCCCTTGCTGACACCCGGCATCGCCACGCCGGTCGTGGTTCCGGAGATCTCCTTGACCTGGGTCGCGGTGGTACATGACGTCGCCCGCGAGATCGGCGTGCGCGCTGACACGAGGCTGGAGCCACCGGGCCCCGGACGTAACCACTGGTTCGATTGAACCCCTCAAGGACCCGTTGAGCCACATGTATGCCCGACCAGCGGCATGTGAGTGTCGTGCTGGTCGGTTGCTCGGGCAGCCGCAGGTCCAGCATGCTCCGGGCGATGTCGGCCTAGGCGATCGCGGCGCCGAGCTGAGGTTGAAGGCGATTCGAACTTATCGCCGCCTACGCCGAGGCGGGGGCCGACCGCGTGGCGCTTACGCTGCCGACCCTGCCCGAGGCCGAGACTTTGCGCGTCGTGGACACGTTCGCTGCGCTCGTCAGTGACTTTCGGTAGCCATGCGGCTGGCGGGGCGGGGCTCACGGCCTCAGGTGGCACGCAGACTCCAGCCTGAACGACTCCGACTCGATCACGCACCCGGTTGAAGTCCTCGATGAGGTCTTGGACGACGTCGACGTCGCAGGCGCGGCTGGCGGAGACCAGTTCGGCTGCGGTGTCATGTTCAGAGGTGTCGACGTCGACACGTTTCGGCGGGCTCGATGCTGAAGGCGAGGGCGGCGGTGAGGTGCTGCTGCATACACACTCGCGCTAGCGGGTGGTCTTTCCAAGGGTCCGGCGGAGTGGGACGACTCATCGTGGAAGCACACGTCGAGGTGGTTAAGGCAGGCATCGGAGATCCCTCCAGGCCCGCGAGAAACACAGGATGAGTGAGTCTCCCACAGGTCATGTGGTCTTGCGCAGGAGGAGTGTGCCGCCGGGGAAGCGCTGGCCCGGGTTGGGCTGGCGAATCAGCCTGGCCAACTCGGTGAAGCCTGCCTGTCGGCTGAGTTCGGCGAGCAGGTCGATCGGCCAGCGGTAGGCGAGGACGACCTTGTGGTCGAAGGGTTCAAGCTCGGGCCCTTCGAAGAAGCCGAGGAGCAGGTGCCCACCGGGGGTGAGGATCCGGTGCATCTCCGCGAGGATTCCCGGAAGCTGCTGGGGCAGGGTGTGGATGATCGAATACCAGCTCAGCACTCCGCTGACGGAGGCGTCGGCGAGATCGAGGGCTGCCATGTCGCCGACCTTGAAGCGCATCTGCGGGTGGGCCTGCCTGGCGATCTCGATCAGGCGCGGGGACAGGTCGATGCCGAACGCGTCGACGCCGAGGCTGTGGAGGTGAGCGGCCATGCGGCCGGGGCCGCAGCCGAGCTCGACGACCGGGCCCTGCACGAGTTCGGCGAACAGGCCAAGGAGCGCGCGATCGAGCGGGTCCTCCTCAAGCTTGCCGCGGACGAAGTCGGTGTAGATGCTGGCGAGGGCGTCATAGGCATCGCGGACCTGGGAGGGCATGGCTGGGGATGGTAGCCCACGGCGGCGATCGTCCCAACCCGTACGGCGCAAGGACATCGCGGCCGCCGCGAGCACATGAGCGACACCGTTCGGGCCAGCGCCGGCCTGCTCTCCATCAGCAGACCGCAGACCTGATCCCAGTCCGGCAGATGTGACACCAGTCCCACCGAAGGCCTCAACGTCCCACCGCCAACCATGCACGAGCTCGTTAGACGCGGGTGTTCTCCACAAGCGCCCTCGTCATGTGCATCACCTGCGTAGGCGACATCCCCGACACAAGCAGGCGCCCAGGATCAAAAGCGTGGCCGGCCGCGCTGAACACCGCCGCGCACCTCTCGCGGACGATGGCATCCGGGTGCACCGCCGACCGGAACGGCTCGGTCACGGCCCAGGGACCGTGCGTTCCGACAACACTGACCTTGACGACCTGATCAAGCGTGGGTGAACCTTCGAGTCGGATGTCCGTTTCGGGGATTGACCGCGGATCGGCCGCCCGGAAGTAGTTCACGTCGTGCTCCCGGCCGGAGAAGACAGCGCCTACCGCGCCGCCCGCGCTGGTGCCGAGACAGCGAGTGCCGCATCGGTCCGGGACTCGTCAAGGTCCAGCAGGAGCGAGGCGGCCATCGCCGCGCCGAGACGCCCGGTGACGGCTCCGGGCAGCCACGCGCGCCGGTACAACCGGGTGCCGCCGAGGAGTTCTCACGTCGGCAGAGTTGGATGTCCTCCCCCGGCAGGGAACGACGCCCGCTCGGCGGCAGATGAGTGCATGCCCGCACGCGCGTGGCTAAAGAGGTTGAAAGGTCGGGGTCTCATGGCGGAGCCGGGTCGGTGATCAGGCCGGTGTGAGCCACGAACGCGTCCATCAGAGCGGGGCAGGTCGCGCTCCCCGGGGAGTGTCCGGGACGGATTTCGGGATAAGAGCTGGCTGGTCCCCCGAGGGAGGGCTTCGGCGCGTGGGGGATCGTTTCCGGAAAGCGTTCAAGATCAACTCAGTGTGGGTTTCAGGCTCATGTGGGCTGCCCCCTAAATGGTTTGCCCGCAGATGGCCCGCGCTGGGATGCTCGTCCGAGCAGGAGCGGAGAGGAAACCGCAAAGTGGCCGTCAGCGCATCCAGCAAGCCGTCCGAGTCCGAGCCGGAAGTCCGCACGGCGGCCGGCGTCCTGCGCGGCGGCCGGGAGGCGGGTCTGGCGGTCTTCCGCGGCATCCCGTTCGCTGAGCCGCCGGTCGGCGCCCTCCGTTTCGCCGCGCCGCGGCCGGTGCGCAGCTGGGACGGTGTGCGCCCGGCGGTCGCGTACGGCCCGCCGCCCCCGCAGTCCGGCGTGCTCGGGGTGTCCCAGGACACCGCCGGCGACGACTGGTTGACGATCAACGTCTGGACACCGGAACCGGATCCGGCGGCAGGGCTCCCGGTGATGGTGTGGATCCCCGGCGGCGCTTACGCCATGGGCAACTCCAGCCTCCCGCAATACGACGCCGGGCACCTGGCCGGGAGCGGAGCCGTAGTCGTGACCCTCAACTACCGCCTCGGTATTGAGGGTTTCGCGCAGATCGACGGAGCCCCGGCCAACCGGGGACTGCTCGACCAGGTCGCGGCCTTGCAGTGGGTGCGGGACAACATCCGGGTGTTCGGCGGCGACCCGGACCGGGTCACGGTCTTCGGCCAGTCGGCGGGCGGCGGATCGGTCGCCGCGCTGCTCGCCATGCCGCGCGCCGCCGGACTCTTCCGCCGGGCGGTCGCGCAGAGCGTGCCGGGGACGTTCTTCTCCCCCGAACTGGCCGCCGACATCGCCGCCGCCTGCGCCGCCGAGCTGGGGGTACGGCCCACGGTGTCCGGCCTGTCGGCGGTGGCCCCGGCCCGGCTGCCCGCCGCGGGCGACGCGATCTCCGCCAAGACGGTCCAATGGCGGGAGCGCTGGGGGCAGATCACACACCGGCCGATCCCGTTCGCACCGGTTGTCGACGGTGACGTCCTGCCGGCGACCCCTTGGCAGGCGCTGGCTGACGGCGCCGCCCGGGACGTCGGACTTCTCGTCGGGCACACTCGTGACGAGCACCGGTTGTTCAGCCTGATCGACGGCGTGCTCGGCCAGGTCACGCACGAGCAGACCGAGACCGCTCTGCACATGCTCGCCCCCGGCGCGGACGGTGCACGCCGGTATCGGGAGGCATTCCCGGCCGCGGCCGATGAGGAGCTGTATGAACTGGTCAACGCGGACTGGTTGTTCCGCATGCCGAGCCTCCACCTCGCCGACGCGCAGATCGCCGGCGGCGGCCAGGCCCACCTCTACGAACTGACCTGGTCCGCCCCGGGATTGGGCGGTGGCCTCGGCGCCTGCCACGGCCTGGACGTGCCGCTCGTCTTCGGCAACCTGAGCAGCGGACAGCCCGCCATGCTGATCGGCGACCCGCCCTCCCCTGTGGCGGAGGAGCTGTCCACGCAGATCCGCAGGGCGTGGACGGCGTTCGCCGCTCACGGCGACCCGGGCTGGCCTCCGTACGATGCCGACCACCGCCTCGCACAGCTCTTCGACACGCCGTCGATGGTCACCGTCTACCCGGAAGAGACCTCGCGGCTGCTGTGGCAGGACCACACCTTCCCGGCGCTCCCGCTGCTCGCGCGGTAAACGTACAGGCATAAGTTCTGCGTGCATCGGCCGCCGATCTCCTGGTAAGTGGACCGACAACGGTCTTGTCTCCGCCTCGAAGGTCGGCACTCCCCTGGACTCGCACAACGTACGGCGGGCATGCCGGGAGATCATGAAAGACGCCGGGCTGAAAGCCAAGGACTGGACGCCCAGAGAGATGCGGCACAGCTTCGTCTCGCTGCTCTCCGACTCCATCCGGCGTCCCGCTGGAAGACATCGCCCCGCCTGGTCGGCCACAGCGGGACAGCCGTCACCGAGGCGGTCTACCGCAAGCAGATCCGCCCAGTCCTCCTCGGCGGCGCAGAGATGATGGATCGCATCTTCTCCTGACCGCCTGACAACCTGACGGCTATCACTCAGCAATACCAAGGGTGTCACTGATTACAGTGACACCCTTCTGACATGCGCAAGCAACTCGATAGAGCAGGATTTGAACCTGCCACCCCTTTATACGAGAGCATCGCCCCCAACCGCGGTCAGCCAGGCCGTCGCGGAAGCCAGTCCACTGCGAGCAGACCGCCTAGCCCTGCGGGGAATACGGCGCCGGCAGACCCATCTCCGTGTCATCGGTGACAGTCACTCAGTCAGTCACTCAGCTCTTTCGCGCCATGGCAGGTGGGAGAAACGCGGCAAGGGCCGTACGACGCGCTTCTCACGGAAGCGGCCGTACGGCCCTTGTCACACCTCGCGGCGGCGAGTGTCTCGTGGATCTCGCCGTGGAGACGCTAGGTACGCATCACCCTGGACAAGGCGCCCGCGCGACCCGGCCACACGGCGATTTGCCGCCGGACGACCGACAGCGGATCAGGAGACGCGGTCTAGCTAGAGGTTCTTGATGAGACCACCGTCGACGCGGATGATCGCACCGCTCACGTACTCGGCCAGCGGGCTCGTCAGGAAGAGCACGGCGAAGGCGATCTCATCGGGGTAGCCCATGCGGTTCCGGTCGTTCGGGATGAGCTCGGCCGTTGCCGCGGGCTCGATCTCCTCCCAGGTGTTGCCCCACCCACGGGCGGGCCCGATCCCCATGAGCAAGTCCTTGACCGAGTCGACCAGGATCGCGCCCGGAGCCACGACGTTCGACGTCACGCCGGTGCCGGCCAGCTCACGCGCCAGGGAAAGCGCGAGGTTGTGGCGCGCTGCGAGCGTCGCGTTGTACTGCGGGTGCCCCGGCATAGGCACGATGCCGAGCCCTCCGCCGATTTGAATCACCCGTCCCCACCCGCGCTCACGCATCTGCGGCACGAAGTGCCTGATCATCTGCACACCGGAGATCACGTTGACTTCGTAGGCGTCGCGCCATTCCTCAGGGGTGGTGTTGGTCCAGGACACGTGCCGGTAGTAGCCGGCGTTGTTGACGAGGATGTCGATCGGCCCGCCGGCCAGCGTCGCGGCGGCCACGGCGTCGGCGCCCTCGTCTGTCGCCAGGTCTCCGAGCGCGACGTCCGCACGCCCGCCGGCGGCGCGGATGGACTCGGCCACCGCCTCCGTCCTGTCCTTGTCGCGGCCGTGCACCACCACGGCGGCGCCCTCGGCCGCGAGCATCTTGACCATCGCCTCGCCGAGACCGGAGCTCGACCCCGTCACCAACGCGCGCTTGCCCGTGAGCTGATAATCCATGATCTTCTACTTTCCTTCGTTTCGTAGTCCCGCTCATGTGCCTGACGTATCGGGAAGACCTTCCGAGGCCGACGTGGCCGCGGCGCTGTGAGGCGGATGCCACCTGATGCGCGTCGCGAGGGACGGCCAATCGGGCCGGAGCGGAGGTTTACCTCCGATAAACCGGAGGCACTCCTCCACACTAGCGGAGGAGTGCCTCCGCAACAAGTAAAGGTTTCCCTGATGCCGGTCCCTGGCTTTGGCGGCTCACCGGAGCCAGGACGTGAGCTCATCAAGCACCGTGGTCAGACGTTGATGGTCTTGTATTCGATGAACTGGGTCAGGCCCACGGCGCCCATCTCGCGACCGATCCCGCTCGACTTGTAGCCACCGAAGGGGCCGTCGAACCCGACGGGTGCGGCGTTGACCATAAAAAAGCCGGTGCGGATGCGCCGGGCGATCTCAAGACCGCGCTCGGTGTCCGTCGTCCACACGCCGCCGCCCAGGCCGTACGGCGAGTCGTTGGCGATCCGCACGGCGTCCTCCTCGTCCTCGTACGGAATGACGACGAGGACCGGACCGAAGATTTCCTCCCAGGCGATGCGCATGCTGTTGTCGACATCGGCGAACAGCGTCGGACGCACGTAGAAGCCGCTCTCCAGTCCTTCCGGCACCTCGGGGCCGCCGGTGACCAGGCGTGCCCCCTCCTCGATGCCGAGCCTGATGTAGCTCTGGACGCGCTTTTGCTGGTTGGCCCTGACCATCGGGCCGATGAACGTCGCCGGATCGGACGGGTCGCCGACCTTCAGCGACTCGACGAGATCCTTCAGCGCCGCGACGACCTCCTCGTACCGGCTGCGCGGGGCCAGGATGCGGGTGTGGGCCTGGCAGTTCTCCGTGTTGTTCGCGAACGACGCGAACTTCAGGCCTTCGGTCACAGCGGTGAGGTTTGCATCCCGCTCCACCCGGATGTTCCGGGCGGCCGCGGCGTCACAGAAGGCGGCGAAGTGCTCGGCGAGAACGTCGACGCCGAGGGCGCCGCGATCGAAGGCTCCGGCGACCAGGATCGTGTCCAGCCCGAAGGCGGACGCCAGATCGAGGCAGTGCTCCGCCGGGAAGTCGAAGCGTTCCTTGATCCAGGGCAGCGGATCCGACTGGTACCACAGCGGCGCCCAGCTGGAAACGCCCTCCAGCTGGGTAAACCTGATCCCCCTCGCCTGCGCCTGGGCGACGATGTCGGCGGCGCTGCGACCGGAGGAGAGCAACTGGTGGATCATGAGCGGACTGATCGTCGCGCTGGTGAACCCGCCCGCGGCGGCGGCTTCGATGATGGCGTCGAGGCCACGCGACCCGAGGCTTCCCGGCCAGAACAGCAGCTCCGGCGAGGACCAGCCTTGCTCGACAGGGGGACCGTCCGTGTGCGTCATGATCAGACCTCACCATCGGCGTCGGCGACGATCGCGGTGAAGCCCTCCGGGCGCTCTCCCCTGGCCGCTCTCAGAACGCTTTTTGATGCGGCGCGGATCAGGTGGCACTCCGTCCTGTCCGATGAAGCATCCGGCCGACGCGATGGCGGTCTGCATGGTCCTGTCTCCTCTCGATTGGTGATGGTTGGTTGGGATGCCGCGCGGCCGGCACGCCAGGGCAATCTCGCTCGGCGGACGACGTACGGGCTAGCGGGTCTCGGCCGGTGACGGGACGGTGGTCTCGCCCGGGGTGGGGACCGCGACCGCCGCATGCGCTCCCGTGCGATGCGCTGCCGGGACCAGCAGCGCCACAACGACGGTGACCGCCGAGATCACCGCCAGCAGAACGAACCCATGGGTGAAGCCCGACTCGGCCGGCACGCCATCACGCTGTGGGTGCGCGATGACGATGGAGCTGACGACGGCGGTGCCGATCGAGCCGCCGATGTTACGGATGTTGGCGTTCATGCCGCTGGCGGCGCCGGTCTGCCCCGCGGGCACGTTCTGAACGATCAGGCTGGTCATCGCGGAGTAGGCCAGGCCGAGACCGAGTCCGAAGATGGCGCCGGCGACCGCGAGCTGCCACGGCTGGTCGTGGTAGGCGGCGAACCGGCGCACGAGATGACGCCGAACAGCGAGCCCCACACCAGCTGCGCCTTCACGCCGACCACTGGAGCGATCGGACCGCTGAGAGACCCGCTCAGAGCCATCGTCACCAGCATGGGAAGCAGCAGCAACCCGGCCTCGGTGACACTTGAACCGAATCCATAGCCCGCGGCCGGCGCAGTCTGGAAGAACTCGGGCAGGAACGCGACGACCGAGAACATGCACGCACCGAACAGCAGCGCCACCAGGTTGGTCGTCCACACCGCCGGAAGGCGCATCATGCGCATGTCGATCAGCGGGTCGCGGGAGCGCAACTCGACGAGTACCCACGCGACCACGGCGACGACCAACGGCACGATCACCTTCGCCGAGGTCCCGCCCCACGAGGTGGCCTCACTGAGCGGTACGAGCAACGCGACGAGCCATAGCGACAGCAGCGCCGCCACCAGCCAGTCGACCCGCCCAGGCATGCGCACCGGTGACTCCGGGACGTACCTGTGGGCCAAGAACGCGGTGGCCACGACGAAGATCAGCGGAATCCAGAACAGCCGCCGCAGCGACTGCAGCATCGCGAACGTAGCCGCGGCGGCCGACAGCACCAGAATGTCAGCCGTGCGGACGACGTTTTGCTTGGCATGCGAAATCCTTCTTCGGGGGTGAAAATCTACGGGGGGCGGCTCGGCGACCGAGGCCGGCGTATATGCGGCCACATGCGCATCGCCGGACGGGCGGGCGAGCGATCAGCCTGCTAAAGTTGAGGCGTGCCTCCACAATACCGGAGGTGCTCCTCCAGAATATCGGAGGCACACCTCCGCAACAAGTAAAGCTTCCCAGCAGGGAGGAATCGGTGACAGACAAGGCGGAACCACTACCACACGTCGCGGTACGGCGGCCGCATCGGGCCGACGCGCGACGCAACTTCGACGCGTTGCTCAACGCCGCCCGCGAAGCGTTCGCCGAGCACGGCACCGGAGCGTCGCTGGAAGAGATCGCCCGCCGCGCAGGTGTCGGGATCGGCACGCTGTACCGCAACTTCCCGACCCGCCAGGACCTGTTCGACAGCGTGTACGTCGGCGAGGTCGAGGAGCTCTGCCGAGCGGCGGAAGAGGTCGCCGACCTGCCCCCGTGGGATGCCTTCGTCGCCTGGTTGCGGTGCTTCGTCGGCTATATCGCCACTAAGCGAGCCATCTACGAGGCACTCAACCGCGACTCCGAGATGTTTCGGTCTTGCAGGGTCGCCATGTACGCCGCGGGAGAACCCCTGCTGGCCAGAGCTCAGGAGGCCGGAGAGGCCCGCGTGGATGCGAGCTTCGACGACATCCTGCGAATGATCAGCGGCATCACGGCCGCAGGCTATGTCGACGAAACCCAGCGCGAGCGCGTGCTGGGGTTCGCCCTCGACGGCCTGCGGGTGCACGAGCACACGGCGCAAAACGCCGGTGAGCAAAGCACGGAGTCGATCCGGGGCCACTGATCCGGATCGCGGAACCGTATCGGGTCGATTCCGGCGTGGCACACCGCACGGAAAGATCAACGGTGTGCCCACGCGGGCACACCGCTCCGACAAGACTGAGGCGAACGCCGCTGAACCCGGCACAACCCCATGGTCGCGAACTGCCGAAAGACCAAACTCGCAGGTGAGAACCCTCTTACTGGTCCGGTTCGACTCCCGTCACCCGCTCCACTCTCACATAGGCCCTGACCAGGCGATCCCTTGATCACTGGTCACGCCTTTGATCTTCATGGGCATACCGTGGGCATACCGACCATAATGATCTTGCGAATTCCCTTAGGCATGCGATCTGACCAGCTGAAACTAGCTGCGTGGCAAGCATCGAGAAGCGAACAACCAAGCGGAACGGAGTTGACCCTGCGCGGTGGTGGGCGTGCAGGGCCCGCGACAGGCGGTCTTGACGGCAGGGGTCATGGGTTCCCTTCGCGTACGATGCGGCCGGGGAGGCTCCCGATCATCCGCCCTCCTGCCGCGGGCTAGTCCGTCACTCCACCATGGCTGCCACGAAGGCCGTCACGGCACGGGCGAAGGCGTCCGGCTCTTCGACGTGACCGAGATGGCCGCTGTTCTCCAACAGGACCAGCTCGGCGCGGGGAATCCCGTCGGCCAACTCCCCTGCCGGCAGCACACCAGGAGAAGATGGCAGTGCCTTTGCCGGGGCGGAAGCGGCCCGCCCACGGCCGTCACATCGACGACTCCGCGATGAAGTCGACGACCGCGGACGTGAAGGCGTCGGGCTCCTCGATATGGCCGAAGTGGCCGCTGTGCTCCAGGACGGCCAGGCGGGCGCCGGGGATGAGCTTGTGGAGGTCGCGGCCCCAGCGCATGCCGCAGATTACGTCGTAGCGGCCGGCGATCACCAGGGTCGGCACGACCATCGAACCGAGATCCTCCCGGTCGTCGATGACCTCGGGGACGAGGTGCTCGTCGAGGCCGGAGATGTACGTGCCGCTCACCGCCGCCCGCAGGGGTGCGAACTCCTCCTTGCGTCCCCAATAGTCGGCCATGTACGCCGGGAAAATGCCCCGGGCGACGGCGGTGACCTGCTCGTCGCTGGAGATGGCCCCCATCGCCTGGGCGGCCGCGAGAACCTCAGGCAACTCGGGGTTGCCCGCGTTCCGGCGGGCGAAGTCCTCCATCAGGGTCATGGCCTCGGCGATGTGCTCAGGCCCGGTCAGGGGAGCGCTCTCATACAGGATGACGCCGGCGACGCGGTTGGGGTGCCGCAGGGCGCAGTACTGCGCCACAAACCCCCCGTGCGAGTGTCCCAAGAGGTACGCCTTCGGCAGCCCGAGGTGGTCGAGCAAGCCGAGAAGCGCTCGGGTATACCGGGCCCGCGTGTATCCGTTGGGGTGTGAGGGGAGGCGGCCCGAGCCGCCCGTGCCGATCGGCTCCACGTACACCATGGTCAGGTGGCGCTCCAGGGCCGGCTCCCGCAGATATTCCCAGAAGATTCCCGGTCCGCCGGGGTGGGCGAGGCAGACCGGCCCCGTGCCATGAACGTGGTAGCGCTGGGCGATTCCGTCGATCTCCACGGTATGGACGCCAGAGGTCAGGGAGTCGGTCGTGCGGGTGTCCATATGTTTCTCCGGTCAACGTAGTGTTACGGACACCGACAAGACGTGGAGAGCGCGCCGAAGTTCGAACGCCGGGCTATGACGTGCATCACAGTCCGAATGTCACGCGGCCTGCACGTGGAACAGGCGGAGCTGGCTCACGCGACCGTCTTCCAGGGACATCACCCAGGTCACGGCGGGCGGACAATGCTCGGGGTCGTCGACCGGGTTGATGAGGTCCATCTCCCAGATGGTGGTGTCGCGGCTGGTGAACCCGTCGACGAAACGCTGGTGCACCCCCGCCTCCAGGTCGGACTCCATGCCCCGGATCAGAAGCTCGCGTCCCCCGACTGGCTGCCGCCCGGCGAAGAAGGTGACGTCGGGCGCCCACCGCTCGGTCAGAAGCCTGCGGAACTCGCCTTGCTCCGCGGCGGCCAGGGTCTCCAGGGCGTCCTTGCGGCTCGCCGCGGCGAGCGCCGCCGCGTCGGCGTGCGCCTCGCTCGCGGTCGTCGCCAGCGCCTCGGCGAGCTTGGCCCTCGCCTGGCTGAGCCGGCTGCGCACGGTGCCGATGGGCACCCCGCACACCGCCGCGATCTGCTCGTACGACGTGACCCTGCTGCTGAAGTGCCTGAGCATGACGGTCATGCGCAGCGGCGGAGACAGCTCCTCGATCGCGCGCCAGATCCAGTCCCGCATGGCGTGCCGCTCCAGTAACCGCTCCGGACTCTCGTCGTCAGCGGCGGCCAGCACCAGGTCGTCTAGGGGGCGCGGCTGCCAGGCGGAGCGCAGCCGGGTGCGGCAGGCGTTGCGCACGATCATCCGCAGCCACGCGCCGACGGCCTCCGGATCCCTGAGGTCGCCGATGCGCCGGAGCGCGACCACCGCCGCGTCCTGCACGGCGTCCTCCACGTCGGAGCCGTGCCCGAGCAGGCTCAGCGCCACCGCCCGCATGCCGGCCTCGTGCCGCAGGAGCAGAGTCCCCAGCGCGTCGACGTCACCGGACCCGGCAGCACGCGCGAGTTCCCCGTCCGACAGCCCCATGCTGGTCACACTCATCCCCCTGGGGCGAACAGCGCCGATTCAGTTCCCTCGTCGTCCGGCAGCTCGACCAGCTCGGACTCGATCTTGGCGTCGAGGAACACCGCCTCAGCCGGGGCGACGATCGCCGGCAGCTTGCCCGCAAATCGGCGTCCACCAGCTCGACGATGCCGATGCTCAGGCTCACGTAGGCCGAGTTTACGGGCCGAAGCCAGTGCGCCGGACATCAGCCGCGTCGGCGACGGCCTGTGCGCGCCTCCCCCTCCGAGAGTGGACGACCTGGGATCATCGGCCTCGGGGATCAATTGAGCAGCCGTTAGCGGTAAGGCTGGGACGCGACGCCGCCGAGCTCACCGCGCTGGCGGACCACCTCACCGCGCATGGCCTGGTCCTGGAGATGCTGGCCGGTCCGCTGCCCGGCATTACGACCCGTCCGGCCCCGGCCGGATGCTCTTAAGGTTCTTCGCGGCGATGGCCGAGACCGAGCGCGAAAGCATCCGCGAAGCCACCCTCGAAGGGCTCGCCGCCCGCCGCCCGCAAGGGCAGGCACGGCGGCCGGCCGCCCGTCATCACCGATGACATGCTGCACCCTGCTGCGACGCCGGGCGAACGGCGAGTCTGTCGAGCAGATCCGCCCGGACCTGAATCATCCCCACCGGCAAGCGCAAGGGCCAGAACCCCGGCCCCGCCAGCATCTACCGCGCACTCGCCGAGCACGAGAAGAAGAGGGCCTACCCGGGAAGCCGTCGCCCAGGCCCACGCCGACTTCGCCGACCTTCAAACCGCTGGGGCCCCGGAGCGGGCTTAGCGCTAACGGCTGCCCCATTGATCCCCGACGCCGTCGGCGGCGGCGAATGCTCCTGCTGGGCGTGCGAACCGAGCAAAGCCCTGCTGCGGCCCGCACTCCTGCGTGCCGACGCCGGAATTCTTCGACGTGCTCATCCAGGCTGCCGATGAGGTTGAACGAGCTATCGTCAAGTCGAAGCTGAGTCCTGAAGAGCAGGACCTGCTGCTCTCGTTTTACGGCCACTTCGCCGGCAAGAACTCGTTGCAAAACGTCGTGATCTTGCGTCTCTGTCTAGAAGGGCCCACAGGGTAGCGAGACCGCCGCTTGATCCATCCCGACACGGCCGCGGGGACCCCCGCGACCGTACCTCTCATGCTGAGTGACCTGCGGGAACAGACTAAAGATCATTCCGCAAATACTCCGCGGACAGCGGCCGAGGGCTGCCCAGGGTGGCGTACGGCTGCACATGACCGAGACGAGCAACGGCGTCTGAGCCGAGCGAATCCGCTGGTCAGACGCCGTTTTGGCTGGTTGAGCGGAGAGCGTGGTGTTCTGGTTCAGGACATAGGAAACGGGTGTCTCGAGACATAGGAAACCCCGGTGGAGCATGTCTCCAGAGATAGGAAACACGGGGAGTTAGG
>NZ_JBGCBZ010000034.1:0-66622 GCF_041262585.1 Planotetraspora sp. GP83 | reverse complement strand
CCAGGACCGGGCGCCATCCGCGCCAGCCCCTCAGGGATTCGCTGCCGTTCGACAATCACACGGTAAAACTACCAACCACCACCGACAAAAACGCTGGGTCGGGGTGGTGTGGAAAGAAGAAAACTCGCGAACGGATGGCAATTTGACGGACCGGTCTCGGCGCCTTGGATGTTGCAGTAACGCGGCCATCGACTTTCCGGCAATCTCGCAATATGTATGAAATGCCTTGTTTGGTACTTGCGCGGATTTTCTGGGAGATGCGTACCCCGACACGCGAGACGGTCAGCGAACAGAGAACCGGGAGGGCGCCTGCCAAGCGATCACTTGAGATCGGCGGGCGCAAGGGCGGGCCGCGCTGGCCATCCGCGCTGGCTGTCCACGCTGGCTGTCCGCGCTGGCTGTCCGCGCTGGCTGTCCGCGCTGGCTGTCCGCGCTGGCTGTCCGCGCTGGCCATCCGCGCTGGCTGTCCGCGCTGGCAGCCGGCGCGCAGCGATCCGCGACGAGCGGTTCGGTGACGACCGGCGGGTGCAAGAGCGGCCCGCGCTGGCGGTCGGCGAGTAGCGACCCCGCGACGATCGGCTGGCACCCAGCCACCAGCGCCCACCGGCGTCCAGCCACCAGCGCCCGGCCGGAGGGCGGTGGGTTAGCCGAGGACGAGGTCGCGGATGGCTTTCAAAGTGGGTTCGTCGCGGGGGCCCATGACGAGCAGGTTCGTGACGGGGCTCTTGCGCCAGAGCTCAAGCCGTTCCCGGATGCGGCCGAGCGGGCCGACCAGGGAGATGCCGTCGGCCAGCTCGTCCGGGATGGCGGCGAAGGCCTCGTCTTTGCGCCCGGCCAGATAGAGCGCCTGAATCTTCTCGGCATCCTCCGCGTAGCCCATCCGGCCGACGATGTCCGCGTGGAAGTTGCGGGTCTTGGCCCCCATGCCGCCGATGTAGAGCGTGAGCATCATCTTCGCCACGTTCAGCGCGGCCGGGACGTCGTCGGTGACCAGCACCATGACCATCGCGGCGATGTCGAAGCCGGGCGCCGCGCCCGCCAGGGCCTCGCCGTACATCGTCTGGATCTTCTCGGGGAAGGCGAACAGTGGCAGCCAGCCCTGGGCGATCTCGGCGGCGAGCGCGACGTTCTTGGGCCCCTCCGCGCCGAGATAGAGCGGAATTTCGGTCCTGAGCGGGTGGGTGATCAGCTTGAGCGGCTTGCCGAGGCTGTCGGGGAGCGGCAGGGGGTAGTGCGGGCCGGGGCTGGTCACGGGCTCCTCGCGGCGCCAGACCTTCCGCATGATCTCGACGTACTCGCGGGTCCTGGCAAGTGGCCGGGCGAACGGCTGGCCGTACCAGCCCTCGACGACCTGGGGTCCGGACGCGCCCACGCCGAGGAGGAGGCGCCCGCCGGTGAGGTGGTCGAGTGTCATCGCGGTCATCGCGGTGGTGACCGGGGGTCTCGCGGACAGTTGCGCGACGCTGGTGCCCAGTTTGATCGTCTTCGTCCGCGCGCCGTACCAGGCGAGCGGGGTGAAGGCGTCGCTGCCGTACGCCTCGGCCGTCCACACCGACTCGTAGCCGAGCCGTTCGGCCGCCTGGACCAGTTCGGTGGCGTCGTCGGCGTTCCGCTGCCAGTAACCGAGGTTCAGCCCGAGTCTCAAGTCATCAGCCACGGCCCCAAGTAGAACAGGTTCTAGCAAACCTCGCCAGACCTTCAGTCCGGCGGATAGGCGCGGGCGAGGTGGACGGCGATGGCCGAGACGGCGGTGGCGGCGTCGCCGTCCCTGATCGCGGCGTAGATCCTGCGGTGGTCGGCTTGCAGGTCACGGGTGTCGCCGAGCCGTACGACGGCGTCGATGGCGAAGCGCTGAACGGAGTCGCGCAGCGCCCGCATGATCGCGGAGGTGAGCCGGTTGCCGGACGCCTCGGTGATGGCGACATGGAAGGCGATGTCGTGCTCGACGAACTCCTCGGGACCGCTCGCGGCGTCCATGGCGGCGAGGGCGCGGGCCATCTCGTCGAGCCCGGTACGCGACCGGGCCGCGTGCTCGGCCGCCCACTGCTCGATCATCAGCCGCGTGTCGATGACCTCGCGCATGGACAGTGTGGCCAGGCCGAGGTTGAGCCGCAGCAGGCCGGTGAGCGCGCCACCGGGCCGCGAGGTCAGTACGGCTCCCGCGTCGGGACCCCGGCCCGCCTGGGACGACACCACTCCGAGGGTCTCCAGCACGCGCAGGGCCTCGCGGACCGACGAGCGGCTCACCTGGAGTTGCTCGGCGAGCTGTCGCTCGCCCGGGAGCCGGTCGCCGACGGTGAGCCCGTCGGCCGCGATCCATCCCTCGATCCGGGCGAGGACCTCCTCGAACGCCCGGGGGCGAGGCCGGCCCGACGCCCCCCGCCGTACGGTGCCGGGCTCGGGCCGGTCGTCGACGGTCATGCGTGGCCTCCTCGGCTCCCGTGGTGCGGACGGCGGCGTTCGATGTATGGTCTGACCATATTTGGTCTGACCATACACGCGGGAGGGCACGTGCGGGTCGCCCTGTTCATCACCTGTGTCAACGACACACTCTTTCCCGGCACCGGGCGGGCGGTCGTGAGGCTGCTCCGGCGGCTCGGCGTGGACGTCGAGTTCCCGGAGGCGCAGACCTGCTGCGGGCAGATGCACGTCAACACCGGTTACCGCGACGAGGGCGTACGGCTGGCACGGCATTTCGTGGACGTCTTCCGGGACTACGACGCGGTGGTGGTCCCGTCCGGCTCGTGCGCCGCGATGGTCCGGGAGCAGTACCCCCGCCTGGCCGGTATGGCGGCAGGCCCAGCAGGCCCGGCAGGTCCCGCAGGCCCGGCGACGCCCAAGGTCTACGACCTTTCCGAGTTCCTGATCGACGTGCTCGGCGTGACCGATGTCGGGGCCTATTTCCCGCACCGGGTCACATATCACCCGACGTGTCACTCGCTTCGCGGCCTCCACCTGGGAGACCGGCCCACCAGGCTGCTCGAGCAGGTAAGAGGTCTTGAGCTCGTCCCGCTGGCGGGCGCCGAGGAGTGCTGCGGCTTCGGCGGCACCTTCGCCGTGAAAAATCCGGATATATCGGCGGCGATGTGCGCGGACAAGGTCCGCAACGTCCTCGACACCGGCGCCGAAGTGCTCTGCGCGGCCGACAACTCGTGCCTGATGCACATCGGCGGCACCCTCCACCGGCAGAAGACGGGCATCAGGGTCATGCACCTCGCCGAGATCCTCGCCTCCACCGAGCACCGGCAGGGAGGCTCCCGATGAGCCGCACGTTTCTTGGAATGCCCGGGATCGCCCATCCCGGTAAGCGCGGGCAGAGCTTCCCCGATAACGCCGCGAGAGCCGTACAGAACTCGCAGCTCAGGTTCAACCTGCGCAAGGCGACGCGGACGATCCGGGCCAGGCGGGCGAGCGTCGTAAACGAGCTTCCCGACTGGGCGGAGCTCCGCCAGGCGGGCAAGGCGATCAAGGATCACACCCTCCGGAACCTCGGCACGTACCTCGTCCAGCTCGAAGAGGCCGTGACGAAGGCCGGCGGGCACGTCCACTGGGCCGCCGACGCCGACGAGGCCAACCGGATCGTCGCCGGACTCGTCAAGGCGACCGGCGAGACCGAGGTCGTCAAGGTCAAGTCGATGGCCACCCAGGAGATCGGGCTCAACGAGGCCCTGCTCAAGGAGGGCATCACCGCGTACGAGACGGACCTCGCCGAGCTGATCGTGCAGCTCGGGGACGACTGGCCCTCGCACATCCTGGTCCCCGCGATCCACCGCAACAGATCGGAGATCCGGGAGATCTTCGCGGACAACATGTCCGGCTGGGGCCGTCCCGCGCCGGACGACCTCACGGACGATCCCGCCGCGCTGGCCGAGGCCGCCCGGCTCCACCTGCGGGAGCGTTTCCTCGCCAGCAAGGTCGCGATCTCCGGGGCCAACTTCATGATCGCCGAGACCGGCACGCTGGTCGTCCTGGAATCCGAGGGCAACGGCCGGATGTGCCTGACCCTTCCAGAGACGCTGATCAGCGTGGTGGGGATCGAGAAGCTGCTGCCCACGTGGCGCGATCTGGAGGTGTTCCTGCAGCTTCTGCCGAGGAGCTCGACCGGCGAGCGGATGAACCCCTACACCTCGATGTGGACCGGCGCGACCGAGGGCCAGGACTTCCACCTCGTCCTTCTCGACAACGGGCGCACGGGCGTCCTCGCCGACGAGGTGGGGCGGCAGGCGCTGCGCTGCATCCGCTGCTCGGCGTGCCTCAACGTCTGCCCGGTGTACGAGCGGGCGGGCGGGCACGCGTACGGATCGGTCTATCCCGGGCCGATCGGGGCGATCCTCACGCCGCTGCTGCGCGGCATGGAGTCGGAGCTCGACCGGTCCCTGCCGTACGCCTCCTCGCTGTGCGGCGCGTGCTACGAGGTCTGCCCTGTGGCCATCGACATCCCGTCGGTGCTGGTGGAGCTGCGCGCCCGGGCCCGTCACCCGTGGACGGAGCGCGCCGGGATGGCGGCGGCCGGGTGGGTCTTCAACCGATCGGGACGGCTCGCGCGCCTCCAGCGGATCGGCGGCCAGATGCGCACGCTGGTGCCCAAGCGGCTGCCCGGTCCCCTGTCGGGCTGGACGGACACCCGCGATCTCCCGAGAGTCCCCAAGGAATCGTTCCGGGACTGGTGGAACCGCACGGACGGAGGCTCCCGATGAGCTCGCGCGACCTGATCCTCGCCCGCGTCCGCGCCGCCGTCCGGGGCGTTCCCGACGTCGAGGTGCCTCGCGCCTATCGCAGTACGGTTCCCAGTACGGCCTCCGCCGCCGGAGGGGCCGAAGGGCTCGTGGAGCTGTTCGCGGAGCGGGTCCGGGACTACAAGGCCGTCGTCCACGTCGTGGGGGAGCCGGAGGTCCCGGCGCTCATCGCCCGGTCGGTGGCCGAGCGCCACGCCCGGCGGCTGGTCGTGCCCGGCGGCTTCCCGGCCTCGTGGCTGGAGCAGCCGGAGATCGAGCAGGTCACCGACGAGCCCAGGCTCGGCGCGGCCGACCTGGACGCGGTGGACGGCGTCCTCACCATGTGCGCGGTGGCGATCGCGGAGACCGGGACGATCGTGCTCGACGCGGGGCCGGGTCAGGGACGGCGGGCGCTGACGCTCGTGCCGGACTACCACCTGTGCCTCGTGCGGGCGGACCAGATCGTCGCGGGCGTGCCGGACGCCGTCGTCCGGCTCGACCCGGTGAGGCCGCTGACCTGGATCAGCGGCCCCTCCGCCACGAGCGACATCGAGCTCAACCGGGTCGAGGGCGTCCACGGCCCCCGCACGCTCGAGGTCGTGATCATCACCTGAGCCGAGCACCGGCCCGCCGGTCCCGGTCAGAACCGGAGGACGGCTCCGACGCCGTCGGGCGAGTCGATCTCCGAGACGAACCAGATCTCGCCGTCCGTCGCGGCGACCGCGCGGGCGAGAGCGGCGTCGGCCCGCTCCTCGACCGGCTGCTCGACACCCCAGTCGGCGAGCTCGGCTCTGTCGGTGGACAGCTGGGCCGCTTCCGGGCCGACCCACATCGTGGCGGTGGACGAGGGGTCGTCCTTCAGCAGCACCGTGCGCACCCGCGTGTCCCGGAGGGCCCTGGCCGTCTCCTGGAGGCCCGTCGCCGACGGGCCCGCCGCGTAGGCGTCGAGCAGTTCCGCCCGGCGCCGGTCGGCCCACGCGCGGAGGGCCCGGTCCACCTCCGCCTGGAACGGCTGCGGAGCGGCCCCCGGAGCGCGGCTGCCGTGCTCGGCGACCGTCACCCGCTTCGCGCTGTCCTTGCTGAGGTACTCCATGACGAGCCCGCGCGCCTTGGGGTCACCGGCGAGGACGATGACCTCGGCGCCCAGGCCGTGCGCCTCTTTGTCGACGACCTCGGCGGTCGCGGCCGCGTTGCGACGCCAGGTCTCCTCGACGTCGCGCTCGAAGCGATACTGGGCCCAGCCGCCCTCGCCGGTCTTCTGGATGGGCCAGTCCGCGGCCTCGACCACCAGTTCGCGCGTGGGACCCTCCGCGACGATGGTCACGTCGGCCCCGGCGTGGTCGGCCAGCACCTCGATGTGCGGCACCCGCTCCCCGCGCTGCGCGAGCAGCGGCACCACGTGGGGGAGCGGTGACCAGCGCGCGGTCTCCCGGCGCGGAGACGCGGTCAGGGGCTCGGTGAGGACCACCTCCCGGCCTTCGGCGAACACCGCCCTGCCGGGCGCGGCCTCGGCGGGGTCGAGGACCAGCTCCCCGATGGGGTCGAGGACGCCGGACGGGGACCCGGCCTGGGCGAGCCGCTGTCTGAGGCGGGCCCAGCGCCGCTGGACGACGTTGGACGCCCCCTCCTTGGAGCGGTCGGTGTCGAGGTAGACCGAGGCGAACGGGCCCGCGCGCCGGTACATCGGCCGGATGAAGTCGAGTCTCACCGGTCGCCTCCCTTCACCAGCGCCGGCGTTCCACCCCAAGACCGAGGGCCTCGGCGACCTCGCCGACGTTGTGGAACTTCAGGTCGGGCAGTTGCCGTACCGCCTCGAGGACGGCGTCGGGAGCGTTCTTGCGCTCGGCGTGGGCCAGAAGTCCGTCGGGACTGGCCGGATAACGGGCGTCGCTCAGCCATTT
Source organism: Planotetraspora sp. GP83 (assembly GCF_041262585.1). NCBI lineage: Bacteria > Bacillati > Actinomycetota > Actinomycetes > Streptosporangiales > Streptosporangiaceae > Planotetraspora > Planotetraspora sp. GP83. Next base: position 60,006 of record NZ_JBGCBZ010000034.1, on the reverse strand, counting down.
CGCGAGGTTGCTGCGGCGTTCGACGTCGGCCGGCGTGATGCCGATGGGGGTGCCGGGCTCACGGCCGGGCGGCTGCCGCCTCCCCGGCGACAGGTCGTCCTCGGGCCGCTGCGTGGGCTCGGGCTCCTTCCACTCCTGCGCGTGGGTCGTCCCGGCGCCGCGCACCAGGCCTGCGGTCTCGTGCTTCTGCTCCTCGTCGAGGCGGGGGCCGTGCTTGGCACTGCCGCGTTGGATACTCATGACCTCACCTCCCGATTAGGGTCATGAGGTGGCTCGTACCCGGCCCCCTTGCCCCAAACATCGGCGCGGGCCGGTTTCGGGCCGCACCTGACCTCTCTCAGGCGAAAGATCCGCTTATTTACTGGAGTGACGCTGTGTTCGACGAGCGGCTGACGATCAACACCGAGCGGCTGGTGCTCCGGCCGTTCGGCCCCGGGGACGCCGGTCAGGTGCGCGCGATCATCGCCGAGGGCGCCCACTCGACCGCCCTGCCACCGGGAGCCCCCGGCCACCCGCTGGGGATCGCGCAGTGGCTCTCCCAGGGCGTCCACGACTTGTGGCGCTCGGGCCAGGGTGTCCACCTCGCCATGGAAGCGCGCGGCGCCGTCGTGGGCGCGATCAGCCTGTTCAAGACGCAGTGGGGCTCCGGCACGTCCGAGGTCGGGTACGGCGTGCATCCGGCGCACAGGAGACGCGGCTACGCGACGGAGGCCGTCCGCGGGCTCGCCGGGCGGCTTCTCGGGGAGGGGGTGTTACGCCGGATCGAGCTGCGGGCCAACGCGGACAACGTGGCCTCCATCCGCGTCGCCGAGAAGGCCGGCTTCACCCGGGAGGGCCTGCTCCGGGGCGCCGGATTCGAGGACGACGGGCCTCACGACCTGGTGGTCTTCGGCATGCTGCGCGGCGACAGCCGTACCGGGATGGAGCACGGCCTGGAGAGCGACCGCCTGATCCTGCGGCGGTTCGTCAGGCGGGACGCGTTCGACCTGCTGGCGGCCGTCAGGGACGACGCGGAGATCGCCCGCTGGATGCCCTGGGCGAACGGGTACACGCTGGAGCGCGCGATCGACTGGTGCACCCGGATCGCGCACTCCGGAGGCTCGGTCCTGGGCAACTTCGCGCTCGAGCCGCGCGAGGGCGGGCGGCTCGCGGGGGCCATAGGCGTGCAGCGCGAGGATCACGAGCGTGGGGACGTCGAGGTGGGGTACTGGATCTCGCCGTGGGCCCGTCGCCAGGGGTACGCCGTGGAGGCCACGCGGACCGTCACCGCGCAGCTGTTCGAGGTGGGGTTCCACCGTGTCCATCTGCTCGTCGCGACCGGTAACCACGCCAGCCAGGCGGTGGCGCGGCGGGCCGGGTTCATCGAGGAGGGCATCCTGCGGCAGGCCCTTCCGGTGCCCGGCGGGCGGGCCGACGCCGTACTGTTCAGCGTGCTAAACGGGGAAATCTCATGACAAAAGGTAAAGAATTGCCCTACTGCCTGGGCGATCGGTCAAGCGCGGCCCATGATTGGCCCCTGGGGGCTTTCCGGCGAAACCGGATCACGTACCCGCAGGTCAAGGCATGGGAGATCAGCTAGATGAAACCGCCGCTGCTGCTCATCGGACATGGCACCCACGATGAGACCGGCGTGGCCGAGTTCGGCAGGTTCGTTCACCGTCTCCGCTGCCGCCTCGACGGCCTCCCCGCGGAGGTCAGCGGGGGCTTCATCACGAACGCGCGCCCGGCGCTCGGCGACTCCATCGCCTCCCTCGTCGCCCGCGGGCACCACCACCTGATCGCCGTGCCGCTGAGCCTCACCGGCGACCGGCAGGCGCTCGGCGACGTGCCCGGCACGATGGCGCTGGAGCAGGAGCGCCATCCCACGCTCGAATACGACCTCGGCCGGCCCCTCGGTCCCGACCCGCGCGTGCTGCGGCTGCTCGCGGAACGGCTCGCCGACGCGCGCGCGGAGATGCCGAGGCTCGTGACGGACGAGCCCCCGGAGCTCATCGGCCCGGCCGAGACCGCCGTGGTCCTGGTCGGTCACGGCTCGGCAGACCCCGCCGTGAACGCCGAGGTCCACCGCGTCTCCCGGCTGTTCTGGGAGACCCACGCCGGCGAGCTGCTCACCGTGGAGACGGCCTACGTCTCCCACAGCCGCCCGGGCGTCCCCGGCGGGCTGGAGCGCTGCCGCCGGCTCGGCGCCAAGCGCGTGATCGTCCTTCCGTACGTCCTGTTCGCCGGGGCCGTCCTGGAGCGGATCTGGGCGCAGGCGCTGGCCTACGCGGCCAACCACGAGGGCCTGGACGTCCGGTGCGCGGAGGTCATCGGCGACTGCGAGGGCCTGGCCGACGTCGTCATCGACCGGTACGAGGAGGCGCTGGCCGGCACGGGCGAGCCGCCCGCGCGCCACGGCTACCAGAGCGTCCTCGGCATCCAGCCGCCTCCCCGGCCGGAGCCCCGCCTCGCGCTGTCCCCGGCCCTCGCCCCTGGCATCGACGTGGAGCTGGATGGCGAGCTGGATGGGGAGCTCGACGCGGAACTGGACGCGGAGTTGGACGCCGAGCTTGACGCGGGACTGAATGCCGGGCTGGATGGGGGCCTCGACGCCGGAATTGACGCCGGGCCAGGGGTGCCCAGCGCCGTCTGAAGGAGTGGTCCATGACGCTGCTTGACGAGACCATCGCGGCCATCCGCCCGGTGGACCCGGTCGCGATGGCCGAGGCACGGGCCCACCAGGACCGGCTCACCAAGCCACGCGGCGCGCTCGGCGTGCTCGAAGACGTGGCGGTACGGCTGGCCGGGGTCGCGGGCGTCTGCCCGCCGCCGCTGCCCGCGCCCGCCGCGCTCGCGATCTTCGCCGCCGACCACGGAGTGCACGCCCAGGGCGTCACCCCGTGGCCGCAGGAGGTCACCGCGCAGATGGTGGCCAACTTCGCCGCGGGGGGAGCGGTCGCCAACGCGTTCGCCACCCAGGTCGGCGCCTCGGTGACCGTCGTCGACGTCGGCGTGGCCGCCGACCTGCCCGCCGCCCCCGGCCTGATCTCCCGCAAGGTCGCGTACGGCACGGCCGACCTGTCCCAGGGGCCCGCGATGACGCCGGAGCAGGCGGTCGAGGCCCTCCGCGCCGGGATCGAGGTCGCCCGAGGCCTGATCGGGAGAGGCGATCGCTGTCTGATCACCGGCGACATGGGCATCGCCAACACCACGGCCTCGGCGGCCCTGATCTGCGCCTTCACGGGCCACGACCCCGCCGCGGCCACCGGGCGCGGCACCGGCGTCGACGACGAGACGCACCGGCACAAGATCGAGATCGTTCGCCAGGCGCTCCGGATCAACGCGCTCGCGGAGGCGGGAGCCGTACAGGATGGGCCGGAGGCCGCCCTCCGGGTGCTCGCGGCGGTCGGCGGGTTCGAGCACGCGGCGATCGCCGGGTTCGTCCTCGGCGCGGCGGCGGCGCGGGTCCCCGTCATCCTCGACGGCGTGATCGCCGGATCGGCGGCTCTGGCGGCAGCCGCGCTGGCTCCCGACGCGGTCGGCTACTGCGTCGCGGGGCACCGCTCGGCCGAGCCCGGCCACGCGCTGGCGCTGTCCCACCTCGGCCTGCGTCCCCTCGTCGACCTGGAGCTTCGCCTCGGCGAGGGCACCGGCGGCCTGCTCGCCCACCCCCTGGTCAGCGCCGCGGCGCGGGTCATGCACGAGGTCGCGACCTTCGACGCCGCGGGCGTGGCGGACAAGGAGTCCTGACCCCCGGCTTCGCCGAAACCCTCGGATCGAGGTGGATAAGTCTCGTCTGGTGGGTGCCATCACAGGTCAACAGGTAGGTTTGCCTCCTAACAGAGCACGCTTGACGCATTAGGGAGACTGGGGTCATGGCGCCCTACCTGCTCGGCCTCCGCCTCCACGGGAGACGGGTCCTCGTCGTCGGCGGCGGACGCGTCGCTCAGCGGCGGGTTCCCGCGCTGCTCGACGCGGGAGCGTCGGTCACTCTGGTCTCTCCCAGCGTCACCCCGGCGCTCGACGATCTGATCGCCGACGGCCGGGTGACGTGGGAGCGGCGGCCCTACCAGGTCGGTGACTGCGACGGCGCCTGGCTGGTCCACGCCTGCACCAGTCACCGCGAGGTGAACACGGCAATCGCCGCCGAGGCCGACGCGAAGCGGATCTGGTGCGTACGGGCCGACGACAAGGAGGCCTCGGCGGCCTGGACGCCCGCGAGCGGCCGGGTCGACGAGATCAGCGTCGCCGTCACCGCCGGAGGCGACCCCCGCAGGGCCGCCGGGATCCGCGACGCCGTCGTCGGCGCGCTGCGCGACGGCACCGTGGACGCCCGCCGCCACCGCACCAAGCCGGTCGGCGTCGCGCTCGTCGGCGGCGGCCCAGGGGATCCAGGCCTCATCACCGTCAGGGGCCGCCAGTTGCTGGCGCAGGCCGACGTGGTCGTGGCCGACCGCCTCGCACCCCGCGCCCTGCTCGACGAGCTGCCCTCCGACGTCGAGCTGATCGACGCCGCGAAGATCCCTTACGGTCGCGCGCTCGCCCAGGATAAGATCAACGAGCTGCTCATCGAGCACGCCCGTCAGGGCAAGTTCGTGGTGCGGCTCAAGGGGGGCGACCCGTTCGTCTTCGGCCGTGGTGGCGAGGAGATGATCGCGTGCGCGCAGGCGGGCATCCCGGTGACCGTGGTCCCGGGCATCACCAGCGCGGTCGCCGTCCCAGCGGCCGCCGGCGTCCCGGTCACCCATCGGGGAGTGAGCCAGGAGTTCCATGTGATCTCGGTACACGTGGCGCCCGGGGATCCCAGATCCACGGTCGACTGGCGTGGGCTGGCGAGATCACAGGGGACCCTGATATTCCTGATGGGCGTTGAGCGGGTGGCGGAGATCGCCGAAACCCTGATTCGCGACGGACGTTCCCCAGAAACTCCCGTAATGGTGGTACAGGACGGTACTCTTCCGACCCAGCGGGCTGTCGCCGCCACGCTGTCCACGGTGGCCGAACGGATGACCGCGGCCGGGGTACGGCCCCCGGCCATCGTGATCGTCGGTGAGGTCGTCAGAGTCGGCCAGGAGATCGAAATGGTGCGAGCGGAGCGGGTCCCGTGAAATCGGCTGCCAGGAAGACTCCCGTCCCCAAGCCCGCCAAGCCGTCCGGCGACGCCGCAACCGAGGAGCCGGCCATCGACGAGCACCCGGAGACGCCGGGGGAGCAGACGATCGCGTTCCGTCCCATTCGTGACGACGATCCCGCCCCTCAGCCCGCGTCCGAGTCCACCGCGGAGAACTCCGCCGAAGCCGTTGCCCGGACCGCTCACCAGCCGTCCAAGGGAAAGGCGGCGCAGTCTTCAGCCGGAGGCGTGACCGGCGGCGACGAGTCGTCTGAGCAGTCTCAGGCGTTCGACCCGTTCCGGCCGTTCCAGCCGCCGGCTCCCCCCGCCACGGCCGGGAGGGCCCCCCGGAAGGGCGGATCCTCGGCGGGCGCATCGGAGGGCGAAGAGCTGTCCGAGCCGTCCGAGTCGTCGAAGCCGTCTGAGCGGTTCGACGCGTTCGACCCTTTCCAGCCGCCGGCTCCCGCCGCCTCGGCCGGGAGGGGTTCCCGGAAAGGCGGATCCGAGGGCTCGGACGCGTCTGAGGCCGCGGGCCCAGCCGAGGCGGCGGACCAATCCGAGGACGCTGGGCCGTCGGAGCAGTTCGCGGCTTTCGACCCTTTCCAGCCCTTCCAGTCGCCGACTCATGCCGCTCCGCGCGCCCGTGGTACCCGCAAGCGCGGGCCCTTCGCTCAGGTCCCGGGTGAGCCGGCGAACGCGGAGCCGGAGCCGGTGAACGTCGAAGCGGCGGTCGTTGAGACGGCGGGTCCTGAGGTGGCGGGCGGCCCCGATGGCGAAGAGTCATCGGAGCAGTTCACCCCGTTTGATCCGTTCCAGCGACCCGTCCCGAACCGCCCGAACGGCGGTGAGCACGCCGACCGTGCCGTCGACCGGGCAGCTGACCACGCCGCGATCGACGACGTCCCGGCCGGTCTCGCGGACACGGATCCGGATGACGCCGTATGGTCCGATGACGCCCCGGCGTACGACGCCCCTTCGGACGACGAGTCTGCGGACGACCGGCCCGCGCACGAGGGCACTGCCGACGACGTGGATGACGGCGCAGCCGACGATGAGGCCGATGCCGAGCCGCCCGCGGAGCGTCCGGCCGTACAGCCCGAGGCGTCGGAGCCCGAGGCCGACGCGGACGCCGACGCGGACGCCGAGGCCGACCGGGAGCCGGGTGGGGCCGAGGGCGAGGGGGACGGCGGCGAGGCGGGCGTCCATGACGAGCTCCCGGCGGGTGGGCGGGTTCAGGAGGTGCCGCTGCCCGAGCCGGTCTCCGGGGCGCTGACGGGTGTGCTGCGGCAGCTCCGCGTGGCGGTCAAGGGCCTGCACTTCGGGCTCGACGTGCCGGGCGCCGATGAGGCGCGCAAGGCGCAGAACGCCGTCCTGGCTCAGCTCGACGACTACGTGATCCCGCGCGTGCGCATGAGCACGGCCCCGGCATTGATCGTCGTGGCCGGTTCCACCGGCGCGGGCAAGTCGACTCTGGTCAACACGCTGGCAGCGCAGAACGTCACCGCGACCGGCGTGCGCCGCCCGACCACCGCGACCCCCGTGCTCGCCTGCCACCCCGACGACCACGAGTGGTTCTCCAAGGGCGACCTGCTGGGCGGCCTCACCAGGGTGGAGCGGGCCGACAAGGACACCGGCCCGGACAGCGTCGTGCTCGTCCAGACGCAGCGGCTGCCCCAGGGCGTCGCGCTGCTCGACACGCCGGACATCGACTCCGTCGTCGAGGAGCACCACGAGATCGCCTATCGGCTGCTGGACGCGGCCGACCTGTGGGTGTTCGTGACGACCGCCGCCCGCTACGCCGACGCGCCGTCGTGGGGGCTGCTGCGCCGCGCCAAGGAGCGCGGAGCGCGCCTGGTGATCGTGCTGTCCCGGGTGCCCGCGAAGTCACGCGACGTCATCGTGAAGCACTTCGGCCGCATGCTCGACGAGTACGGCATGGGCGACGTCGAGCGTTTCGTAATCAACGAGACGACCGTGCGTGAGGGACGGCTCAGCGACACCGAGGTCACCGAGCTGCGGATGTGGCTGGCCGAGCTCTCCGTCGACGATCAGCGGCGCTCGGCGGCGGTGCAGGCCACCCTGAACGGCGTGCTGAACAGCTTCAAGATCCGGCTGCCCGCGCTGGCCAGGCATCTGGAGACCCAGGTGGCGCTCCGGGCCGACCTGCGCTCCGACGTGGACGCCGCCTACATGGGCGCGCTCGCCGAGATCGACGAGGCGACCAGGAACGGCTCGCTGCTCAGGGGTGAGGTGCTGGCCCGCTGGCAGGACTTCGCGGGCTCGGGCGACCTCATGCGCACGCTCCAGCTTCGCCGCGGCGGCAAGGCTCAGCATCAGGGGCCCGAGCGGCTGCGTGCCCTCAAGTCGGCCCTGCGTACGGCGCTGGAATCCGTGATCACCTCGGCGGCCCAGCGGGCGGCGGAGGAGGTCGTGACCCGGTGGCGGGCGCGGGCGGGCGCCGGTGACCGCCTCGCCGCGACTCCCGGGCTCGGCCGCCCGTCAGACGAGATCATTCGGAGGACCGCCCGGACCATCACCGCCTGGCAGGACCACGTGACCGAGCTGATCAGGACCGAGGGCGTGACCAAGCGGTCGGTCGCCAGGCTCGTCTCGTTCGACGTGGAATCGCTGTCCCTGATCTTCACGGTGGGCCTGCTCGGCTACGGGACCACGGACGTGTCGGTGGACTCGGGCAACAGCGCGCTGCCCCAGCGGTTGTTACGAGGTCTGCTCGGTGCGGAGTCCCTGCGCAGCATCAGCGCCAAGGCGCGCAGCGACCTGCGGGCGCGGATCGGCCTGCTGTTCGACGAGGAGACGCTCCGCTACGTGGACGCGCTGGACAGCGCCGGGATCCCGGACGAGGCCGCCGCCACCCGGCTGTACCAGGCAACGTACAACCTCGAGGTCGCGCGATGAGCACTGTCAGCACCGCCGAGACGCAGCACGGGCTGGGGTCCCGGCTCGCCGCTCTCGCCAGGATCGTGAACGTCGGCCAGGGCCGGGCCGACCCGGAGCTGCTCACCGAGGCCGCCCAGCTGCTGCTGCGAGCGGGGGACCGGCTCAAGCTCTCCCCGAACCACACGGTCGTGGCTCTGGCGGGCGGCACCGGCAGCGGCAAGTCGTCGCTGTTCAACTCCATCTCGGGGCTGGAGCTGTCCCCGATCGGGGTGCGCCGCCCGACCACCGCGCGCACCCACGCCTGCGTGTGGGGGCTGGAGGGCGCCGCTCCGCTGCTCGACTGGCTGCAGATCCAGTGGCGGCACCGCTTCGCCCGCGCGAGCGCGCTCGACAAGGGCGAGAGCCAGCTTCACGGGCTCATCCTGCTCGACCTGCCCGACCACGACTCGATCCGGGCCCTGACGGACCCCGAGGCCAACCGGCTGATCCAGGTCGCCGACCTGATCGTGTGGGTGCTCGACCCGCAGAAGTACGCCGACGCCTCCGTGCACCGGCGCTATGTGACCGATCTGGCCGGGCACGACGCGGTGACGGTCTTCGTGCTCAACCAGGCCGACCGGCTCAGCCCGGAGGAGCAGGCCGAGTGCGTGGCCGACCTGGAGGACCTGCTGAAGCGGGAAGGGGTCGCCTACCCCCGGGTGGTCGCCACGTCCGCGACCACGGGCAAGGGCGTCGACAGCCTCAAGGCCGTGCTCGCCGAGTCGGTCTCCGCTGGCCGGGCCGCCTCCCAGCGCCTGGAAGCCGACCTCGACCGGCTCATGCTCCGCCTGGCGGAGGACATGCCTGAGGTCCTGCACGTGGATCCGGCGGTGGACGGCGCCCGCCGGGCGGGGCTCACCGACGCCCTCTGCGACGCGGTGGGCGTGTCGGCCCTCGGAGAGGCCATGGAGAACGTCTACGGCGTGCGTTCCGTCGACTGGGTCGGCTGGCCGTACGCCCGGTGGGCCGCGAAGCTGCGGCCCGACCCGCTGAGCAGCCTGCGTCTTGGCGCGGTGAAGGACGAGATCCGCAGCCTCGTGGGCAGCGCGGTGAGCGCCCAGCCGGCCGAGGTGGACAACGCCGTGCAGGCTCTGGCCGACGGTCTCACGGGGAGCATGCCGGAGGTCTGGCAGAGCGGCGTGCGCGAGGCGGCGCGGTCGCGGTCGGCGGATCTGCCCAAGGCGCTGTCCGACGAGCTCGCCAAGGTCGCTCCGCCTCTTGACCGGGTGCCGGGCTGGTGGTGGCTGCTGAAGGTCTGGCAGTACCTCCTCGTCGCGATGTTCGTGGCCGGGCTCGCCTGGGTGGGCTCGATCCTGGCTTACGGAGTCTTCAAGGCCGGCAAGCCTCCGGCCGAGATCCTCGGCGACGTCGCCGCTCTTCCGTGGCTGGGGCTGATGATGGTCAGCGTCCTCGGCCTGGGCCTTCTGTCGGCGGTGGCCAGCCGGAACTTCGTCGTGCTCGGCGCGGGCAACGAGCGGGACCGCCTGGAGCGGGACATGCGGCGTCGGGTGGGCACCGTCGCCCAGGAGATGGTCGTGGAGCCCGTGGAGCGGGAGTTGCAGCGCTACAACGAGTTCTTCGGCGCGATGGCCACGGCGAGGCGTTAGCCGCGCCGGACGTCCTCTGGCGCTGGGCGTCAGTGGCAGCCGGGCGTCGGTTCCCACCGGGCGTCGATGGGCCCGTCCACAGAGATTCAGCCGTCCACAGAAAGCGGTTCGGTGGCTCGGGGGCCGGTGGTCCCGGGCCACTGTGTCCTCCGAGTCCGGCGAATGCCCGGGCCTGGGAGGCACTTCATGAGCGACATCTATGTCACGCTGAGCGGGAACGTCACCGACGACCCCCGGCAGTACCAGTTCAAGGACGGCTCCCGCGTCACGTCGATGCGGATGGCCGTCAACCGGCGGGTCCTCGACCAGCAGACCAACACCTGGCAGACGAGGGACACGACCTACTACACGGTCCGCTGCTACCGGGGCCTGGCCGACAACGTGCACCAGTCGGTCAGCAAGGGCCAGCCGGTCGTCGTGTACGGCAGGCTGCGGATCAAACAGTTCGAGCGCGACGGCGAACAGCGGTTCTGGGCCGAGATCGAGGCCAACTCCGTGGGTCACGACCTGAAGTGGGGCATCGCCACGTTCGAGAAGCCGCTCCGGTCCTACTCGGGCGCCGGGCCGAGCGACGATGAGCGGCAGGGCATGGAGAACACCACGCGGGAGTGGGAGCTGGCGACCACCGGGATGCCGAGAGCCGTGGGAAGCGGCTTGCGGGCCATCGAAGGTGGCGGGGAAGGTGGCGGGGAACGCGGCGGGGACGGCCTCGCGGATCCCTTCGGGGAGACCCGGACGACCGTGAACGCCGGAACCGGCGCGGAAACCGGCGCCGAAGCCGGGGCGGGAAACGACGCGTATGAGGACGAGGAGACGGACGACGCTCCCTGGCCCACGGGTGCTATGGCGGCCTGACGACCTGACCTGGGGGCGCGCGGCCCTGGGAGTTTCACGGGCCGGGAGGACCCTGGGGCCGGGGTAGGGGGCCCGGGGCGGGATGCGGGGGCGGGATGCGGTGGAGGGGCATCGGCCGTGCGCGGCCGGTGTCCCAACTCAGGGGGCTTCCGGGGGATCGGCCGATGGCGACTTCCGTGTCACAGCAAGAGCACCACTATCAGGTCCAGGTAACGCCCCGCACCATGGCTGCTCCTTTCCCAACGGCCCGCTCGTGACGAGCGGAACCCCACCTCAATGGGTCTCCGGCCAAATCGCCGCAGACACATCCTTAGGCCATCAGATACAGATAGCCACCGTGCCAAGGTAGCGGTTGCCGTCGCGTATCGCACACTCCGCAACTATTGTGTTACACATCGTGAGACGCTGTTTTGATTCGGTTGGGGGACGGGATGACGGCGCCCAGTCAGATCACGGCCACGTCGCGGGGGACGGTCTGCTCGCGCGGGCGATGGCCCCTGCTGGCGCAGCCGCGCGCCCTTGTGGTCTACCTGTGCGGGATCGTAGGGCTTGATCTCGTCGCGATCGGGGTCGTCGCGGCATGGACCGATTTCCGCGCCGGCGACGTCGCGACGTTCGCCGCGCTGACCGCCTGCGGCGCCGTCTGCATCGAGGCGACGCGCCGTCTCGGCATGCCGGCGGGGGTGTCCCGCGACCTGCTGTCGGCCTGGTGGCTCCCGGCGGCGCTCCTGTTGCCGCCCCTCTATGCCCTGCTGGCCCCCATTCCGCTGCAGATCCTGCTCCAGGTCCGGGTCCGGGCGACGGTCGTCCATCGGAGGGTGTTCAGCGCGGCCGCGATCGGGCTGGCGGCCTGCGCGGCGTCCGTGGCCTTCCACAACTCGGTCGGGGATCCGGCCGTGCTCGCCGGTGGCGGGGGCGGGCCGATCGTCGTGGCGGCGGCGTGCGCGGTGCTGTTCACCGTGCTCAACACGGCCCTGATCGCCGTCGCGGCGCACACCGCCGACCCGGAAGGCCGGTGGGGCGAGGTCCTGTGGGACCGGGAGCGCGTCCTGCTCGACACGGTGGAGCTCTGCCTGGGCGTGGTCGTCGCCGTGATGTGCGGCCTCAACCTGGCGCTGCTGCTCCTCGTGCTGCCGCCCGTCGTGCTGCTCCAGCGCAGCCTCCTGCACGCGCAACTCCAGGCCGCCGCCCGCACCGACCCGAAGACCGGCCTGCTCAACGCGGCGGCCTGGCACCGGGAGGCCGACACGGAGATCGCGCGCGCCCAGCGGACGGGCGAGACCCTCGCGCTGATCATCATCGACATCGACCACTTCAAGAAGGTCAACGACACCTACGGGCATCTGGCCGGAGACCAGGTTCTCATCCAGGTCGCGGCCACGCTGCGCAGCCAGCTCCGCGAGTACGACGTGGTCGGCCGGTTCGGGGGCGAGGAGTTCGTCGTGCTGCTGCCGGGCGCCGACATCAGCGAGGGGCGGCGGGTCGCCGAACGGCTTCGCACGAGGGTCGGCCGCATGGCCGTCGCCGCCGACAATGCGATGGTGACGGTGACCGTCTCGGCCGGAGTGGCGATCATGAACATCCACGGCGCCGACCTGATCGAGCTGCTCGCCGCCGCGGACCTCGCCCTCTACCGGGCCAAGGAGCTGGGCCGGGACCGGATCTGCCTCCCCGCGGCGCCGATCACGCCCGGGCAGCCCCCGATCTCGCCGGGACGGCGCCCGGTCTCACCCGGTCAGACGCCGGTTCCGCCGAGACAGCGCGGAGCGGACGGCGCTACTGGCTCGATCCCCTAGTCTTAAGGCATGCCCGAGTACATCTACACCATGCAGCGCGTGCGCAAGGCGCACGGCGACAAGGTCATTCTTGACGACGTCACGCTGTCGTTTCTTCCGGGGGCGAAGATCGGCGTGCTCGGTCCGAACGGCACGGGCAAGTCGACGCTGCTGAAGATGATGGCCGGGCTGGAGCAGCCGTCCAACGGCGACGCCCGGCTGATGCCCGGCTTCACGGTCGGCATGCTGCAGCAGGAGCCCCCGCTCAACGAGTCCAAGACCGTCCTCGGCAACGTCGAGGAGGGCGTGGCCGAGACCAAGGCCATGCTGGACCGGTTCAACGAGATCGCCGAGCAGATGGCCACCGACTACAGCGACGAGCTGCTGGACGAGATGGGCAAGCTGCAGGACGCGCTGGACCACCGCAACGCGTGGGATCTGGAGAGCCAGCTGGAGCAGGCGATGGACGCCCTCCGCTGCCCGCCGCCGGACGCCGACGTCACCCAGCTGTCCGGTGGCGAGCGCCGCCGGGTCGCACTGTGCAAGCTGCTCCTGGAGCAGCCCGACCTCCTGCTGCTCGACGAGCCCACCAACCACCTCGACGCCGAGAGCGTCCAGTGGCTGGAACAGCACCTGGAGAAGTACCCCGGGACCGTCCTGGCCGTCACCCACGACCGATACTTCTTGGACAACGTGGCCGGCTGGATCCTGGAGCTCGACCGGGGCCGCTGCTACCCCTACGAGGGCAACTACTCCACCTACCTGGAGGCCAAGGCCGCCCGCCTCAAGATCGAGGGTCAGAAGGACGCCAAGCGCAAGAAGCGCCTGGAAGAGGAGCTGCAGTGGGTGCGCTCCAACGCCAGGGCCCGCCAGACCAAGAGCCGCGCCCGTCTCCAGCGCTACGAGGAGATGGCCGCCGAGGCCGACAAGTACCGCAAGCTCGACTTCGAGGAGATCCAGATCCCGCCGGGCCCGCGTCTGGGCACGACGGTGATCCGGGCCGAGAAGCTCACCAAGGGCTTCGACGACCGGCTGCTCATGGACGAGCTCTCCTTCGACCTGCCGCGCAACGGCATCGTCGGCGTCATCGGCCCGAACGGCGTGGGCAAGACCACGCTGTTCCGCATGATCATCGGCGATGAGACCCCGGACAAGGGGTCCATCACCGTCGGCGAGACCGTCAAGATCTCCTACGCGGACCAGAGCCGCGGGGGCATCGACCCCAAGAAGAACGTCTGGGAGGTCGTCTCCGACGGGCTCGACCACATCAAGGTCGGCAACGTCGAGATGCCGTCCAGGGCGTATGTCGCGGCGTTCGGCTTCAAGGGCCCGGACCAGCAGAAGCCCGCGGGCATCCTGTCGGGTGGCGAGCGCAACCGGCTCAACCTCGCGCTCACCCTCAAGCAGGGCGGCAACGTGCTGCTGCTCGACGAGCCCACCAACGACCTCGACACCGAGACGCTGTCCAGTCTGGAGAACGCGCTGCTCGACTTCCCGGGCTGCGCGGTGATCACCTCGCACGACCGGTGGTTCCTCGACCGCATCGCCACTCACATCCTGGCGTGGGAAGAGGGCTCGAACTGGTTCTGGTTCGAGGGCAACTTCGCCGACTACGAGAAGAACAAGATCGAGCGGCTGGGTGCGGACGCCGCGCGCCCGCACCGCGTCACCTACCGCAAGCTGACCCGCGAATAGCGGGCCACGCGACGCCGATCACTCGGTGAGGAGCCAGGCGGCCGTGTCCGGCGGGAGGTCCGTCCCGTCGCACGGACCGCTGGAGATCACGACCTGGTCGTGCGGCGGCAGCCGTACGGGCTCCTCACCGCAGTTGATCACGCAGATGAGCTTTCCTCGCGTGAAGAACAGCGCGTCCCCCGGGGCCTCCAGCCAGGCCATCGTGTCCGGCAGGGTGCCACGCAGGCTGCGACGGGTCGCCAGGGCGCGCCGGTAGAACGACAGGGTGGAGGACGGGTCCGCGGCCTGCCGTTCGGCGGTCAGCCCGGCCCAGTCCGCCGGCTGCGGCAGCCACGATCCCCCCGGCCCGAACCCGTACGGCGGGGCCGCGCCGGACCACGGGATCGGCACCCGGCAGCCGTCGCGCCCGAGCAGCTCACCCTTGGACCGCGCGAAAATCGGGTCCTGGCGGGACTCCGGAGGAAGGTCTTTCACCTCAGATAGTCCCAATTCCTCCCCTTGGTAGAGATATGCCGACCCGGGGAGGGCCAGCATGGCCAAGAAGGCGGCGCACCCCCGGGCGAGCCCGGCGGCCGGATCGAGCGACCCCTCGCCATATCGGGTGGGGTGCCGAACGACGTCGTGGTTGGACAGCACCCACGTCGGAGCGGGTACCGCCGTCAGCGTCTCGTCGATGACCTTGCGGAAGGCCGTGGCCGACCAAGGCGCCTCCAGCCAGGCGAAGTTGAAGCTCTGGTGCAACTCGTCGTGGCGGACGTAGAGGGCGAGGTCCTCCGGGGAGTCGGTCCAGACCTCACCGACCGCCGCCCGGACGCCCGGATACTCGTCGAGCACCCGCCGCCATTCGCGGTAGATGTCGTGAACCTCCGGCTGGCTCCAGATCGGGGACTTCGCGCCGAATCCGGGCTCGGTGTCGGGCAGGCCCTCCGCCTTGATGAGCCCCATCGCCACGTCGATCCGGAAGCCGTCGACTCCCCGGTCGAGCCAGAACCGCAGAATGTCGACGAACTCGCGGCGGACCTCGGGGTCGCGCCAGTTGAAGTCCGGCTGCTCGGGCGCGAAGAGGTGCAGGTACCACTGGCCGTCGGGCGTCTTCGTCCACGCCGGCCCGCCGAACACGGAGACCCAGTTGTTCGGCTCCCTGCCGGCGCTGCCGCCGTCCGAGGGCGCGGGATCCCGGAACATGTAGCGGTCGCGCTCATGGGACCCTCTGGGAGCCTCCAGGGCCTTCCGGAACCACGGATGCGCCGAGGAGCTGTGGTTCGGCACGATGTCCACCATCAGCCGCAGGCCGAGGGCGTGCGCGTCCGCGACCAGGGCGTCGAAGTCGGCGAGCGAGCCGAACAGCGGGTCGACATCGCGGTAGTCCGCCACGTCGTATCCGCCGTCGGCCATGGGGGAGGGGTAGAAGGGGGTCAGCCAGATCGCGTCGACGCCGAGCTCCGCGAGGTACGGCAGGCGGCTGCGGACTCCGGGCAGGTCGCCCACCCCGTCACCGGAGGCGTCGGCGAAGCTGCGGACGTAGATCTCGTAGACGACGGCATCGTGCCACCAGGGAGTTCGTTCCATGAATGAGTGGCTTCCCGGTGTGCGCGTGACTTATGCGTTAATGAGGCTTTGCGCGGCGTAGACCAGGTATTTCCAGAGCTGCTCCTCGCGCTCCGGTGCCAGCCCAAGCGAGCGCACGGCCTCGCCCATGTGCTTCAGCCAGGCGTCCCGTTCCGGCTCGCCGATCACGAACGGCGCGTGCCGCATGCGGAGCCGCGGATGGCCGCGCTCCTGGCTGTAGGTGCTCGGGCCGCCCCAGTACTGGATGAGGAACATGCGCAGCCGGTCCTCCGCCCCGCTGAGGTCCTCCTCGGGGTAGAGCGGGCGCAGCAGCGGATCCTCGGCGACGCCCTCATAGAACCGGTGGACGAGTCGCCGGAAGACGTCCTCGCCCCCGGCTGCGTCGTAGAAGGACTCGGTCTGCTCGCTTGTCACGGCTTCAGCCTAGGACAGGCGCGGGGTTCACGAGGCCGCGAGAGCCGCGAAGGCGAGGCCCTTGTCGTCGAACGCGCGCTTGATCCGCAGGCGCAGTTCGCGGGCGACCTCCAAGTTCTTGGCCGGCGCCGTCTTGACGCTGACCCGGAAGATGACGGCCGTGCCGGAGATCTGCTCCAGCCCGTAGACCTGGGGCTCCTCGACGATCACGGTGTCGCGGTAGTCCGGGTCGTCCCACAGCTCGCCGGCGATGTCCTTGAGCAGGTCGCGGATCGCCGAGATGTCCGCAGCGTACGGCACGGGCACGTCCACGAGCGCCCTCGACCATCCCTGGGACTCGTTCCCGACCCTCGTGATGGTGCCGTTGCGCACGTACCAGACCTTGCCGTCGGCGTCCCTGAGCCGGGTGATCCGCAGGGTGACCGCCTCGACGGTGCCGGAGGCCATCCCGGTGTCGACCACGTCGCCCACGCCGTACTGGTCCTCCAGCAGCATGAACATGCCGGCGATGAAGTCCTTGACGAGCTCCTGCGCGCCGAAGCCGACGGCGACGCCGATGATGCCGACGCTGGTCAGCAGGGGAGCGAGCTCCACTCCGAGCCGCGCGAGGATCATCAGGACAGCCGTGCCGAGGATCACCACGGACGCCAGGCTCCGCAGCACCGACCCCATCGTCTCCGCGCGCTGCCTGCGGCGCTCGGTGAGGATGGCCGAGGTCGCGTCCGTGACCAGGAGGGTCTTGGCGCGCAGCCGCTCCGGGAGCACGCCCTCGCTCGCCCGCAGGGTGACCCGGGTGATCAGCCGGTGCGCGACGCCGCGCACGATCAGCGCCCCGCCGAGGATCAGGGCCAGCACCAGCAGCACGTCCGCGACGCCCGCCACGACCGGCACCCACGCGGGGAGGTCTTTCTCGGGGAACGAGGTGTTGAGGAGCGTGCAGAACAGGCCCTCACTCTTCTCGCATGAGCTCATCAGGCTCTGGACGGCCTTGTCGGGGTTGATAGACGGCGGCGGCGCGGGACTCGGCGTCGCGGGCGTCAGCGGGAACACGAGGCGGATCCCCCTCGGATCGGTTCGGCGGCAGGTGGGAAAGGCAAACCTAACCCATACTGCCGACCGAACCGGCCTCCGTCACATCGCCGGGGAAGACGGGAGCGCGCCATGGCCCGGGGCCGCGGAGGGCGGGCCGGGAGCGCTCCGGTGACGGGCGGCAGGGCTGGGACACGCACCCGGAAGCATGTCCCTCGCCGTTCTCCGAAGGGGGGATCCCCCCGATAGCCATCCGGTTCGGCCTCGCCGGCCGGACCCGACGGCGGTCTTTGGGCGACCACTGCCCTGGTGACGCGGAACCGGCGGGATGCCACAGCGCTCCGAGAGGGCCGTGGAGGTGCGGCCACCGGAACGCTCCGCACCGGGCATCCCGCCGGCCCCGTGGGGCCGCGGTGGGCGTGACGGACCGGCGCTGCTGGACATCAGCCGGCCCGCCACCTTCCCTTACTCGCTCACCGCGGCGAGCACCCGGGCGACCTTGGTGGCCGCGCCGGCGGGGTCGTCGGCGCGGTGCATCCGCTCTCCCCACGACCACCAGTAGTCCGCCGCCTGGCAGACCACGTTCTCGGTGAGGCTCGTCGCGTTCGGGTTGATGACCCGCACGAAGGCGCGACCCGACGGCGCGCGCACGACTCGCGCGATCAGTCCCCGGGCGTCGAGCTCGGAGACCAGACATTCCAGTCGCCGGAAATCGTCCTCCCCCACCTCGCGTCCTCCCTCTTCATTTCGGCTTAGGCCGATATGCGTGCTTTTCAACTCCGCATGTTCAACCTGGTGCGCCCAAGATGACTCACTGAACTGAATGGGTCAACGAGTGCGAGAGGTCGCTGTGGTGGAGAAAACCCCAAGTGGGTTGAAAGAAAACCCCTATCGGAGGACGATCCTTAGTCGGCACGTTCAGACGTGGGGCTTGGCCGGGCAACGCCTGGTCCTACATTATGGAGTAGGCGCAGTGCGACGGACGTGTCACACTGTGTCAACGATGAGGGCCGGTCGGGACACGTGAGCGGCGAGCGCGGCCGGTCACAAGAGAGGGGCCGGAATGTCCGGCAGGCAACACAAGGAGACGGAGATCGCTCGCCGAGTCCGGGCGGGTGGTCTGGCGGTCGGGCGAAGTCCCGCCCTGATCGCCGACGAGATCCACGAGGTCTGCGGACCGCAGTTCGGCACCACCAAAATCAAAGCCCACCGTCTCTCGAACGGCATCGCCCTGGCCGACGTGATCGAGCAGGTGCGCGCGCTCTTCGAGAGAGACGGAAAGCCGGTGCCGGGCATCGGGGAGACGCTACTGTCCGCCTATGAGTCCGGCATGAAGCGCCCGGGCCCGGAATATCTCCATTACCTGTGTCTGGTCTACCGGGTGGAACCGCTGGCCCTGGGATTCGAAGGCCCCTGCATCTGCGGCCACGGGCACCCGGCACCGGGAGGTTCGGGGGGCGGGGATGGGCAAGAGGAAAGACCTGACACTTCTCCCGGGCCGCGCGTACCGCCGGTCCCACCGGACAGCGGCACCCCCTCGACGGACGGGGGCGAGGAGGACGAGAACGTGCTACGGAGGACGCTGCTGGGACTCATCGTCGGCTCCGTCGGCGTAGGACTGGACAGCCAGGTGCTCGGAGCGGTCGAGAACGTCCGCCGGCGGATGGACGACACGATGGTGACGGCCACGGTCTCCCCGGCCATGCTCGACCAGTGGGAGCAGGCCACGGCCGGCTTCGGCCGGCAATATATGAACACCCCGCCCCTGCGGCTGCTCTGCGACGTGCTGCTCGAGTTCTCCGCCGTACGCAAGGCGCTCGAGCGCCGTCAGCCCCTCGACGTGCAGGAACGGCTGTGCCGGATGGCGGCGCAGCTCGCCGGGCTCTGCGGCATGATCATGATCGACCTGGGCGACCACCGCCTCGCCCGGTCGTTCTTCCGCACCGGGCGCACCGCCGCCGACGAGACCGGTGACCGCGCCCTGCGGGCCTGGGTGATGGCCCGGGAGTCCCTGATCCCGCTCTACTACGGCGATCCGCGCGAGGCCGTCATCCTGGCCAAGAAGAGCGGCGAAATGGCAGGCCATACACCGTGCGCCGCCAGGACGATGGCGCCGGTCGTCGAGGCCAGGGCGCTGGCCATGCTGGCGGGCGCGAACGGCTCCCGTCAGGACGTGGTCGACCAGGCCAAGCGGGCCCTGCACCGCGCCCGCTTGGCGTTCGCCCAGATGAGCGAGAACGACCAGGAGGATCCGGCCTTCGGATACACCGAGCGCCAACTGTACTTCTACCAGGGCGACGTGCTGGTGAAGCTGGGGCAGACCCTGGAGGCCGACGTCATCCTGGAGCAGGCGCTGGGCAAGTACTCGGGGGAGGATCTGCTCGACCAGACCCTCATCCGGTTCGACCGGGCCCTGTGCCGCGTCATCGAGGGTGACGTCGAGGAGGCCCTGCGGATGGGCCGGCAGGCCATCGACCTGGTCGACGAGGGGCACCGCACCGAACTGATCCTGCGCCCGGCCCGCGATCTGGTCAAGGCCATCCAGATCAAGTACGGCGACGTGCCGGAGCTCAAGGACTTCAGGGACTCTCTCGTGCCTGGAGTGCCCGACACGTCCGGCGCCGGGGAGGCGCGGTGAGCGGGCGCGGGGAGGGCGCGTCCTGGCCGCCCAGCATGGGGATCCGGCAGTACCGCTGGTCCGACCTCGACGCGGTCTGGGTCCTGCACCAGATCAGCCTCGCCCAGGTGGGGCTGATGCCGGGTGACGGCGTCTATTACGACGACGACATCCCCCAGATCAGCGAGGTCTACCTGGCCGATCGGGGTGACTTCCTCGTCGGGGAGGTGGCCGGCTCCGGGATCGTCGCCATGGGCGGCCTGCGCCGCATCGACGACCGCACTGCCGAGATGTGCCGGCTCCGGGTCCATCCCGAGCACCAGCGCCGGGGCTACGGCGCCCAGATCATGCAGGCGCTGGAGAATCGGGCGCGCGGGCTCGGCTACAGCGTGCTCCGCGGGGACACCACGCTGCGACAGGTCGCGGCCCTCCAGCTCTACCGGAAGTCGGGATGGCGTGAGCTGAAGCGAGAGGTACGCGGGGATACTGTGGTTCTTTATGGCGAGAAGCAGCTAAATGCCGTAGTTTCGCACTTTTAGCCCCGTAAATACGGCTCTAGGCCTTGGCGGATGACTGAACTGTACTAATACTGGTGCCTTATCCGCAGAACGGGGAAAGAGGCATGATGAAGAAGATCATCGTTCGCAAACCCGGCACCATGAAGCTCACCGGCACCTCCAGCGTCATCCACAAGGGGTGAGGGGAAACCCTCACCGCATCTGGGTTCGGGGGAACCTCTCCCGCGATCGCATGACGGCGCTCCACGTTCTGGAGATTCATTCCCTCCTGACGCCCCCGATAAACGGGCATCGCCGGCTACGCGGTCCCTACACGGTCGGCGGCGCCATCATTCGCGCGCTCCTGCCGGTCGCGATGGAGCGTTCCCCCGCCCTGGTGGCGGAGCATGACATCGAGATCCGCGCCGCCGCCCCCGACCTGCGCCCGCTGGTGCCCGCCCGGCGGGAGACCATCGAGGCGCGCCTCCCCGAGGACGAGCGGATCCTTGTGCCGGCGCCCCGGCGAACCCTGCGCATCGCCAACGGGCTCGCCGAGTTCATCCGCGGCTGCCTGCCGGGTCCGAGTGCCCTCGCCGTGGACAACGTGCACGAGGCCGACCCGACCGACCGCGAGTTGCTGCGCGTCCTGGCACGCCGGGTGCCCGATCTGACGCTGGCCGTGGGGTCGCCTGGGCCGCCGCCACCCGGCTGCTGGTCCCTGGTGGAGGCCGCGCCGCCCGACGGGCCCTCCGGCGACCGCCGCACCGGCGACCACACCGATGACTACATCGCGTCCGACGGCACCTCCGACGATCCGGCGGCTTGGGAGGCCTATCTCGCCCTGCCGCCGGATGAGCGCGCCCGCCTGCATGATCTCCGCGCCGCCGGGTTGACCGGCGCGTTCACGCTGGGCGCCGTGCCGTACCACCTGGAGCACGGGACCGATCCCGAGGCGGCCCTACGGGCGCTGTGGGCGGCGGTGGATCACTGTGTCACGGAGGGCTTCCTGGAGGCGGTGGCCGAGCTGGGCGAACGCGGCCTCCGGCTCGCCGAGCCCGGATCGGACCTCTGGTGGCGTTTCACGCAGCGCACGGCCACCGCGCTGGGCGGGCTCGGCCGCCGGGACCGCGCTCTCGACCTCTACGAGCAGGCCCGGCGCACGAGCGTGGACCCCGCCGTCCACGCGGCCTGCGCGTACGGCACGGCCATGCTGGACGCCCGCGACCCGGATCCCCGGCGGCGCGACCTCGGCCGGGCCGCCGGATGGATCAATGAGGCGATCGCCATCTCGACGCTGCTGCCCGACCCCTGCGAGCGGGCCTTCAAGCTCGGGTTCGACCAGAACGGCCGGGCGCTGATCGAGCTGCGGCAGGGGCGGCCGGCGGCGGCCCTCGAACTGGTCCAGTCGGCTCTCGACCTCGCCGAGCGCGGCCTCCCGCCGCACGCCCATCCGGTGCACCGGATGGTGCTGCTCGCCAACCGCGCGCAGCTCCTCGCGCGAACCGGGCGTCCCACGGAGGCCCTGCGCGATCTCGACCGGGCCATCGCCATCGACCCCGTGTTCCCCGACTACTACCTGGACCGGGGCAATCTGCTGTTCGAGCTGGGCCGGCCGGACGACGCGCTCGCCGACTACGAGACCGCGATGAGGGTGAGCGCGCCGCTGCCCGAGGCGTACTACAACCGGGCCGAGCTGCGCCTGGCCGCCGGGGATCTGGAACGCGCCAGGGCCGACCTTGATCACGTGCTGGAGCTCGACCCCGAATATCTCAACGCGTACGTCAACCGGGCCGGGATCCTGGAGATGCTCGGCGAGCACGACGCGGCGCGGCGTGACGTGGAGGCGGGGCTGGCCCTCGACGCGGGCAACGCGCACCTGCACGGCGTGCTGGGGCAGCTGGAGACGGCGGCGGGGCGGTTCACCGAGGCCCGGGCGGCGTTCGACGCGGCGCTGGCGGCCGACCCCGAACTGGCCTCCGCCTGGGCGAACCGGGCGATCCTCCGCTACGAGACCGGGGACGCGGAGGGCGCGGTGGACGACCTCACCCGGGCCATCGCGCTGGACGAGGACACCCAGAACACCGGGGGCACCCAGAACACCCAGAACACCCAGAACACCGGAGATACCGGAGATGCGGCCTTCCACTTCAACCGGGCGACCGCGCTCGACGCGCTGGGCCGCGCGGACGAGGCCCGGCGGGACCTCCGCCGGGCCCATGAGCTCGCTCCCGAGGACCCGGACATCCGCCAGGCCCTCGAACGTCACGAGAAGGGCCCACCCAGGTCGTGATCATGCACGGGTTCCTGGATCACCGTGCTGAACTGGCGAAACAGTGTTGATGATGATGCGGCAGCGCGAGTGCATGATCACCCTTTTCGTGCGACCAGCTCAAAGCGGGTTCGCGGGAATTCGTGCATGATCACGAGTGGGGGAAGGGATGGCTGCCCCTAGGATCAGCACATGAGCGCTGACTATGTGCTGACCTTGTCCTGCCCGGACCGGCCTGGAGTGGTGGCCGCCGTCTCCGGGCTGCTGGCGCGGCACGGCTGCAACATCACGGAGAGTCAGCAGTTCGGCGACCCGGTCGCCGAGCGGTTCTTCATGCGCGTCCAGTTCGCGGGCGGCGCCGGTCTCGACGAGCTCCGTACGGCTTTCGCGGCGCTCGCCCCCGACTTCGGCATGGAGCTCCAGCTTTTCGACCAGGCCGTGAAGACGCGGGCGCTCGTGCTGGTCAGCAAGTTCGACCACTGCCTCAACGACCTGCTCTACCGGGTGCGCTCGGGGCTGCTGGGGATCGACATCGTCGGCGTGGCGTCCAACCATCCCGACCTGCGGCCGCTCACCCAGTCGTACGGCATCGACTACCACCACCTGCCGGTCACGGCGGAGACCAAGGCCCGGCAGGAGGCCGAGATCCTCACCTTGGTCGACCACTACCAGGCCGACCTCGTGGTGCTCGCGCGGTACATGCAGGTGCTGTCGGAGGACCTGTGCGCGAAGCTGACCGGCCGGGTGATCAACATCCACCACTCGTTCCTGCCGTCGTTCAAGGGTGCCAAGCCGTACCACCAGGCCTATTCGCGGGGTGTCAAGCTAATCGGCGCGACCGCGCACTACGTGACCGCCGACCTGGACGAGGGGCCGATCATCGAGCAGGAGGTGGCGCGGGTGAACCACACGCACTCTCCCGAGGACCTCGCCGCGATCGGCCGTGACCTGGAGCGTCAGGCGCTGGCCCGGGCCGTCCGCTGGCACGCGGAGCACCGCGTGCTGCTGGACGGCCACAAGACCGTAATCTTCCCCCGCTGAGTCCCGTTCAGCCGATCTCAAGGCCCGTGTGGCGGGCCAGGAACGCGAGCTGGTCGGCCGCGAGCTCGACCGACTTGCTGACGGCGCGGGCGCCGTGGCCGACCTCGGTCTCGTTGCGCAGCAGGATCGGGCGGTCGCCGGCCTGCGCGTGCTGCAGGGCCGCCGCCATCTTCCAGGCGTGCAGCGGATGCACCCGGGTGTCCGAGGCGAACACCGCGAACAGCGTCGCCGGGTAGGAGACCCCCTCGCGGACCCGGTGGTAGGGCGAGTAGCCCCACAGCCAGGTGAACTCCTCGGGGACGTCGGCGGAGCCGTACTCGACGTTCCACGTGGCGCCGAGGCCGAACTTCTCGTAGCGGATCATGTCGAGCAGCGGCGCCGCGCAGACCACCGCCGCGTACAGGTCGGGGCGCTGCGTCAGCGCCGCACCGACGAGCAGGCCGCCGTTGGAGCCGCCGGAGATGGCGAGCTGCTCGGAGGTCGTCACGCCGGTCGCGATGAGGTGCTCCGCCGCCGCGTGGAGGTCGTCGAACACGTTCTGCTTGTTGCCGAGCATGCCGGCGCGGTGCCACTCCTCGCCCTCCTCGCCGCCGCCCCGGAGCTGCGCGATGGCGTAGACGCCGCCCGCCTCGACCCAGGCGAGGATGGAGGCCGAGAAGCCCGGAGTCATCGAGATGCCGAAGCCGCCGTAGCCGTACAGGATGGCCGGCCGGGGGCCGGAGTCCTCGCGGGAGATCACCAGCATGTGGACCTCGGTGCCGTCCTTCGACCGATAGACCACCTGCTCGGTGGTCACCTGGGGCACCTCGACCGCGCCGGGGGGAGCCTCCCACAGGGTGGTCTCGCCGGTCAGCGCGTCGTACCGGTAGACGGCCGTGGGCGTGACGTTGTCGGTGTAGCTGAACCAGGCCTCGTGGCCGCCCTCCGGACGCTCGACGATCCCGCCGATGGAGCCGAGGCCCGGCACCGGGACCGCGCCGGTCCGGTCGCCGCTCTCCAGGGCGTGGATCGAGATCTCCGAGATCGCGTGCCGGGTCCAGCCGACGAGCAGGACGGGGTCGGCCATGCCGTCGAGGATCGCGAAGTCCGAGAGCACGGCCTCGGGGTCCTCCGGGATCAGGTCCCGCCAGCTCTCCCGCGCCGGGGTCTCGGGTGAGGTCACGCAGACCCGGCCGCGCGGAGCGTCGAGGTCGGTGAAGACGTAGAGCCGCCCGTCGCGGCCGAAGTGGAGGCCGGTCTGGGCGTCCACGTTCTCCTGGACGGTGACCAGCGCCGGGCTCCCGGCCGGTGACGCCGACAGGTCGGCCACCCACAGGTCGTTGCGCGGCGCCGTGCCGCGCGAGGCGGAGATCGACAGCCAGCGGCCGTCCCGGGACACCGAGACGCTGTAGTAGTTGGTCTTCTCCAGGCCCTCGCCGAAGATCAGCGCGTCGTCGTCGGGGTTCTGCCCGACGACGTGCAGGTAGACCCGCCGGTGGAACTGCTCCTCACCGGCCGGGACGGCGGAGGGGGCGAGCCTGCGCACGTAATAGAACGCCTCGCCGCCCGGAAGCCAGGCGACGGGGGAGTAGCGGCACCGGTCGATCGGCCCGTCGACGATCTCGCCGCTCGCGACGTCGATCACATAGAGCCTCGACTCCTCGTCTCCGCCGACCGAGATCTGGTAGGCCAGCCGGTTGCCCTCCTTGTCCGGCTGGTAGGAGTCCAGCGTGGTCAGCCCGGAGGAGTCGAGCGCCATCGGGTCGACCAGTGCCCGCTCGCCCTGCCCGTCCGCGACGTAGAGGACCGGGTGCTCCTGCTCGGGGGTCCGGCGGGTGAAGAACCGCCGCTCTCCCCGCCACACGGGCGTCCCGACCGAGCCGGACTTCAGCAGCTCGGCGACGCGCTCGCGGAAGCGCTCACGGCCGGAGAGCTCGGCGCTCCGGAACAGCGCGTCCTGCGCGTCCAGCCATTCCTTGGTCTCCGGGTCGTCGGGGTCCTCCAGCCACCGGTACGGGTCGGGGACCGGGGTCCCGTGCAGCGTGTCGACGATGTCGTCACGGCGGGCGGGTGGGTACGGCTGTCGCGTCATGTTCGCACTTTAAAGCAGGTGGCGGCCGGTGGCGTACGGACGTCCTCACCTGGCCAAGCGGGGAGTAAAGGAATGATGGGCTGGGCATAAAAAGCACCAGGCGTCCCAGTCGTCAACTCCGTAGGTCCGTTATGGGGTGGCGGAGTGGCCGCCGCAAAGGCCACACTTTGGTGAAGGGCGGTGCCGTGGTGACCATCCGCTGGACCGTCCGGCGGAGGTCCCTGTGACGGAAGCACCCGGGTCCCAACAGACGGGACCACAACCAGGGCGCACGGCTGTGCCGACGGCTTCCCAGAAAGCCGTGGAGGCCGGCTGATGCGCCAAGTCCTACTGCTCAACGCCACCTACGAACCGCTCACCACGCTTTCTCTGCACCGGGCGGTCATCCTCGTCCTGAGAGAGAAGGCGGACGTCGTGCACCGCGACGGGCGGGGCGCGGTCCTGCGCTCGGCCACCCGCACGCTGGACGTCCCCTCGGTTATCCGGCTGCGCCGGTATGTCCGCATCCCTTACCGGTCCCGGATCCCGCTCACACGGGCCGCGCTGATGCGCCGGGACGACTTCCGCTGCGCCTACTGCGGGCAGCGGGCCGAGACCATCGACCATGTCATCCCGCGTTCCAAGGGAGGTCCCCACACCTGGGAGAACTGCGTCGCCTCATGCATGCCGTGCAACCACCGCAAGGCGGACAGACTGCTGGAGGAACTGGGGTGGACGTTACGCGTCGCCCCGGTGGTGCCACGAGGCGCCCACTGGCGGCTCATCGGCGCCCAGCTCGATGGCGACCCCCAGTGGGCGCCCTATCTGACGGAGTCCGCCGCCTGATGATGGGCCCGATGATGCACGCATGACCTGGACCTTCACGGCCGATGTGGAAGAGTACGCGGCGACCGCCGAGGCGTGGCTGCTCCGTGACCCGGTCCGCAACACGGTGCCCTTGACCGTGATGCGCGGGTTGCGGGGCGGCCAGTTCGCCGAGGACCCGCTGATGGGCTGGTTCGAGGAGGACGGGTCCGTCATGGGCGCGGTCAGCCATACCCCGCCCTACCCGCTGGTCCTCGGCGATCTCCCGCACGCCGCGCTGCCGTCGCTGGCCACCGGGCTGATCGAGCTGGACCGGAGCCTGCCGGGAGTCAGCGGGCCCCTCGCCGCCGCCGAGGCGTTCGCGGCGGCGTGGTGGCGGCCGGAGAGGGGCCGCCGGGCCGAGCGCCTGTACCGGCTCGGCGCCCTCGCCCCGTCCGCCGCCCCCGGCAAGGCCCGTACGGCCGCCGCGGCCGACATCGCGGAGGCCGCGCGGTGGTTCGGCGACTTCCAGGCCGAGGCGCACGTCGACAGGACGGCCGATCCCACCCCCGTCGTGTCGGCCCGGATCAACCGCGACGAGCTCGTCTGGTGGGAGGACGGCGGCCTGGCCGTGTCCATCGCCGGGGTCACCGCCCCCATCGCGGGGATGTCCCGCATCGGGCCGGTCTACACGCCTCCGGAGTTCCGCCGCCGCGGGTACGGCACGGCCGTGACCCACGTGGCCAGCCGCAAGGCCATGGACGAGGGGGCCGCCGAGGTGCTGCTGTTCACCGACCTCGGCAACCCGACGTCCAACTCCATCTACCAGAGCCTCGGCTACCGGCCCGTCGACGACTACGCCACGATCCACTTCGGATAGAGGCGGCCGGGCCGTACCCTAGGGGGCATGCCTCGCTATGACTATCGCTGCCGCGCCTGCGGATCGACCTTCGAGCTGAACCGGCCCATGGCTGAGGCCAACGCGCCGGCGGTCTGCCCCACGGGCCACGACGACACCGTGAAGCTGCTGTCCACTGTGGCGGTCACGGGGAAGGCCGGCACGGCTCCCGCCCCTCGGCCGTCGTCCGGGGGCGGTTGCTGTGGCGGCGGCTGCTGCGGCTGAGACTCCCTACGCCGCCGCTGAGCGGCGCTGGAAGGGCAGGTAGCGCTCCGGCAGGTGCGGCCGGGCGGGGAGGTCGGTCGGCTCGACCGAGACGATCCGGTCGAACCGGAAGGCCCTGATCCCGCGCCGCATCCGGCACCAGCCCACCAGGTACCAGAAATCGCGATGGACGAGGCAGGTCACCGGCTCGACTTCGCGGACGGTGAGCCGCCCGGCGGCGTCGTGGTACTGGATCCGGACCACCAGGCGGGCGGTGATCGCGTTCGCCACCGCCCTGGCCCGCCGGGCCACCTCGGCCGGGAGCGGTGTGGTCAGCGTGGACAGGGTCGTGGCGATGACGTCGTCGTCGAGGTCGAGGTGCTCGAACGCGTGCCGAAGACCGCGGCGGGCGGTGACGGACTGGGGACCGGCCCCGAGATGGGCGAGGGACAGGGCCAGGGCGGCGAGCTCAGCGGTCGTCAGCGGTAGCGGGTGCCTTGTGACGTTTGCCATACCTTGACACTAACCGCTACCACTGACATTTTCCGAACGCGCGATCGACGAAGTAAGGCCAACCTGGCGGGAAAGACCTAGCGGGAAAGCTGGGTGAGGTCGCGCGAGGCGCCGGTGGAGGCGGACGTCGTCATCGCGGCGTAGGCCTGCAGGGCGGCGGACACCGGGCGGTGCCGGTCACGCGGGCGGTAGCCGCCGCGGTCGGCCAGCACCTTCGCGCGGCGCGCGGCCAGCTCCTCGTCCGGCACCTTCAGCTCGATCGACCGGCCCGGGATGTCGATCTCCACCAGGTCGCCGTCCTCGACCAGGGCGATGACGCCGCCCTCGGCGGCCTCGGGAGAGGCGTGGCCGATGGACAGGCCCGACGTCCCGCCCGAGAACCGGCCGTCGGTGACCAGCGCGCACGCCTTGCCGAGGCCCTTGCCCTTGAGGAAGCTCGTCGGGTAGAGCATCTCCTGCATGCCCGGCCCGCCCTTCGGGCCCTCGTAGCGGATCACGACCACGTCGCCCGCCTTCACCTTGTTGGCGAGAATGCCGTCGACCGCGTCCTCCTGGGACTCGAACACGACGGCGGGGCCGGAGAACCGCCAGATCGACTCGTCCACGCCGGCCGTCTTTACGATGCAGCCGTCGGGGGCGATGTTGCCGTACAGCACGGCCAGGCCGCCGTCACGGGTGTAGGCGTGCTCGAAGTCGCGGATGCAGCCCTCGGACCTGTCGAGGTCGAGCGAGTCCCACCGGGCGTCCTGCGAGTACGCCTTGATCGTCCGGACGTTGCCGGGCGCGGCGTGCCAGAGCTCGATCGCCTCCTCGGTCACCTCGGGCGACTTCGGGTCCCACTTCGACAGGTGGTCGCCCAACGAGGGCGCGTGGATGCTGTGCACGCCGCGCTGGAGCAGGCCGGCCCGGTCGAGCTCGCCCAGGATGCCCGGGATGCCGCCGGCGCGGTGCACGTCCTCGACGTGGTACTTCGCGGTCGCCGGGGCGACCTTGCACAGGCACGGCACCCGCAGCGAGACCTCGTTGATCTCCTTGAGGCCGAAGTCCACGCCGGCCTCGCGGGCGGCCGCGAGCAGGTGGAGGATCGTGTTGGTCGAGCCGCCCATGGCGACGTCGAGGGCCATCGCGTTCTCGAAGGCGTCATGCGTGGCGATGCTCTTCGGCAGGACCGACTCGTCGTCCTGCTCGTAGTAGCGCTTGGCGATCTCGACGACCGTGCGGCCGGCGTCCTCGAACAGCGCCTTGCGGGCCTTGTGGGTGGCCAGGATGGTGCCGTTGCCGGGGAGGGCCAGGCCGATCGCCTCGGTGAGGCAGTTCATCGAGTTGGCGGTGAACATGCCGCTGCAGGACCCGCAGGTCGGGCAGGCGTTCTCCTCCATCTCCAGCAGCTCGGCGTCGGACACGCTGTCGTCCGCGGCGGCGATCATGGGGTCGATCAGGTCGAGCTTGCGACCGGGGGTCTTGCCGGCCTCCATCGGGCCGCCGGAGACGAAGACCGTGGGGATGTTGAGCCGGAAGGCGGCGAGCAGCATGCCCGGCGTGATCTTGTCGCAGTTGGAGATGCAGACCAGCGCGTCGGCGCAGTGTGCGTTCACCATGTATTCCACCGCGTCCGCGATCAGCTCGCGGGACGGCAGCGAGTAGAGCATGCCACCGTGGCCCATCGCGATGCCGTCGTCGACCGCGATCGTGTTGAACTCGCGCGGGATCGCCCCGGCCTCCCGGACCGCGTCCGCGACCACGCCGGCCACCTCGCGCAGGTGCACGTGGCCGGGGACGAACTGGGTGAAGCTGTTGGCCACCGCGACGATGGGCTTGCCGAAGTCGCTGCCCGCTACGCCCGTGGCCCGGAGCAGCGCCCGGGCACCGGCCATGTTCCTGCCGTGAGTGACCGTACGAGACCTGAGGGCGGGCATAACCAGGCTCCCATCAGAAGACTGCAAGTCTTCAAATGGTACGGCTCCCGCCCGGCTGCTGAGACCGGAGGTCCACTACTCGGAATAGCGCGGGGGAAGGACCCGCTCAGCGGCCCGATAGATCGCCTCGATCTCCGCGGTCGTGAGCGACCTCTCCCGCTTGGTGATCCACTTGCGGACCAGGCTGCCGGAGAAGACGTCCACCTCGCGGATGTTGAGGATCCGCCACGGGATGGGCGGCCCGTAGATCGCCAGCGACGGGACGACCGTGATCTCGCGGCCGAGCGCCTCGCTGATCAGATCGGTGGCCTGCGCGGCCTCCCAGCGGGCCTCGTCGAGCCGGGGCTTCTGGTTGAACGGCCCGTGGAAGAGCTTGCGGTGCGACTGCACCCGCACGGGAAGCCGTTTGTCCCATTTCTCCGAGTCCACCGCGTACACGCCGGTGGGGCCCACGACGAGGTGGTCGATCTGGGCGTCGCTGCCCGGGATCGCGCGGGCGTGCAGCGTCTTGTATCCGCCCCGTTCCAGCTTCTTGAGCTGGGCCTCCGTGCGCCGCTCGGCCGCGGACGCGCGCCGCCAGGCCGGGATCGAGGACACGGTCCTCGCGCGGTAGACGGTGTCGGCGATGACCGCGATGATCGCGAAGGTCAGGCCCAGCCGCCAGCTCGCCAGCAGGATGCCCGCCACCACGCCCGCGACCACCGCGATCAGTGCGCGAAGCCGCAGGTGGCGATACTTGGGGTCCTGGAGGAGGCTCTGGACGGAGGCGCGCTCGACGGGCGCGTAAGTAGACGCTGGTGCGTCAGGGGGCGTCGGGGGCCGCTCCGACGTGTGGTCACTCACCCAGATAGGTGACGTATCGTGACCGTCTTCTGGCGCTAGACCGGTATCCACATCACTCACGGTAGTTGGGCTATCGGCGGGTGCCTAGTGTTGGATAGTTCATACTTTTGTGGCCTGCTTGAGCCGATTCGACGGCGGCCTGGCGGGGTACCCTCTCTAGATATCCTGGCTCCAGGGGCCTACCGTTCAGTAGCGTGGCGCACATTCATGATCTTACCGCCCTTGAGCAGGCGGCAGCCGTCCGTTCACGTGAACTCTCCCCCGTCGAAGTCACCGAGCACTACCTCCATCGTGCCGAGCGGCTGGACGGCCTCGTCGGCGCCTTCGTCACCCTCACCGCGGAGCGGGCCCTCGACCAGGCGCGCGAGCAGGAGGCGCGGCTGGCCGGCGGCGACTCCGGCGATGACCCCGGCGACCTGCCGCCGCTGCTGGGCGTCCCGATCCCCATCAAGGACCTCAACCTGGTCAAGGACGTGCCCGTCTACTTCGGCTCGGCGACGTACG
The DNA here is from genome assembly GCF_041262585.1 of Planotetraspora sp. GP83. NCBI lineage: Bacteria > Bacillati > Actinomycetota > Actinomycetes > Streptosporangiales > Streptosporangiaceae > Planotetraspora > Planotetraspora sp. GP83. The sequence goes on along the minus strand of NZ_JBGCBZ010000034.1, from coordinate 28,880 downwards.
AGGGCTTCGTCGCGCCGGTGGACGACAGCGTGGTCGAGCGCCTGAGGGACGCGGGCACGATCATGCTGGGCAAGACGAACACGCCCGAGTTCGGCCTGCCGTGCTACACCGAGACCTATGTCGGGGAGCCCGCCCGCACGCCGTGGGACCTCGCGCGATCCGCGGGCGGGTCGAGCGGGGGAGCCGCGGCGGCGGTGGCGGCCGGGCTCGCGCCCGCCGCCCAGGGCAGCGACGGCGCGGGCTCGATCCGCATCCCGGCGTCCGTCTGCGGGCTGTACGGCATCAAGCCGACGAGGGGCCGAATCTCGTCCGCGCCCATCGTGCCCGATCTCGCGGGGCTGTCGACGAATGGCCCTATTTCCCGAAATGTCGCCGATGCTGTGGCGCTACTGGACGTGATGGCGCACAACAACCCCGGTGACCTCTACTGGGCTCCGCCGCCCGCGTTGGGGTCGTTCTCGGCCTATGTGGGCAGGGAGCCCGGCCGGCTGCGGATCGCCCGCTACGCCACCCCGGTCGTGTCGGGCACGGAAATCCACCCGGATGTGCTGGCCGCCTACGAGAGCGCGTCGGCCGTGCTGGAATCGCTGGGCCACGAGGTCGTGGACATCGCCCCGCCGTTCGGCGAGGACATGGTGCCCCAGTTCGAGAAGCTGTGGTTCAGCTTCGCGTGCATGCACCCGGTGGACGAGGAGATGGAGCCCAAGCTGCGGCCGCTCACGGCGTGGCTGCGCGAGCGCGGCTTCGCCGTTCCCGCCCCCGGCTTCCTCCAGGCGCAGTCCGCGCTCCAGCTCGCCACCCGGCTCGCGCTGCTGGTCACCGACGAGTACGACGCGGTCCTCACGCCGACCGTCACCCAGCCGCCGGTGCCGGTCGGCTGGTTCGAGGACGTCGACTCGCCGGAGGAGACGTTCGAGCGGATGAAGCACTTCGCGCCGTTCGCCGCGATGTACAACGTCAGCGGCCAGCCGGCGGTCAACCTGCCCCTTTACTGGACGCCCGGCGGCCTGCCGATCGGCGTCATGCTGGCGGGCCGCTTCGGCGACGAGGGCACGCTCATCTCACTGTCGGCGCAGGTGGAGGAGTCCGTCGGCGGCTTCTGGGGCGACCGCCGCCCGCCCATCTGGTAGCGGGGCGTCACCCGAGCAGCTCCACCAGATGGGCCGAGACGTCGGCCAGCAGCGTGGCCGGCTCGACATGGGCGGAGGCGACCGCCGAGAAGAGGCTCGGCAGGCCCGGCAGCGGGAAGCCGTCGTCCATCGTGACCTGGTGTCCCACGCCGTTCTTGTCCAGGGCGGCCCGGCTGCGGTCCCATGCGTCCAGCACCTCCTCGGGGGAGGGGACGCCGAAGCCGTGGCCGACCGGGGCGGCGTGGCGGAGCCGTACGAGCGGGGTGTCGGCGAAGGCCAGCGCCACCCGGCAGCGGAGGGCCAGCTCCTCCAGGTCCGGCACCCAGTCCATGGCCGTGCACCGGTGCCGGCACCGGGCGGCGCAGGTCGCGAGGGCGCCGGCGACCTGGCTGTGCTGGCGGTCGAGGTACGCGCGCCAGCCCGCGCTCGGCTCCAGCGCGACCCGCAGGGTCCGCTCGGCCGCCGACTGCTCCGCCCTCGTGTGGTCGCACTCGCGGTCGCCGATCACGCCGAACCGGCTTCCCCGCGCGCGGAGCCCCCCGTCCGGAAGCTCGGGCCACCGGGCCGGGTCGCCCGCGTGGCCCAGCACCGGCTCGAACGCGAGCAGCGGGAGATACTCGCTGGCGATGTGCACCGCCGCGATCATCGAGCTGAGCTCCCGCCTCCGCCAGCGCACCTGGATCACTTCGAGGAACAGCGCGTACGCGGGGCGCATCGAGTCCAGCGCGCCACGGGGCTGCTCCTTGGCCGTCTGCGGCATGTGGCAGTCACGGGCGCGTCTGCGCAGACCGGACGGCACGGCCTCCCGGTCCACCTCGGCCGCGAAGTCCTCGGCATCGAGCGTGAGCAGCCGCTGGCCGAACTCGCAGATCGACGCGACGTGGGCCGCCCGCCCGCCGTCCTTCAGCACGGCGGGCGCGAGGGCCCCCACGTCCCCGAACGAGTACCTCCGGGCGAGGGCCACCAACAGGTCTCTGGCTGAGTGCACCCGATGACCTTCTCATGGGCGAGGGGTGGTCTTCGCGTCGCTATCCGAGCCGGGCGGCGGCCGTCCGGGCGAGGTCGATGAGCGGGTCCGGGGGCGGCGGCCCGGCCGGGGAGGACACGTTGATCGCGAAGGTGCCCCGGCCGGTCTGGGCGGACACCACGCCGGGGTAGAGCATGGCGCCGCCGCCGACGCCCTGAACCGGCTGCCCCTGGACGCGGGTCAGGGCGTGGCCGAGGACCATGAGATAGCGGGACCGCGCGCCCGTGGCGGTGTGGACGTCCACGGTCACGCCGGTCGGCGTCTCGTAGCGGCAGGACCGGACGTCGAGCCACGGCGGTGTGGGCAGCGTGCCGCTGTAGGCCACCGCAGTTCCGACATCGATGCCCAGGGCCCGCTTGAGGTCGGCGGGGGTCACGAGGTCGGCCGGTCGCGGGCCGTCCTCGGGGTCGCCGGAGGCCACCGCGTTGATTCTGTCGCCGAGGACCTGGCCGAGGGCCTCGCCGAGGTTCCGCGGGGCGTTCACCAGGTGCTCGCCGGTGTCGTCGTAGGTGTCCGCACCGCGCAGCCGCGAGCGTTCGGCGATCTCGATCTCGCTGATCCAGCCGAGCCTGCGCCCCGCGTGCGCCGTGACGCGGTCGCCCTCGGAGAGCCGGCCCCACAGCTCCTCGCTGATGCCGAACGCCTTGACCTCCCGCGACCGTCCCTCGTCGATGGCGCACCAGTAGACGTACTTCGGCCGGTTGTTCCCGTTGGAGCCGACCTGGACCTGCCGGAGCCGGACGATCTGGCCCTGGACGGCGGCCCTGCCGCCGAGGTCGGCGATCGCGTACCCGAGCGGGAGGCCCGCCACGGCGAGGCCCACGGCGTAGGCCCCCGGTTGGACGAGCGCGTCCGGCCAGACGTCGAACGCCGACGCGACGAGCAGGCCGATCCACGTCCAGAAGCCGGCGAAGAAACCGGCGGCCAGGCCGCGCCCGATCGTCGGCAGCGGCGCGCGGCCCCAGAGCAGCCGGGAGGGATAGCGCACGTTCACGACATGCCACATGCCGCCGTAGTCGGACCAGGCGCGCCGGTCGTCGGCGGGCGTGCTGACCGGCAGGCTCGTCACCGCGCGGGGAGCGAGGCCGAGGGCCGCGGCGTAGGCGAGGTGGCGGCCCCAGATCGTGACGGAGGCCGCGGGCGCCTCGGAGAACCGCCCGGTGGCGGCCAGGTGCTCGCGCACCCCCAGCCAGTGGGCCGCCGTCCGGGCGCCGAGCTCGGTGCCCCGCTCACCGTTGAGCTTGCTCATCAGGGCGATGAGCAGGGCGAAGGCCGCGATCGCCGCTCCGATGCCCCCGTCGTGCTTCCTGTCGGTGATCGTCACGGCGATGCCGACCGCCAGGGCCGGCACGGCCGCTGCCGCCGTGAGGAGCACGGTGTGCGCCCTGCTCCACCGGGGCCGGGACAGGCCCTGGGCCCTCGCCTCGCTGATCACCTTCTTGCGGAAGCTCTTCCACCAGCGGCTCAGGTTGCGCGAGCCCTCCGCGAGGGCGCCCGTGGCCACCACGCCGTCGACGGCGAGCGAGCGGACGTGATCGTAGACGAGCTTCTCGTAAGGGGTGAGGTCGCCCGGGTCGCGGCGGAGCCGTACGAGCGAGAGCTCGGGGCCGATCTCCTCGATCTCGACCGCGCCCTTGGCGGCCAGGTCGAGCAGGGTGGCAGAGGGGGCCTCGTCGCAGAGCCGCCAGCCGCCGGTGATCAGGTCGACGACGGCGGGCGACTGCTCGGCCGGCGCGTCCGTCGCCGGGCCGGGACGCACCTCGCTTTCAGGCACCGGGGGGTTCCTGGTCGCGACGGCCAGCGCGAGCAGGAGCAGGAGCCAGAGGCCGGCGGCGCCGGCCGCGGCGAACCAGGCGATCATGGCGGCGACCGCACCCGTCCGCTAGAACCGGACCTGGACCGGGCCGCGCTCCTCGCCCGGTGCCTGGAAGTACTCACGCGGCGAGAAGCCCGTCATGCCCGCGACGATGTTCGCCGGGACGGTCTGGATCGCGTTGTTGTAGGTCAGGACGGCGTCGTTGTAGTACTGCCGCGAGTAGGCGATCCGGTTCTCCGTGGCCGCCAGCTCCTCCTGGAGCTCCGCGAAGTTCTGGCTCGCCTTGAGATCCGGGTAGGACTCGGCCACCGCGAACAGGCTCTTGAGCGCCCCCGACAGCATGTTCTCGGCCGCCGCCCGGTCCGCCGGTCCCTGCGCGTTGATGGCCTGGGAGCGGGCCGCGACCACGGCTTCCAGGGTCTGCCGTTCGTGTGAGGCGTACCCCTTCACGGTCTCGACCAGGTTGGGGATCAGGTCGTAGCGGCGCTTGAGCTGCACGTCGATCTGCGCCCAGGCGTTGTCCACGGTGTTACGGCCGCGGACCAGGCGGTTGTAGATCGAGACGACCACCACGGCCAGAACGACCGGGACGACGATGACGAGGATCAATGAGATCACGGGGGGCCTCCTGCGTGGACCGTAGACCGGAGCCGCCGACGCTGTAAACGGCCCGGTGCGACCCCATGGCACCCCCTGGGGCTTGCACCGGGCTTGCGCGCCGCTTTCACCCGTGAATACCGAGGGCCCCGGCACGGAACCGGGACCCTTGGCGATCACATGACCGGCTCAGCCGGCGGAGGCGTCCTTGGCCTGCGCGCGGAGGGCCCGGCTGATGCCGTCGGCGCCCTCCAGCAGCAGCCGGCGCAGCGCGTGCGGCGGCTGCGAGGCGCTGATGTGGTCCTGCGTCTTCGCCACGGTCTCCGGGCGGATCAGCAGGGCCGGGAAGCAGCCGATGACGAAGTTCTGCGCCATGTCCGACGTCCACTCGCTCCAGATGCGACCGGCCTCGCCGAAGTACCTGTCGCCGTACGGCTCGAGCAGCTCGACGTGGTGGGGGTCCATGAAACCGAGGATGGTCGAGCGGAGCAGGGCCCCGCTGAGCTGCCCGCCCACGATCGCGGCCCAGGTCTCGGCCTTGGCCTCGGGGGTCGGGATGGCGGCCCGGCTCAGAGCGGCCGAGCGCTCGCCCGTGGCCGTGGCGTCCCGGGTCAGCTCGGCGTCGATGTCCTCGGCGCCGAGGACGCCGCCCGAGACCAGGGCGTGGGTGAGGGTCCACCGGAGGTCGGCGTCGACGGCCAGGCCCTCGGGAACGCCGCTGCCGTCGAGGATGCCCCGCACGAACGCCAGATCCTCCGGCGCGGTGGCCACGGCGGTGAAGGCGTTGACGTAGGCGAGCTGGGGGTCGGAGCCCGGCTCGGCCGTCTCGATCAGGCCGCGCAGCGCGGCGGCGAGCTCGGCGAGACCGGTGGCCCGCCAGGCCGGGTCGGCGTACTGCTGGATCGCGAGGCGGGCCTGCCGCAGGACGGTCTGCACGACCGTCATGTCCCGCACCGAGCCGATGCCGGAGGTAACGAGCTTGACGTAGTCGCGGGTGGCCATCTCGGCGTCGCGGGTCATGTCCCAGGCGGCCGACCAGCTCAGCGCGCGAGGGAGGGACTCCTGGAACGCGGCGATGCCGCCGCCCACCAGCGTCTCCAGCGACCGGGCGTCGAGCCGGACCTTGGCGTAGGTGAGGTCGTCGTCGTTGACCAGCACCAGGTCGGGCTGGGTCTCCCCGATCAGCTCGGCGACGGGCGTGCGGGCGCCGACGATGTCGAGCTCGACCCGCCTGGTCCTGGTCAGGACGCCGTCCACGAGCGAATAGAGGCCGATCGCGACGCGGTGTGAGCGCAGCGTCGGGTGCTCCTGCGGGGCCTCCTGAAGCACGTCGAACGTGAGGAAGCGGCCCTCGGCGTCGGTGGTGAACGACGGGCGCAGGGTGTTGACCCAGGAGGTCTCCAGCCACTCCTTCGACCAGGACGACAGGTCGCGGCCGGAGGTGCGCTCAAGGGCCGAAAGCAGGTCCTGCAGGGTCGTGTTGCCCCAGGCGTGCTCGTTGAAGTAGTCGCGGACGCCGGCGAGGAAGTTCTCCAGGCCCACGTAGGCGACGAGCTGCTTGAGGACCGAGGCGCCCTTGGCGTACGTGATGCCGTCGAAGTTGACCTCCACGGCCTGCATGTCCGGGATGTCCGCGGCGATCGGGTGCGTCGAGGGGAGCTGGTCCTGCCGGTAGGCCCAGGACTTCTCGACGTTGGCGAACGTCGTCCACGCGCCCTGGCCCCAGCGGGTCGCCTCGGCCTGGCACAGCACGGACATGTACGTGGCGAACGACTCGTTCAGCCACAGGTCGTCCCACCAGCGCATGGTGACGAGGTCACCGAACCACATGTGGGCCATCTCGTGCAGGATCGTCTCGGCGCGCCGCTCGACCATGGCGTCGGTGACGCGGGAGCGGAAGACGTAGTCCTCCAGGAAGGTCACAGCGCCCGCGTTCTCCATCGCGCCCGCGTTGAACTCGGGCACGAAGAGCTGGTCGTACTTCCCGAACGGGTAGCGCAGGCCGAAGACCCGGTGGAAGAAGTCGAAGCCCTGCTTGGTCACCTCGAAGATGTTGTCCGCGTCGAGGTGCTCGGCCAGGGACCGCCGCACGAAGATGCCGAGCGGGATGCCGTCGTGCTCGTCCCGGACCACGGCGTACGGCCCGGCGATCAGGGCGGTGATGTACGTCGACATGACCGGCGTGGGCGGGAAGTGCCAGCGCCGGGCAGCCTGAAGGGTGCCGTGCCGGCCGTGGTGCTCCTCCAGCTCCTCCACCGAGTCGGGGGCGGCGTTGGAGACGACCTCCCACGACGCGGGCGCGAGGACGGTCAGCTCGAAGGTCGCCTTGAGGTCGGGCTGGTCGAAGCACGCGTACATCCGGTGCGCGTCGGCCGTCTCGAACTGGCTGTGCAGGTAGACCTGCTGGTCCACCGGGTCGACGAAGCGGTGCAGGCCCTCGCCCGTGCGCATGTAGGACGCGTCGGCGTCGATGCGCAGCTCGTTGTGCTCGGCGAGGCCGGGAAGAGGGAAGCGGCCCTTGTCGGCGTCGTAGGCGTGGACGTCGAGGTCCACGCCGTTCAGGACGACCTTGCGCACGTGCGCGCCGTGCAGGTCGATGAAGGTGTCCGCCCCCGGCTGGCTGGACGTGAAGTGGACCGTCGTGATGCTCTCGAACCGCTCGTCGCCCTCGGTGAGGTCGAGCTCGACCTCGTAGGACTGGACGTCCAGAAGCCGGGCCCGCTCCCGAGCTTCGTCACGCGTCAGATTCCCTGCCACACCTGCTCCTCATACACACATCGGCCCCGATCCCTAACGCCCCGTCGCGAAGGGATTTCCTGAATACTGCCATGTCGCGCCGACAAGACGGCATTCAAGATTTCTCCTACCTGGAAAGGGAGGAACCCCCGCCGCGAATGCCGGCCGACGTGACCGCTCAGAGAGTGGCACAGTCCCGAGGGGAAAGCGCGGGGATTTCCTCGCCATCGGGCGGCCGCCCACGCGAGGATGAGGGCCATGCGCCTCCTTTACCTCAATGGAGCCTGGGCCCCTTCCGCGTCCGGAGAGGGCGTCGACGTGGTGAACCCGGCCACCGAGGAGGTCGTGGACCGGGTCCCCGCCGGCTGGCCCGGCGACGTCGAGGCCGCGGTCTCCGCCGCGCGCGCCGCCTTTCCCTCCTGGTCCGGCACGGCTCCCGCAGAGCGGGCCAAGCTGCTCGCCGCGGCGGCCGGCCTGCTGAAGGAGCGCGCGGATCGGATCGCGGAGACGATCGCCACGGACATGGGCGCCCCTCTCGGCTTCGCGCTGAAGGTGCAGACGCTGGTGCCCGCCGGGGTGCTGGCCTCCTACGCGGAGCTCGCCGAGCGGTACGACTTCGACCGCGGCCGGGTGGGCAACTCCCTGATCGTCCGCGAGCCGGTCGGCGTGGTCGGCGCCATCACTCCCTGGAACTACCCGCTCCACCAGGTCGTCTGCAAGGTGGCCCCGGCGCTCGCGGCGGGCTGCACTGTGGTGCTCAAGCCCAGCGAGGTCGCGCCTCTCGCGGCGTACGCGCTGGCGGACATCCTGCACGAGGTCGGCCTGCCGCCGGGGGTGTTCAACATGGTGAGCGGCCATGGGCCCGTCATCGGCGAGGCGATCGCGGCCCACCCGCGCGTCGACATGGTGTCCTTCACCGGCTCGACCAGGGCGGGGCGGCGGGTGGCCGCCCTGGCCGCCGAGACGGTCAAGCGGGTCGCTCTGGAGCTGGGCGGGAAGTCCGCCAACGTGATCCTGCCCGACGCCGACCTCGAGACCGCCGTCAGGGCGGGCGTCGCCAACGCCTTCGTCAACTCGGGCCAGACGTGCTCCGCCTGGAGCCGCATGCTCGTCCACTGGGACCAGTACGACGAGGCCGTGCGGCTCGCTGTCGGCTTCGCCCGCGAGTACGTCCCCGGCGACCCCTTCGCCGAGGGCGCCCGCCTCGGGCCGCTGGTGTCGGCCGCCCAGCGCGACCGGGTGATCCGCTACATCAACCGGGGCCAGGAGGAGGGCGCACGCCTGGTGGCCGGGGGGACCGACCGCCCGTTCGACCGGGGCTACTACGTCGAGCCCACCGTCTTCGCGGGCGTCGCGCCCGGCATGTCCATCGAGCAGGAGGAGATCTTCGGCCCGGTCCTGTCGGTCGTGCCGTTCGGCACGGTGGACGAGGCCGTCGAGATCGCGAACGGCACGCCGTACGGCCTGGCGGGCGCGGTGTGGGCGGGGACCGAGGAGCGGGCGCTCGCGGTGGCGCGGAGGCTCCGCACCGGGCAGGTGGCCGTCAACGGCGGCCGGTTCAACCCGCTCGCGCCCTTCGGCGGCTACAAGCACTCGGGAATCGGCCGTGAGCTCGGCGAGCCGGGCTTCGAGGAGTTCCTGGAGCTCAAGGCCATCCAGCTGTGACGGCTACGGAGCCTGCAGGAGGATCTTCCTGCGCTCGTCCTTGGCCAGCCTGTCGACGTAGAGCGTGCCGCCCAGGTGGTCGTACTCGTGCTGGAAGCAGCGGGCCAGCATGCCCCTCGCCTTCACGGTGACGGGACGCCCGAGCCGGTCGAGGCCCCGGATCGTCACACCGGCGGCCCGGGCCGTGGGGGCGTAGAGAGGCTTGCCGGTCTCCTTGCCGGGCACCGACAGGCACCCCTCCTCCTCGATGACCTCCTCGGGGTCGTCGATCGTGAGCTCGGGGTTGATCACGTGGCCCTTGCGGTTGCTGATGTCGTAGACGAACAGCCTCTTGCCGACGCCGATCTGCGGCCCGGCCAAACCGACGCCGTCGGCCATGTACATGACCGAGAACATCTCGTCGACGAGACGCCGTAGTTCCCTGTCGAAGTCCGTCACCGGCTCGGCCGGCGTCCGCAGGACCGGGTCGCCGACGTAACGGATCTCGCGCATGACGCTCCTCGCATGTAAGGACCCGCAGGGGGGGCAGGCTCTTACTCTAATGCAGGCCCGCGGTCGTGTCCCGCGGAGAGACCTGCGAAACTTGGGCTGTGCGTGTCTACATCGGTGCCGATCATGCCGGCTACGAGCTGAAGAACCACCTGGTCTCCTGGCTGAAGGAGCACGGCCATGAGGTGGTGGACTGCGGACCGTCCGGCTACGACGCGGAGGACGACTACCCGCCGTTCGTGCTGCGCGCCGCGCGCGGAGTCGCGGACGACCAGGGAAGCCTCGGCATCGTGATCGGCGGGTCCGGGAACGGCGAGCAGATCGCCGCGAACAAGGTACGCGGAATCCGGGCGGCCCTCGCCTGGAACGACGACACCGCGAAGCTCGCGCGGGAGCACAACGACGCCAACGTGATCAGTGTGGGCGCGCGCATGCACCCGCAGGAGGTGGCCGTCCGCTTCGTGGAGCTGTTCCTGGCGACGCCGTTCTCGGGCGCGGAGCGGCACTCCCGCCGGATCGAGCAGCTCGCGCGGTTCGAGGAGACCGGCGAACTCCCGCCGCTTCCCTAACCGCTCACGTCCGGTCCCTGCTCGAATCCCTGCCCCGGCGGGTCTCCCGCCGGGGTGTCTCGTCGCGGAGCGGCCGCTCGTCGGCCTCCTCCCGCTCCTCACGGGTCGGCCGGGACACGTCCCTCGCCCGCATGGCCGTGATCGCCGTGATCTGCAAACTTTGCAGCGCCATGCCCCCGACCCTAGAACACGAGCCCGGCCCATGGCTTGGGGTCCCAGGACATGGCGGCGGACAGCTCGCGAAGCGCGCCCTCCCGGTGCTCCCCGACGAGCCCGGCCCCGGCGAACGCGGTGAGCGGCCGGCCCCCGAGGTAGGCCGCGCCCAGCACGCCGACCGGCAGCGTCAGGTCGGCGGCGTCGCCGGTCCGCTCACAGGAGCCCTTGGCCGTGGTCAGCCGCCAGCGGCCCGCGTTCCACGGGCACACCTCGTCCTCGACCTCGATCACCAGGTCGGCCGGGGCGGCGTACGCGCGGGAGGTCATGGCCCGGTCGACGTCGACCACGCGGACCCACAGCTCGTCCAGCCAGCCCGCGTTGAGGTGGCGCGGCTCGGCGAGCAGGTGGATGATCGGGTCGTCCATCGGGCGGCTCCAGGCGTGGACCCGCGAGCACAGGTCCCGGTCGAGCACGCTGCGCCAGACGAGCGCGTACGCCGCCGGGTCGGAGGCGAACAGCTCGATCAGCTGAACCTCGCCGTCCGGCACGTCATGGTCGGTCGCGCCGCGCTTGACCCGGAAGAGGGCGTAGCCGCGCGGGCCCTCGTCGTCCTCGGCGATCATGCAGCGCAGCGGGCCGGCCCCGCCGCGGTCGTGCTCCTCGTCGCCGAGGACCTCGATGCGCCAGCGGAGGTCCGAACGGTCGTATACGCCGGGACGGCTCCGCCGTACGGACTCGAAGACCTGGCGCAGCTCGGGCAGGGAGTCGGCGGGCTTGGCCACCCGGAGGCGCAGCGCGGGGTCCACGGGGGCGTCACGGACGAACGCCGAGCCGTGCGTCGGGATCCGGAAGAAAAGGGCGTCGGCGGCCCTGCCGTACCCGAACCGGCCGTAGATCCCGGCCTCGGTGGCGTAGAGCGCGGCGACGGCCTCTCCATTCTCGTGGAGGTCGTGGAGCTGCCGGGTCATCAGCGACGAGAGCACGCCACGGCGGCGGTGCGAGGGCAGCACTCCGACGGCGGTGACGCCCGCGACCGGGATCGGCCCTCCCGGCACGGTCATCGTGAAGGTGATGGCCGCGGCGCAGCCGACCATGAGGTCGCCGTCGAAGGCGGCCAGCGAGCGGTCGATCTCCGCGAGTTCCCTCCAGCGGTCCGCCGCGGCCGGTGGATAGGAGGAGCTGAAGGCCTCGTAGTCGACCGCCACGAAGGCCGGCCACTCGGATTCGGTGATGGGACGAACCTGCACAGTCACCCGCTTACAGTAGGAGCCGGTCACAACGGGCGGCCACCCAATATCCGTGCTCGATGATCAAGCTATTGGTCAAGAGGGTGCCTTCACCTGGGATGGGCGGATACAGTCGAGCTCATCATGAGTTCCCGTCCGGCGCCGCTGATCCCTCCGCGGCTGCGCGCCCTGCTGGTGCGCGTACCACTGCTGGTGCCGTTCGTCCGCTTCGTCAGGAAGAGCTCGTCGAAGGACAGCAACCTGCTGACGGGCCTGGTCGTCGCCACCTTGATCATCGGCGTGCTCGACGCCGAGGTGTCGGCCTACTGGTTCTCGCCATCGCTCCTCATCCTCGTGACGCTCATCGGAGGGCTCCAGCTGCGGCTCCGCAGCCTGGCCGTCCTCCTCTGCGCGGTCGCGGTCTCCCTGGCGTACATGGGACCGATCAGGGAGATCCACAGCGTCGGCCCGGGGCTACTGATCACGATGGGCTTCACCGCCGTGCTGGCATGGCTCATGGCCCGCACCCGCGGCAAGCTCGGCGTCCAGGGCCTGCGGGGCGACGCGATGCTGCTGGAGCTGCGCGACCGGCTCAAGCGGCAGAGCGAGTTGCCGCCGCTGCCGAAGGACTGGGGCGCCAAGGTGGTGCTCAAGCAGGCGGGCGGCTCGTCCTTCGGCGGCGACTTCGTGGTGTCCATGCGCGAGGGCGACCAGGTCGAGGTGGCGCTGGTCGACGTCTCGGGCAAGGGCGTGGACGCGGGGACCCGGGCGCTCATGCTGTCGGGCACCTTCGGCGGCCTGCTCGGGTCGGTCGGAGACTTCCTCGCCGCCTGCAACTCCTACCTCCACCGGCAGCTCGGGGACGAGGGGTTCGTCACCGCCGTGCACCTGGTCCTCGACCTGTCCACCGGCGAATACAAGATCACCTCCGCCGGCCACCCGCCGGTCGTCAAGTTCGACGCGGGCTCGGGCACCTGGCGGGTCTCCACGGCGAAGGGCGTCGTGCTCGGGGTGGTCCCCGACCTCCACTGCGAGGCCGACAGCGGAGTGCTCCGCAAGGGCGACGCGCTCATGCTGTTCACCGACGGGCTCATCGAGCAGCCGGGCCGCGACATCGACGCCGGCCTCGACCGGCTGCTGGGGGAGGCGGAGCGGCTTTTCCCCGAGCACTACCGCGACCGCGCCCGCCAGCTCGTGCACGCCATGTCGTCGGGCCACAACGACGACTGCGCGCTCGTCCTCATCTGGCGGCCTTAGACAACTGCCGGCCGTAGATCCGCCGGTTTCGGGCACCCGTGACTACCGCTGTGGTTACTCCATGTGATGTCTCATGCGCGTATCGTGGTCGAGGTCACTGGCCGCGCGCACGCGAGCCTGACATCGTCGGTACGGCCGTCGCCGGGCGGCCGGAGAGAGGCGGAACACGTGGAGAAGCGGTACGAGCTTTACTGTCGCACCGACCCGGCCTTCTACGACTCGCCCTTGGAGGGCCTCGACGGGCCGGGGCCGGACTGCGGCCCAGAAGAAGACTTCGAGCTCGGCCGGCGTGCCGTACCGGCCGGATGGGCGCGGACGCGGCGGGCCGACTGGGTGGTCTACCGTCCGGTCGCCGGATCGCCGCCCGACCAGGGGTGGAAGATCCACGTCTCCGCCACCATGGACAACGCGGCGGCCGTCCTGGAGAAGGCCGGGGCCTACTGCCTGGAGCGCGGGCTCGCCTTCAAGTTCCTCCGGGCCCTGCCGGTCCTCCACCTGCACAACGCCAAGTACGCCGACCGCCGATCGAGCGGGAAGTTCATCGCCGTCTACCCGGCTGACGAGGCGGAACTGGAGACGACGCTGCGCGAGCTGGGCGAGATGCTCGACGGGGAGCCCGGCCCCGCCGTCCTCAGCGACCTGAGGTACGGCAGGGGCCCGCTGCACGTCCGCTACGGGGGCATCGCCGAGCGCCACCGTGTCACCGAGGACGGGCGGATCGAGCCCGCCATCGCCGCTCCGGACGGCACCCTCGTCCCCGACCGCCGCGACTCCTCCTTCACGCCGCCGCCGTGGGTGACGATCCCCTCCTTCCTCCGCCCGCATCTGGCCGCGCAGGAGAGGCCGCTCGACCTGCCCTATCGCGTCGAGAGCGTCCTGCACCGGACGAACGGCGGCACGGTCCACCTGGCGACCGATCCCCGTACGGGGGAGCGGGTCGTGCTCAAGGAGGCGCGGCCCCACGCCGGTCTGGACGCGTGCGGAGCCGACGCGGTCACCCGTCTGGCGCGGGAGCGGGACGCGCTCGAACGGCTGGCCGGCCTCGGCGTGGCCCCGGAGATCAAGGCGCACTTCACCGTGGGCGAGCACCACTACCTCGCGATGGAGCTCGTCCCCGGAGAGCCGCTCAGCAGCGCGTTCGGTGCTCGCTATCCCCTGGGCGGCGCTCTGGAGGCCGACTGGGAGGCCCGCCTCGGACGCCATGCCGACTGGGTGGCCGAGATCTGCGCCAAGACGGAGGACGCCGTCACCAAGATTCACATGAACGGCCTCGTCTTCGGCGGGCTGGACATGTCGACGATCATGATCCGTCCGGACGGCGGCGTCACGCTGATCGACTTCGAGACCGCCCGGCCGGTCATGGAGGCGGGCGGCGCGGGCCTCGCCGGCCCGGGGTTCGCGGCGCCGCCCGGCGTCACCGGCTTCGACATCGACCGGTACGCGCTGGCCTGCCTGCGGTTCGCGCTCTTCCTCCCGATCACCGAGCTGTTCGCGCTGGACCGGGGCAAGGCCGCCGAGCTCGCCGAGGTGATCCGCCAGTGCTTTCCGGTCGGCGAGGGCTTCCTCCGGCCGGCGGTACGGATCGCCGGTGGGGGCGAGAGCCGTAGGAGCCCCGCGATGGTCACCTGGCGGCAGATGAGGGCCTCCATGACGGAGGCGATCCTGGCCTCCGCCACCCCCGAGCGCGACGACCGCCTCTTCCCCGGCGACATCGCCCAGTTCGACGGCGGCGGCCTGGGGCTGGCCCACGGAGCGGCGGGCGTGCTCTACGCGCTGCACGTCACCGGGGCGGGCCGCTTCCCCGACCACGAGCAGTGGCTGCTGGAGCGGGCGCGGGCGCTCGGCGGCCGCGCGTCCGAGGGCCCCCGGATCGGCTTCTACGACGGCCTGCACGGCGTCGCCCACACCCTGGCGCACCTCGGCCACCACCAGGCCGCCCTGGAGGTCCTCGACATCGCCGGGAGGCGGCGCCATCTCAGCCTCGGCACCGACCTGTACGGCGGGCTCTCCGGGATCGGGCTCAACCAGGTCTACTTCGGCGACCTGCGTGAGGCCCTCGACACGGCCGCCCTGGTGGTCGACCGGCTGCCCCGCCGGGTGGCCGGCATCAGCGGCGGCGCCGTGCCGTACGCCGGTCTGATGTACGGCTCGTCCGGGCCGGCCCTGCTGTTCCTCCGGCTCTACGAGAAGACGGGCGACGTCCAGTGGCTCGACCACGCGGAGACGGCCCTCCGGCAGGACCTGCGCCGCTGCGTCGTCCAGACCGACGGCTCCCTCCAGGTCAACGAGGGCTGGCGGACCACGCCCTACCTCGACCGGGGCAGCGTGGGGATCTGCTGGGTGCTCGGCGAGCTCCTCCACTACCGGGCCGATCCCGAGCTGACGGCCGCCCGGGAGCGGCTGGACAGGGCCGCCCGGTCGCACTTCTACCTCCAGTCCGGCCTGTTCTCCGGCCGGGCCGGGATCCTCGCGTACCTGTGCAGGGACCGGGCCGGCGGCTGGGGGCGGGAGGACCCGGAGGCCGCCCGGCAGCTCGCGGCCCTGTCGTGGCACGCGGTCGGTTACCAAGGCCATCTGGCCTTTCCCGGCGAGCGGCTGCTGCGCCTGTCCATGGACCTCGCCACCGGCACGGCCGGGGTGCTGCTGGCGGTGGGCGCGGCCCTGCACGGAGAGCCGGTGCGGCTGCCGTTCCTCGGCGGCGCCATGCCGGCGCTCAACCTCGGCGAGCCGGGCCGGTCGCGTGTGGAGGTCTAGCGACTGGATCCAGTCCCTAGAGCCAGCCCGCGTCGGTGGCGATCCGGACGGCGTCGACGCGGCTGCGGGCGCCCGTCTTGCACAGGATCCGGGACAGGTGGTTGCGGACCGTGCCGACCGAGAGGAAGAGCTGGTCGGCGATCTCCTTGGACCGCGCTCCGCCCGCCGCGATCCGCAGGACGTCGAGCTCGCGGGGGGTCAGCGGGTTGTCCGCGGCCTCCAGCGCGGCGACCGCCAGGTCCGAGTCGACCACCCGGCGTCCCGCGCTGATCCGGCGGATGCCGTCGGCGAGTTGCTCCGGCGCCACCTGGATGCTCATGTAGCCGAGCACCCCGGCCGCGAAGGCCCGCCTCACGTGCCCCGGGTTGGGCTGGCCCGAGAGGATCATCACCCGGCAGCGGGGCACCTTCTCGCCCAGCCGCGCGGCGGCGCTCAGCCCGTCCACCCCGGGCAGATCGACGTCGATCACCGCGGCGTCGGGGCGGACGTCGAGCGCGGCCGGGACGATGTCCTCCCCCGAGCCGACGTCTGCCACCACCTCGAGATCGCTCTCGCTGTCGAGCGAGGCCACGAGGCCTCTCCGCACCAACGGAAGGTGCTCGGCAACCAGGATCCGGATCAAGGCGCTCCCCTCAGGACGGTCTCTCACAGGGTGATCGACCGGATGCATAGTGTCAACGAAGTGTCCCTATTCGGTCAACCCCTCGCAAGCCGAACCGTCCGCGGAACCGGGCCGCCCGGGAGCGCAGTGGGCTACCCTCGAAGGGTGCGACGTCTGGCAGGGCACTTTCTCCGACTCGGGGGTACGCGCTGATGAGCTGGCTCTCCGCGGCCGGGTTCGTGGTTCTGTTCGTCGGGTTGCTGGTCTCCATCGCGCTGCACGAGATCGGCCACCTGGTCCCGGCCAAGCTCTTCGGGGTCCGGGTCACGCAGTACATGGTCGGCTTCGGCCCCACGGTGTGGTCCCGCAGGCGCGGGGACACGGAGTACGGCCTGAAGTGGATCCCCCTCGGGGGCTACATCCGGATGATCGGCATGCTGCCGCCCCGCCCGAACGACGACCCCACCAAGCTGCGCAGCGTCTCCACCGGCCCGTGGCAGGGGCTCATCGAGAACGCCAGGGCCGTCGCCTCCGAGGAGATCAAGCCCGGTGACCAGGGCCGGGTCTTCTACCGCAAGCCGTGGTGGCAGAAGGTCATCATCATGTTCGGCGGGCCGGCGATGAACTTCGTCCTCGCCTTCGTGCTGTTCGCCATCGTGATCATGGGCTTTGGGATCCAGGTGCTCAAGCCGACCGTGTCCTCGGTGTCGAAGTGCGTGATCCCCGCCGCCCAGGCGGACAAGCGCGAGTGCCGGCCCAGCGATCCGCTCACCCCCGCCGCCAAGGCCGGCCTGCGTCCCGGCGACCGCATCACGTCGGTCGCGGGAACCCCGGTGAGCTCGTGGGAGGAGGCGACCCGGCTCATCCGGGCGCACGGCGCGGGGACGACCGCCTTGGGCGTCGACCGCGCGAGCGAGCACATGACCGTCAACGTCGACCTGATCGCCCAGGACCGGCCCGCGCTCGACGACCCCGCGAAGATCGACAAGAACGTCGGCTTCCTGGGCGTGGCGCCCACCGCCGTCATCGAGAAGCAGGGCCCGGGCTACGTCGTGGGCCAGATGTGGGACCTCACCAAGCGCACCGCGGCGTCGATGGTGAACATCCCGAAGAAGATGGTGGGCGTCTGGCAGGCCGCGTTCTCCGGGGAGAAGCGCGACCCCAACGGCCCGATCGGCATCGTCGGCGCGGGCCGGATCGGCGGTGAGATCGCCGCGTCGGAGCTCTCCCCGGAGAACAAGATCATCTTCTTCATCAATCTGCTGGCCGGGCTGAACCTCGCGGTGGGCATGTTCAACCTCATCCCGCTGCTGCCGCTCGACGGCGGCCACATCGCGGGCGGCCTCTGGGAGGGCCTCAAGCGCGTCTTCGCCCGCGTGCGGCGGCGGCCCATGCCGGGCTACGTGGACGTCGCTAAGGCGCTGCCCCTCACGTACGCGATGGCCGCGCTCCTGCTGGTGATGGGCGGCCTGCTCATCTACGCCGACCTCGTCAACCCGGTCCGCATCTCCGGCTGATCTCCGGCTGATCTCGGGTGAGGCGGGTTGGCGGCGGTCGCCGTACGGCTATTCGCCGGTGACGCCGTCGATGCGCTCGCGGAGGATGTCCGCGTGGCCGTTGTGCCGGGCGTACTCCTCGATCATGTGGACGAGGATCCAGCGGAGCGAGTAGCGCACGCCCTCGCGCTCCCGCTTGGCGAGCGTGTCGAGGTCGGGGCACGCGGCGGCGGCCGCCCGGGCGCCGTCCACCTCGGCCCGCCACGTCGCGAACGCCTCCTCGGCGGAGGCTGTGCCGACGTTGTCGAACTCGCCGTCCGGGTCGTCCTCGTTGAAGTAGATGAAGTCGAGGTCCTCGCCGTTCAAGCGCCTGCGGAACCAGCTGCGCTCCACGTCGGCCATGTGGCGGACCAGGCCCAGCAGCGACAGGGTGGAGGGCGGCGCGGAGCGCAGGCGGAGCTGCTCCTCGGTCAGGCCGGCGCACTTGACGGCGAGTGTCTCGCGGTGCCAGTCGAGCCACGAGGTGAGCATCTCCCGCTCGTCCGCGACCGGGGGCGGGTCGATCCGTGTGTCAGTCATTCACGGCATCCTGCCCGAACACCTGATCGATGTCACATTGTTTCTCATGTGATCACGCGGGTGTGCGGGCCGCGGGGGCGGGGCGCGCACACCCGCGTGATCGTGGGGTGGGACGGATGGCTTCGGAGACCGCCGGCTCTGGGAGATCGGGGTCAGTACATGGAGATGTGCACGTGGTCGTAGTGGTTGGCGGTGATCCCGCCCCGGTCGGACATGGGCCGCCAGCCAGGGCTGCCGAGATTGTAGATCCGCTGCTTCCAGATCACGTACATCACGCCGAGCTTGGGGCCGTTCTTGATGGCCCAGGCGGCGATGGTGTCGCCCAGTGCCTTCATGTCCGCGGACGGCATCATGCCGCCCGAGCTCATCATGAAGTCGCAGGCGCGGCCCAGCGGGTGCTCGCCGCTGCTCTCGCCGCGGTAGCAGCCGACCGTGTACTTCAGCGCGAAGTGCTTCTCGACCTCCGCCCGCATGAGCCGCATGCGGGGCGTGATGTTGTCGGCGCCGACGGGCAACTCGGGAGCCCAGGAGCCGTTGGCCAGCCGGTCCGGCGCGATCGGGATGAGCTGCGCGAGGTTGTCCTTGATCTGCCCGATGAGCTTCTCGGCGTCCTCGCGCTGCCCGGCGACCTTGTCCGACTGCGACTTGAGCTGCGTGGTCAGCGCCGCGGCGGCGTCGGCCGCCCGCTGGCGATCGGTGCGGACCTGGGCGAACCGGCTCACCGCCGCGGCCTGCTCCGCCTGTAGTTGGTCCACCACCGCCGACGCCGCCGGGTCGGGCGGCGCCATGAACGCGGTGCTCGTCTGGTAGCGGAGCCCGGCGATCTGCGCCACCTGCCGCTGCGCGGTGGCGTAGTCGGCCTGGGCTGTTGCGAGCCGATCGCGGGCGGTCTTCTCCGTTTGCCGGGCCTTCGCCAGCTCGACCCGGGTGGCGTTGTAGTCGGCGATCAGACCGTTGACCTGCTTCTCCAGTGCCGCGAGCTGCTTCTTGAGCCGGCCCTCGCTGGGCTTGGGGGCGGCGTTGCCGGCGGAAGCCGTACCGAGAACGAGCAGGACGGCCGTCACCGCAGCGGCGACCAGGGGGAATGCGCGGGGCAGAGCCCACTCCTCTCCATCTGCCGGCCGGGTTAGCTGACGGGTTCGGGCTGGAGGAGCCCGGGCACACGCGTGCCTTCACCCCGGGATCTAATGGGTCCCCGGCTCCCGGGCGAGGCGCCCGGGATTAGGCGCACCGGCTGTGTCAGCCGGTGCAAGGGATAGTAGTGGTAAAGAATGGGCTCTAGCCAGTCCAAGTCGCAATCAATCAGAGATCAACTCGTTACCGATTCCCGGAGCATCCGGGCCGCCTCCTCCGGGAGCACGTCGTTGACGAAGGCGCCCATCGCCGACTCCGAACCCGCCAGATACTTCAGCTTGTTCGCGGCCCGCCGGATGCTGAAGAGCTGAAGGTGGAGATAGGCCAGGTCGCGCCCGTGGGAGACCGGCGCCTGGTGCCAGGCCGCGACGTACGGCATGGCGACCCCGAACAGCCCGTCCAGGCGGCGCAGCACGTCCGTGTAGAGCGGCCCGAAGGCGGAGCGCTCCTCGGCGGACAGCCCGGGGATGTCCGGAACCCGCCGGTGCGGGTAGAGGTGGACCTCGAACGGGTAGCGGGCGGCGGCCGGGACGAACGCGGTCCAGTGCTCGTTGGAGGCCACCACGCGCGGCCCCTTCCGCTCGGCGGCCAGGACGTCGGCGAACAGGTTGCCCCCCTGGTGCCGGGCGGCGGCCTCGAGCATCTGCCGCGTCCGGGGCGTGACATAGGGGTAGGCGTAGATCTGGCCGTGAGGGTGGGGGAGCGTGATGCCGATCTCGGCCCCGCGGTTCTCGAAGCAGAAGACCTGCTCCACACCGGGCAGCGCCGACAGCTCCGACGTGCGGTCGGCCCAGGCCTCCATGACGAGCTCGACCTGGTCGTCGCTCAGCGAGCTGAAGGAGGCGTCGTGGACCGGGGTGAAGCAGACGACCTCGCAGCGCCCGATCCCCGGCCGCACCTGGCTGAGACCGCCGACCTCCTCGTACTCCCCGATGTTGAAGCTGAACGACGGGAAGCGGTTCTCGAACACCGCGACGTCGTACAAGGAAGGGATCTCCGAGCCGGGGTGGGCCGGGCACAGCGGGCACTCGTCGGCCGACGGGAGGTGGGTCCGGGTCTGCCGGTGCCTCGCGACGGCCACCCACTCGTCCATCAGCGGGTCGTAGCGCAGCTCGGACGCCAGCGGCCGGGGAGGCAGGTCACGCGTGTCGATCGCGCTGTGGTCGGCGTCGTCCCTCCGATCGAAGTAGAGCAGCTCCCGGCCATCGGCGAGATGAGTGATCGTGCGCTTCACAGTGCCGCTGCCTCCAGCTCGGCGTGCGTGGACGGTTCCGCGAGCAGGAGCGTTCCCACGTGATCGGACAGCTCCGCCCGGGCCTCCTCGGAGAGGCCGGTGTCGCTGACCAGCACGTGGGCCTGCTCCAGGTCGGCGATGGTGCTGATGCCGACCGTGCCCCACTTGGTGTGGTCGGCCAGCACGACGAGCTGCTGCGCGGCGGCGACGAGCTCGCGGTTGGTCTCCGCTTCGAGCAGGTTCGGCGTGGTGAAGCCCGCCCTGGAGCTCATCCCGTGGACGCCCAGCATCAGCGTGTCGACGTTCAGGGAGCGGACGGCGGCGACGGCCACCGGGCCGACCAGCGCGTCCGACGGCGTGCGGACGCCGCCGATCAGCACAACGGTCTGGTCGGACCTGGCCGCCCGGTGGAAGACGTCGGCCACCTGCACCGAGTTGGTGATGACGGTCAGCTCCGGCACGTCCACGAGGTGGTGGGCGAGGGTCCAGGTCGTGGTGCCGGCCGAGAGCGCCACCGCGGTGCCGGGCCGTACGAGCTCGGCGGCTCTCCGGGCGATGGCCTCCTTCTCGGGCTGTTGCCGCATCGACTTGGCGGCGAAGCCGGGCTCCTCCGTGGAGCCCGTGCCGGCGGCGGTGGCCCCGCCGTGGACCTTCTCCACCAGCCCCCGGTCGGCCAGCACCTCCAGATCCCGCCGTATCGTCATGTCGGAGACCCCGAGATCGCGCACGAGCTCGGCGACGCGCACGCCGCCCGTCCTGCGGACCCGCTCCAAGATCGCCTGCTGCCTTTGCTGGGCCAGCATCACCGCTCCTATCAACAGATTCAAACAAATTATGCCACCTTGCCAACGGTGAAATGTTGAATCTTGGTGACGGGAGATGCACGGAAGGCCTAGGCAACCCGTTAGCCCTGGAGGACAGTGGAAAGCGGAGCCGTACGACGGCGGAAAGGCGGTCGGCGATGGGGAAGCGGGCACGCAAGTCCAAGGCACGCAAGAAGAAGAAGGCGAACCACGGCAAGCGGCCCACTGGGCGCTAGCCTTCCGGCGGGCCTGCGGAGGCCTGCGCGCTAGCCTTCCGGTGGGCCTGTCTACCAGTTCCTTCTGCCCCAGGCGGCGAGCAGCCGGGTCTGCGCGTCGGCGTCGGCCGGCACGTCCCGGTGGTCCCCGATCACTCCCGCCTGGCGGTAGCCCTCCTGCGCCTCGGCGAACCACTCGGCGCACGCCTCGACCAGCTCGGGGTCGAGCCGCTCCGGCCCGCCGATCGCCCGGGCCAGGTCCCACGTGTGGATCAAGGCGTCCGCGAACAGCTCACTGATGAAGTCCTCTCCCGGCACGTCGCCGAACGAAAGATGCGTCACGCTCGCCAGCGCGCCCTCGGCGTACACCGCCTGGACGGCGCCCTGCGCCGACGCCTCGAACGCCTTGATGGGGTCGTCGCCCAGCACGTCGCCGTCGTAGGCGTCGCCCACCTCGCCGACCGTCCGCCCGGCCAGCAGCTCCGGCGCCCACAAACTCTCGTTCACCATGTGATTGACCAGCGCCCGCACGTCCCAGTCCACACAAGGGGTCGGCAGCTCCCACTGGTCGTCCGCCACGAGGTGGAGCCGGTTCCCGAAGCCGTCCAACGCCCGGCGGTACGCCTCACGGATATCGATCATCATGTCCCTCCTCGCCCAGGAGCCTCCCTTCGACCGTAACTCTTCCCAATGATCAGGTCATACTCGGTCGCCGGCTTGGGAACGACGGGGTCAATGGAGGTTCTGCTCCACCCAGACGATCTTTCCGAACGTGGTGGGACGGGTGCCCCATCGGTAGGCGAACCGCTTGACGAGCTGGAGGCCTCGGCCGGTGTCCTCGTCGGAGGCCGCCGCTCGCGGGGCGGGGCTCACCGGCGAGCCGTCGGCGACCTCGCACACGAGCGTCCGGCCGCGCAGCAGCCGCAGCTCGATCGGCGGCCACCCGTGCTTGAGGGCGTTGGTGACGAGCTCGCTCACGATCAGCTCGGTGCTGTCGGACAGGGCGCCGAGCCGCCAGGACGCCAGCGTGGCCCGGACGAAGCGGCGGGCGTGCGCGACGAACCGGGGGTCGGCCGGCAACGGGCAGGAGGCCACCTCGTCGGGGTCCAGGTCCCGGACGCGGGCCAGCAGCAGCGCGATGTCGTCACGCTCGTGGCCGGGCCGCTGGCTGCTGATCGTGACGTCGCACATGTCCTCCAGGTCCTCGACCGGCCCGGCGAGCAGGCGGCGCAGCGCCATGATCCCGGCGTCGATGTCCCGCTCCCGGCTCTCCACCAGGCCGTCGGTGTAGAGGGCGAGGACGCTGCCGGCCGGAAGGACCAGTTCGCGCATCTCCAGCGGGTCGCTGCCGATGCCCAGGGGGAGCCCCGACGGCAGCTCGATGATTTCCGTGGAGCGGTCCGGGTGGATCAGCACGGGGGGAACGTGCCCGGCGCGGGCGAAGGCGCAGTTGCGCGTCACCGGATCGTAGACGGCGTAGACGCAGGTCGCGATCTGGGTCGGGTCGAGGTCCTGGCTCATCAGGTTGAGCCGGAAGAGCACCTCGTCGGGCGGCAGGTCGAGGCTCGCCAGCGTGCGCGCCGCCGTACGGAGCTGGCCCATGGTGGCGGCGGCCCGCGTGCCGTGGCCCATGACGTCGCCCACGACGAGGGCCGAGCGGCAGCCCGGCAGGGGGATCACGTCGTACCAGTCGCCGCCCACGCCCATCAGGTCACTGGCCGGTAGGTAGCGGGAGGCGATCTCCATACCCAGAGGCTGCGGCAGGTCGACGGGGAGCAGGCTGCTCTGCAGGGTCAGCGCGGTGCGCCGCTCACGGGTGTAGAGACGGGCGTTGTCCACGCACACGGCCGTCCGCGCGGCCATCTCCTCCGCGACCGCGACGTCCTGCACCTCGAACGGCTGGCTGCCCGGCCGCCGGCTGAACACCGCGCACCCGAGCACCCGGCCCCGGGCCTGGAGCGGCACGGCGAGAAAGGACGAGTCGGTGAGGAGATCGGCGACGGCGTCCTCGCGGTCGATGCTGGAGCCGATCAGCCGGGCGCTCTCCTTGTCGAGAACGGGGTACATCAGCGGCTTGCCGGTGGCCATGCACTGCGCGTGCGGAAGCATCGCCGGGTAGACCGTCACCTCGCCGACCGGGAAGACGCTCACCCAGGCGTCCGGGTCGTCGCTCGACACCGCCAGCGCCACCCGGCGCACGAGCGTGGTGCCGTCGACCGGCCGGGAGGGCAGCTCGCCGTCGATCATCAGCCGGTCCTGCACCATGACCGCGGCCACGTCGGCGAAGCGCGGAACGGTCACGTCCACGAGCTCGCGGCTGGTTTCCGCCAGGTCGAGCGTGCTGCCGATCCGGCGGCTGGCCTCGTTGAGGAACGCCAGCCGCTCATGCGCGGACTGGGCGCTGCTTCGACGCCATTCGACGCGGTTCCCGAGGGCGGGATCCTTGATGACGCAATTCCGGTTCAATCGACTACTCCGGCGGATAACGGTGCTGTTCCAGCATCGTATGGGAGGGGATACCTCGCATTTCTGAAATTCGGGGATGAGCCATGGTCGGCACGCGAGTCGTACGGCACCGCCTGCCGTACGGACGGGTCAGACGGCGGGCAGCCGGGCCAGGGCCTCGTCGATTCGCTGCTGCGGAAGCGCGAAGTCGTCGAGCTGTCCCGAAAGGTGGCGCTCGTAGGCCGGCAGGTCGAAGTGGCCGTGCCCGCAGACGGCGGTCAGGATGACCTTCTCCTCGCCCGTCTCCGCGCACCGGAGCGCTTCGGCGATCGTCTCGGCCAGCGCGTGGGTGGGCTCGGGAGCCGGCAGGACGCCCTCGGTCCTGGCGAAGCGGAGCCCGGCCTCGAAGCACTCGGTCTGGTTTCTCGCCACCGCCTCGATCATGCCCAGCTCGTAGATGTGAGACAGCAGCGGCGACATGCCGTGGTAACGGAGCCCGCCGGCGTGGATCGGGTCGGGCACGAACTCGTGTCCCAGGGTGTGCATCTTCAGCAGCGGCGTGAACCCCGCCGTGTCCCCGAAGTCGTACGCGTACGTGCCCCTGGTGAACGACGGGCACGCGGTGGGCTCGACGGCGCGAAGCACCGGCTCCATCCGCCCGGCCAGCTTCTCCCGGAGGAACGGGAAGACCAGCCCCGCGAAGTTGGAGCCGCCGCCGGTGCAGCCGATGATCAGGTCTGGGGTCTCGCCGAACGCGGCGAGCTGTTCCAGCGCCTCCTCGCCGATGACGGTCTGGTGCATCAGGACGTGGTTGAGCACCGAGCCCAGGGCGTACCGCGTGTCGCCGCGGGAGCCCGCGACCTCGACTGCCTCGCTGATCGCGATGCCGAGGGAGCCCGTGCAGGCCGGGTCGTCCGCCAGGATCTTGCTCCCCGACTGGGTGACCGCCGACGGGCTGGCGTGGACAGTGGCGCCGTAGACCTTCATCAGCGACCTGCGGTAGGGCTTCTGGTCATAGGAGGCCCGCACCATCCAGACCTCGCAGGCCAGGCCGTACTGCGCGCAGGCGAAGGCGAGCGCGGAGCCCCACTGCCCGGCGCCGGTCTCGGTCGTCAGCCTGCGGACGCCCTGCGCGGCGTTGTAGTACGCCTGGGGGACCGCGGTGTTCGGCTTGTGGGACCCGGACGGGCTGCCGCCCTCGTACTTGTAGTAGATCCTGGCGGGAGTGCCCAGGCTCTTCTCCAGGCGGCGGGCACGGATGAGCGGCGTCGGCCGCCACAGGCGGTACACGTCGAGGACGCTCTCCGGGATCGGCACGAAGCGCTCCTCGCTGACCTCCTGCCCGATCAGCTCCATGGGGAACAGCGGCGCCAGGTCGTCCGGCCCGACAGGCTGAAGCGTGGCCGGGTGCAGCGGCGGCGGGGGAGGCGACGGCAGGTCGGGGGTGATGTTGTACCAGTTCCGGGGGATCCGGGACTCGTCGAGAAGGACCCTCGTCGGCTCGCTCACGCGCCCTCCAATTCCGGCCTCGCCGCCTCCAGTCTCCGCGCTGACGCGCCGCCGCGGAAGAGGCTGTCCCGGCGATCGGAGACCGCGCGAGCCGCTGGACGTAGGTCCAATGCCCGATGTCCGGGAGTTCGTCTCATTTGTAGTGTCGGAAATGAAGGCCACTTCGGATCCGGCCACTGGGAGGTCCCGTGCCCGCGAAACTCGACCACACGATCGTCCACAGCACCGACCGCTTCGCCTCCGCGCGGTTCCTGACCGATCTGCTCGGAGCGCCGGAGCCCAAGGCGTTCGGCCCGTTCGCCGCCGTCCCGCTCGCCAACGGCGTAACCGTCGACTACGCCGACTCAATCGTCGCCCGGGACCGGATCGTCATGCAGCACCTGGCGTTCCTGGTCGAGGAGGACGAGTTCGACGAGATCTACGCCCGGATCACCGGGCGCGGCCTGCCCCACTGGGCCGACCCGGCCCATCGGCTGCCGCAGCAGATCAACCGTCGCCACCACGGCCGCGGCGTCTACGTGGACGACCCCGACGGCCACGCCCTCGAGTTCCTCACCCACCCGTACGTCACAGAGGAATGACGGGCGGCTTTTACGGTTCCGCTTTCTCATTCACTTGATGTGACCATTCGAAGGTGACCGGATCTTCGATCGGTGCGAAACCGTGAAACGCCTGCTGCTCGCCGGCGTGGTGGGGATCGTCCTTCCCGTCGGCCTCGTGGCGTGGGCGGTCCTGATGGCCACACTTTTCCCGGACTCGCCCCGATGCGGGCATTACACCGGGTGTCTGGTCTTCCTTGCCGACGCGTGGCTGATAGGGCGTTGGGTCGCGATCGTTCTAGCGTGGCCACTGCTGTATCTCATGCGAGTACGGCCGGCCTGGCCCGTCGCCCTTGTGGCCGCCCCGTTCCTGGTGGCGATCTGGCAACTTGCCGATGCCGTCTCGCCCTTGGCCCGGTCGAGCCCCTCACCCTCATCCTGCTGAGTGGCGTAATCGCCTACCCGTCCGCCGCCGCCGTCACGGTGCCGCAACTCGCCTGGCCATGGCGCGCCTTGCCTGTCGCCCTGATCCTCACGCTCTACCTGTTCGCCACCCTGTCCCCGGCCTGAACACCAGGGCCATGCGCGACCTGGCCACCCTCTGTGCTGGACCCCAGCCGTACTGCCCTCGTAGCTGTCCCTCGTGTAAACCGGGAAGTGTATCAAGCAGCTTCGTCGTCTCCACGAATATCACTGATATTATCGGCCTTGCGTGCAAGGGTCAGCCACCGCCGAGCAATATTTAATACCAGGACGGCTGTCACTACATTGATCACTCCAATTACTAGATTGATGGCGATACCGAGAGTGTCCGAGATAATGTCAGCGATCCAGAATGGCCCAGCAGTAACCATGGTTGCGAGAGCGTTGAGTGCTGTGACACGGAGAATCGCAACCAACAAAACGCGGTTCAGTTTTTCAGGATGATCTGCTAGATGCTTGGCCTCGCGCCTCTCCGCTGCTCCACGAATTTGCGCTTCTTCTCGACGCCTCGCACTGTATCGCCGGGCGGTCCGCTGAAGCAGAGGAGTTAAAACATTGACGAGTATCCCGACGGGAACAGATAAAGCCAGTCCGAGCCAAAATCCGGTGTTGCCCTCCACCTAGCAGACCCCTTCGTACGCTCGTATCCCCCCGAGCACGACAGACAGATCATAAGCCGCGGGGAAGGCGTTGGAGGCTGAGTCCCTAGCACGCCACTGCCGCTCACGCGATGCGCCGTCCCATTTCTCTTGTGCAGGCGCCGCCCTTCGAGGGACGGCGGGACGGGACCGAATACGTGCGGGTGACCGCCGTTGCGCAGGTAGCCCACTCCCAACAGCCTTGGTGCATAGGGGGGTCGACCCCCCGAATGTTGCGGCCTTCCCACCCATCTCCCAGGGACATTCTCCACGCGGTGTCCGCGACGCTTTCCCCGGCCTTTGCGAGGTTTTCCGCAGGTCAGCGACGGCGTGGGGACACGGGGGACACCGGGGACAGCTAGGTGAGTTCCTGCGGGCCTCTCGCCCTCTGCGGCAGTCTGGTCACAGCGATACCCGACAAAACGACGATCGTCCCCAGAAGCGCCAAACGACTCGGGGACTCTTCAAGAACGAGCCAGCCAAGGACCACGGCCACTGCGGGAAGCACGTAGGTAACCGTGGAGGCGATCACAGACCCGTCATCTTGAATGATCCGGTAGTTGAGAACATACGCGGCCCCCGTACCGAGAACGCCGAGCACCGTGATCGCCACCAACGACGTTGGCTGTGGATTGATCGGCTCCAACCCGCCGAAAGGAAGCAGTACGAACAAGAGCCCAGAGGCCGCGCTGAGCTGGCTCGCCGACAGGACCATGGGTGAAAGGCCGCGTTTGGCAAGGAATCGGTCCATGTAGATGTAGCTGATCGCGTAAAAGATCGACGCTGCCAAGCAGGCCAGACCTCCCCACGTGAAGACCTGATTGGCGGAGGACCACGGCGAGAAGATCAGCAGCGTTCCCGCGAAACCGAGTAGGAGCCCGATGACGCGCGGCGCGGTAAGCGTCCGATCGTGGCCCACAAGGTAGGCCAGCAGAATCGTCCACAGTGGCGTGGTGCAGTTGATGATGCCGGCGACCGCCGACGGAACGGTCTGCTCCCCACCGCGAACAGCAGGCGTCAACGACGGCGCCGACGTGCTGGCCGTGCTCTGCGAACAGGCCGGTCAGCCGTTGCCGTTCGACACCTTCACCGTGCGCACCCGGCGCGGCGGACTGCACCTGTACTTCACCGCCCCCATCGGCGGGCCGGTCCTGGGTAACACCCAAGGCTCACGCGGCGGGCTCGGCTGGCTGATCGACACCCGCGCCCACGGCGGCTACGTCGTCGGCCCCGGCAGCGTCGTGGACCTGCCAGACGGCACCGGCCCTTACGAGGTGATCCGCGCCGGGTAGGCCGCGCCCCTGCCCGACTGGCTGGCCGAAGGGCTCGCGCCCGCACCACTGCCGCCGCAACGTCCCATCACGGTGCCGCTGGCCACGACCGACCGGCGTGGCTCCTACATACGCGCCGCCGTCCTGGCCGAACTGGAACGGGTCACCACCTCACCGCCGCAGGCCACAACGTCGCCCTTCTGCTCTCCGACAACGGCTTACCGCTCGAAGAGATCGCCCGCCTGGTTGGGCACAGCAGTACGGCGACGACCGAAGCGGTTTACCGGAAGCAGATCCGTCCTGTAGTCCAGTCCGGGGTCATGGCCATGGACCGCATCTTCGGGGCTCCCAAGGAGTCATAGTCAAGCAGAAGGCCCCATCCGGTTCGGATGGGGCCTTTGAGCTGGTCGGGGCGACAGTGTTCTGGTTCAGGACATAGGAAACGGGTGTCTCGAGACATAGGAAACCCCGGTGGAGCATGTCTCCAGAGATAGGAAACACGGGGAGTTAG
>NZ_JBGCBZ010000033.1:0-73513 GCF_041262585.1 Planotetraspora sp. GP83 | reverse complement strand
CACCGCCCTCCCCGGATCACCCGCGGGGCGCGTCGGGTGTCGGGTTTGGGGGCCTTTTACCGCCATCAACCGGGGGGGGGCCCCCCCCGGGGGGGGGGGGGCCACGACGGACGTGCTCAGACGGGTCTAATCAGTGCTCGGACTCGCTCAGTTGTTGTTGATGAACTGCTGGGCGAGCTGCTGGCCGAGGGTCACGGCCTGGGTGTGGTTCTCGATGGTGGAGACCTTGGTGCCCGAGCCGGTGAAGACGATGTACGTCACGCCGCTGTCGGTGCCGCCGTTGCTCGGGTCGGGGTTGATCCCGAGGTCGGAGGCCGTCTTGTACGACGCCTCACCGATGATCTGCGTCGGCCCGGTGTCACCGACCACCGCGTATTCGATCTTCCCGTTGTAGATCACCGCCACGACCGTGTTGCAGCCGATTCCCTTGGTCGTGTAGTTCCAGATGCTGCTTGAGCTCGGCACGACCACGTACGGCAGGCCTGCGGCGTTGAGCGGGGAACCGCCGCTGGTGTGGCAGGCGGTGTCCGGCAGGAAGCAGCAGTCGGTGTTCTCGTTGCACTGCGTGGTACGGACACCGTCACAGTCGATGTCCATGTCGGCCTTCCAGAACACCGCGCCGGTCTTGTTGCAGACCGGGACCGTGGCCGTGCCGGCGTCGCTGTCGGTCTTGTACTTGCCGTTCGAGATCTGGCTGCAGCTGGTCACCTTGGCGAGCAGTTGGTCGGCGGTGACGGTGCCGCCGCCTCCGCCGCCGGTGCCGGTGGTGGCCGAGATCGCGTTGCTGGCCGCCGACAGGTTGCCCGCCGCGTCGCGCGCCTTCACCGTGAAGCTGTAGGTCGTGCTCGAGGCCAGGCCGCCGCTGGTGTACGTGGTGCCCGTCGTGGTGTCCACGAGTACCGAGTTGCGGAAGATCTGGTAGCCGGTCACGCCGACGTTGTCCGTGGAGGCGTTCCACGCCAGCGACACGCTGCTGGAGGTGGTGCCGGTCGCCCGCAGGTTGGTGGGCGTGCTCGGTGCGGTCGTGTCGCCGCCACCGCCGCCACCGGTCCCGAGCCGCTTCCACAGCGCGGGGACGTTGGGGGGCTCCCAGCCGGTCAGGGAGGTGTGCGCCTGGAGGCACTCGTAGTCGACGCCGTTGTAGGTCACTCGCGCGCCCACCGCGTAGGAGGTGTTCGGCGCCCACGCGGCGTAGGCGAGCACGACGCTGGACGTCGCCGACGCGGGAGAGGGGCCGACTGCAACCAGACAGAGGCTCAGCGCCACGAACAGGGCGCTGAGAAGCCGGGTTTTCATACGTGCCTTCCTTTCGAGGGGACAGGCGTCGGCCGTGCACGACATGTGAATCCGGGCGCGCGTGCCGACTGAGGGGGTGTGGAGGCGGGGTAGGGAGGCCGGCGGTGACTTCGCCACAGCTCACGGCCGATTGGCAGGGGACAGAAATAACTGTTAGGAAAGTTTCCTAACAGCTACGGGATCGTAGCCCCGGGCAAGCGCCCCTACAAGACCCAAATCGGGAGGCTCTCCGCAAATGCCGACCAGCGCCGATCATCGCCGCGTGGCCGCGTAGGGCGTCGGTCCGGCGCGGATCGCGTCCCGCCGCGATGATCCGGTGGCCGTCGCGGGCGAGCCGTAGTGCTACCTCTGGCCGATGCCGCTGGTGCCGCCGACCACCACGATCGTGCGGGGTGTCATCGCGCGGCCTTGAGACCGAGAAGACGGACCACGAGCCGCCGGGCACCCCACAACCGGCTAACGAGACGCCGCTCGCTTCTCAGAAGGCCGTACGGACGACCGGGCCCCTGCGGTCCTGCTCGCGCTGGGCCGGTTGCCGCGACGCCAGCGAGAGGCCCTGGTCCTGCGTTACTACCTCGACCTGCCCGAAACCGAGATCGCGGAGATCATGCGGGTCAGGCAGAGCACCGTCAGGTCGACGACGGCCCGAGCCCTGACCAGGCTCCTTCGCGAACTGGGAGATGAGGCATGAGCAGCATCGAGGATCGGCTCCGCGACGCCATGGCGGCTCGTGCGCGGACCATACAGGACCATGACCGGCCTCTGCCCGCGCCGCGGGCGACCGGGAAAGGACGAGTCAAGACCGCCGCCGTCACCTTGGCCGCCGCCGCGACGGTCTTCGGAGTGGTACGGCTCGCGGCCCCGCCGCAGCAGCCGCAGGGCGAGGGCGTCGTCGCCATGTCCCTGAGCGTCATGGCGCCATCCGACAGGCCCAAGGTCGCCGTCTTCCTCTGCAAGGACAGCGATTTCTGGCCGGGCTGCAAGGGTGGCGCGGTCACCGAGATCGAGCGGGAGAACATCAGGCGGGCGCTCGAGGCCCGGCCCGACGTGGAGAGCGTCGCCTACGAAGACCAGCGGCAGGCATACGAGAACCTCCGGAGGGATAACAAGAACACTCAACTCTTGACGGTGATAGTCCCCGAGGACCTGCCCGAGTCCTTCAGAGTCCAGATCAGGGCAGGTGCGGACTTCTCGGCAGTCGCACGGGCCGCGAGCGAGCTGCCCGGCGTGTCCAACAGCATCGACCAGGCTTGCACCGCCGACAGCACCTCCCCATGGGGCTCGGTGAAGAGGTTTCTCGGGTTCGAGAAGCGATGTTCCTTCCTGGGCAAGGGCCGGTGACCCCCCCGGCCGGGCCGGCGAGCTGAGCTCAAGCCTTACCCGTTTGTTCGTCGAGCGTTCATCTGGGCTGCCCGAGGATCCGCGTCTTACTAGCGACAAGCGTGGCGGCTCGGGAGAGGTGATCTCTGTGTGGCGTCGAATCCTCGCAAGTGGTGTGGCGGTGGCCGTGACCGCGCTCGGCTGGGCGCCACCCGCGCTGGCGCTGGACGGCATCCGCACCCCGCGGAACCCGTCTTACAAGGTCACCCTTTCGAGTGACGCCTCAGGCACGCTGTGGACCGGTCACGCGAGCGTCAGCTTCACCAATCTGTCGGTGGATCCGCTCGGCGACGTCAACCTGCGACTGTGGGGCAACGCGCGTGGCCGGTGCCCGGCCGCCGCAACGGCCGCCTCCGCCATGCCGGTGACTGTAAGTCACGTCACGGGCGGTACGGCCGGTCCGCTCACGGTCCGTTGCACGTCACTGAGGATCATCCTGGCCAAGCGGCTCAGGAGGGGTCAGAGCGCCTCGATCGGCTACGACCTCCAGATCAGGGTCCCGGCCGGCGCCGGCCGCTTCGGCCGTGAGGGGCCGTACAACTTCCTTGGAAACGCCCTGCCCGTCCTCGCCGTGCGTGACGGCGCCGGCTGGCATCGCGAGCCGTACACGCACGTCGGGCAGCCCTTCTACACGGTGAGCGGCGACTTCACGGTCACGCTGGATCACCCTGCCTCGCTGCTGGTTCCCGCGACCGGGACGGCCGTGGACGCGCCCGGGTCCGCCGGCCGTACGGTCACCACCGTCACCGCCGCGAACGTCCGCGACTTCGCCTGGGCCGCCGGGCCGTTCAGTCTTTTACGCGGCATCTCCGCCACGGGTGTCACCGTGAACGTCTACGGGACGAGCGCCGCCACCGCGAAGCGCGCGGGCTCGATGTCGGCCGTCGCCGGATCGGCCATGGCCGCGAACGTGCAGTTCGGGGCCTACCCGTACGGCGAGATCGACGTGGTGCTGGACAACCGGTTTCCCGTGACCGGCGGACACCCCGGTGTGGCGTACCCGGGGATCGTGTTCAGCCGAGCCGACACCGGTTCGCTGGTTCAGGCGGTGGCCCGCCAGTGGTGGTACGGCATCGTCGGTGACGACGAGTACGACAGCCCGTGGCTCGACGAGGCGTTCGCCGCCTATGCGACCGACCTGTACTTCAAACGGACGGGCGCCGGCTGCTGGAGAAAGGTGGCATGGGCGTCCCGGGTGGAGAAGGTCACCAACTCCATGGCCTACTGGGACGCGCACCCGAGCCGCTATGCCACGGTCGTGTCCGCGTACGGCTCGTGCGCCCTTCATGACCTCCGCCGCAAGCTCGGCTCGGACAAGATGCGGAACCTGCTCCGCGTCTACGCCGGGGCGCATTGGTACAAAGTCACGACGACAGCCGAGTTCAAGGCCCACGCGCAGTCGGTGTCGCCCGCCTACCTGTCGGCGTTCTGGAGGGCGCACCGCATCCCCGGCTGACTCGGGGACTCGGGGCTGACTCGGGCTGACTCAGGTTGACGAGGCCTCCCGCCGTGACGTGGTGTTCCCGTGCCCGGCCGGGGGGCGTCGGGTCGTCGACGGCGCCGCGTCAGCCGACCGCCGAGACGGCGAGGAGGAACCACGCGCTGTGGGGGATCCACTGCTCGGCCCAGCGCCACGAGTCCCCGCTCGCCGCCTGCTCGGCGGGCATGAAGGCGACGTCTCGCTCGTTGTCGAAACCGCTGGTCACACCGTTCAGGATGCCACCGGGCACGTTCTGGAACGCCGTGGAGTATTCGACGTTGTTCCGGCCCCGTCCTTGGATCATGCACGAGTCGAACGGGTTCAGCCCCATGACCCATTGCAACTGGTCTTCGGCCAGCCGCATGAGCCGATCGCGCAGGCCGGGGTCGCACTCCGGAAGCTCGGCGGCGAGCAGGGCGGCATAGGCGATCGAGCAGATGTTGGCGTTCTCGCCCTGCCACCAGTATCCGGTCTCGTTGTCGTGCGGGTAGAAGAAGCTCGTGCGAGGCTCCGAGGCGGTCGGCTGGACGTACTGCCGGAAGTAGCCGAAGGGGTTGCCGACCTCGTCGGCCAGCCGTACGGCGTCGCGCATGAGCGTCACCGCCATCGCGCGCGCCTCGGCCGCGAGCGCCGAGTCACGATGGACCTCCGCGAAACGCATCAGCGCCACGGCGGGCAGGCCGGACTCGGCGGCGTGGAAGAACGGCCGGCCCTCGGCGTCCCCGCGAAGGCATCCGAAACCCTTGCCGGTGGTGACGTACCGCCCCATGAGTGACCGCGCGCGCCGCGCGGCGGCCTCCTCGGAAGGCGCCTCGAATGCGGACTTCTGCGAGGCCGGGGCGTCGATTGTCCTGGCGGCGTGGGCGAGTTCGACGGCGGCCATGAGGGCGCAGTAGTCGTCGATGACGGACTCGGCGCCGTCGTAGAGGTAGTCCAGGTTGTGCTTCTCCAGGTGGAGGAACCCCCGGTGCGCGGCGTGGAAGTAGTCCTCCGCGGTGAAGTCGCCGTGGTCGTCGAGCGTGGCGGCGCGCGCGAGCGCCGCGATGGCCATTCCTCCTCCCTGGCGGTACCCGGCCTGCCAGCGCGTCGTACGGACGCTGTCCCGCAACGGGGCGTTGATCACGCGTTCGTCGAGGTCCTTGGTGAGCGCGTCGAAGATCGCCGTGTAGAAGTAGCCCTCGGGTGACTGGAACCGCACGAGGAAATCGGCGCCGTGAAGCCCCTCGTCGCGCATCCGGGCGCCGAGCGTCTGGAACAGGCCGGGGTGTTTCGCGGCCAGCTGCTCCCGGGCGGACAGGAAGGCCCACGCGCACAGGGAAGTCTGCTGGGGGTTCATCATCCGGGTGTAGTTCAGGTGGCTGAGGAACTTGCTGTGGTCGCCGGACGCGTCGAGCCAGCCCCCGCGGGCGTCCACCGTACGCCCCGAGTCGTCGCCGTAGAACCGCGCGTTCCGGTCCTTCCGGTCGATCTCGCCGCTCGACCGGACCGCTTTGAAGTAATAGAGGACGTCCGACAGCGTCTGGTAGTGGATTCGCCGCGACCCGATGACGAACGGCTCGGAGCTCCGGACGCCGTCGGATGTGGTGACCTCGACGCGGTAGCGCCCCTCGGTCCGCACATGCGTGAAATCGACCCGCCGAAAGGTGCCGACCGACCATTCGTCGACCCGCAGCTCCGGCTCCACTGCCAGCTCGACCCTGGTGCCGTCGGCGTCGTCGACGAGGAAGGCCGCCGTGACCATGACAGGCTCCCGCGTGAGCACCACCGCCTTCTTCGACCCGGACGTGTTGTAGCCGAGATGGCTGGTGAGCACGCTGAGCATGGTCATCCCCTCGCACGATGCCGGTCCTGATTGATCGCGATATCCCGGTTGATATCAGGCCGTCGCCCCATCCGGCTCTCCGGGACGTACGGCCCGGCCTGCCGGAAAACCGGTTGCCCCTGGTCAGGCCACTGCGCGACGCTCCGGAGGTGAGCGAGAAGCGTGAGATCGTGGTGGGCGCCGGCGGCGTCCCGGCCGTCAGCTACGTCGAGGACGTCAGGGACGGCAGACCGTGGGCCGACCTCGTCGAGGTGATCGGGCCCGATCCGGCCGATGCGATCATGTCGCGGTTGCGCGGGTGGGCGGTCTCGGCCCCGGTGGAGCTGTCCGAAGAGCTGGTCAGGCGGGGAGCCCGGCTGCTCCGGCACGCGCATGAGATGTCCTGTGACCTCCGCCGGACGCCGATCCCGGAAGCCTCCCCGCCGGACGGCTTCCGGTTCGTGCCGTGCGACCGCTCGCCCGAGGAGATCTTCCCCGCCTGGCGGGCGGCCTACCCGGCGGGACACCCCGATCACCGTCCGCGCGACGGCGGCGAGGCGCTCCGTGAGGAGTTGGCCCCGCTGCTCCGCGGTGAGATCCTGGGAAAGCTGCTGCCCTGCAGCGTGCTGGCCGTCGATGCCCGCGACCAGGTCGTGGGAGGCGTCGTGATCAACGACAGGGGCGGCGTCCCGTGGATCTCGGAAGTCTTCCGCCACCCCACCGGCGCCCCTCGTGGTCTGGGCGCGCTCCTGCTCAGGACCGCGCAGGCGCGAGCCGTCGCCGACGGCCTGTCCACCCTGGGGCTCGCCGTCACGCACACCAACCCGGCCAGGCACGTCTACGAGAGGCTCGGGTTCGTCGTGACCCGGACGTCGATGACCGTCGTGATCCCCGAGGTCTGATAGGTCTCATTCAGAGGGACGACGCGAACGTCCTCAGTGCCTCTTCATAGCGGGCCGGGTCGACGTTCCACGACCCGGTGTGGCCGCCGCCCCGGGTCTGGACGAGCGTGACGAGGTCCGGCCTCGCCTTGGCCAACTCCAGGGCCGGGCCCACCGGCACCGTCGCGTCGGTCGTGTCCACGAACACCAGCGCGCGGGTCTTGAACTCGCGGGCATGCCGTACGTGGTCGAGATCGTCGAAGGACAGGCCGGTGCGCCGCTCGATGACCCATTCGCCGACCGTGACCAGGAAACCCGGCACGCCCATCTGCTGAGCCCCGAGCGCGATGGGAGACCGCCAGTCGAGCACGGGGCTGTCGAGGATGATCCCTTTGATGGGCTCGTCCGGGAGTTTCCGTACGGCCATGGGCACGATCCCGCCGCCCATCGACCAGCCGTAGAGGACTATGCCGGTCGCCCCATGGCTCTTGGCGTACGCGACGGCCGCCGCGACGTCCTCCCATTCGGTGGCCCCGAGATGGAACTTCCCGTCAGGGCTCGGTGGCGCGCCCTCGTCGTTGCGGTAGGTGATGCCGAGCACCGGCATCCCCAGCCTGTGGAAAGCCGGCAGCACACGGAGCGCCTCGGCGGGGTTCGCGTTGCGCCCGTGGACGGCGATCACCCAGGTCGGAGAGGTGCCCTCCGTCCGCCACGCGGGAAAGCCGCCGAGCGGGGAGGGGATTTCCACATCTGTGTACGGCACGCCGGCGGCGGACGGCTTCCCGTCGCCCCACAACCATCGGTCGAGGTACGCGCGGACCCCCGGGCGGAGCTCTCCTCTGAGGACCTTCTGGACCTTGCGGGTCACCGTCCCAGGGCCGGTCGTGACGGTGGGGCCCAGCAGGGCGTTGCCGTTCGCCCAGGTCAGGCCGTATGTTCCGGGTGCCGCCGTGTCGGAGCCGCCCCTGAGCGTGACCTCGTCCCCGTTGACGGCCATGACTTCGAGCGGGTAGTCCGAGGCGTGCACGGGATCGAGGACCAGACCCGAGTAGTACCACCCGGCGCCCCCCACCGCGACCACGCCGAAGGCGGTCACCATCGCCACCGTCCACGCGACGCGCCGCCGCCACCGGGATTCCTCAGCCATGGACGAGAATCTAATGTCAACCAGTCGCAAAGTACGGTTATGTCGTCCTTTGATCTGATTGCGGGTCACAAGCCTCCCCAAGGGCCCTCTGCGGCGCGCGTGCGGCATGGGTGGTCAGGTGGCATGTGCCGGCTGCGATGATTTAACCCGGTGCGATCAGGCGGCCATGGAAGATACCCTCCGCCAGGGATCAGGGAGGGGATCGCGGTGGGGCACGTCGAGGTGGGACACCTTACTTATGTGCTGCCTGACGGCAGGCCGCTGCTGAACGACGTCTCGTTCCGGATCGGTGAGGGTGTCAAGGCGGCCCTCGTCGGACCAAACGGGGCGGGCAAGACCACCTTGATGCGCCTGATCTCGGGTGACCTCCAGCCGGTCGAGGGTTCGGTGGCACACTCGGGCGGTCTTGGGGTGATGCGGCAGTTCATCGGCAGCATCCGCGACAGCCGTACCGTCCAGGATCTGCTGACCAGCGTCGCGCCGCAGCGCGTGCGGGAGGCGGCCGGGCGGCTGCACGACGCCGAGCTGGCGATGATGGAGCGCGACGACGAGAAGACCCAGATGCGCTACGCCCAGGCGATCACCGACTACACGGACGCGGGCGGCTACGACATCGAGGTGCTCTGGGACACCTGCACGATCGCCGCCCTGGGCGCGCCGTACGACAACGTGAAATATCGCGAGGTCAACACGCTCTCGGGCGGTGAGCAGAAGAGGCTCGTGCTGGAGGCGCTCCTGCGCGGCCCAGACCAGACGCTGCTGCTCGACGAGCCCGACAACTATCTCGACGTGCCCGGCAAGCTGTGGCTCGAACAGGCCCTCCGGGAGACACCCAAGACCGTGGTGCTGGTCTCGCACGACAGGCAGTTGCTCGCCAACGCCGCCGACCGGATCGTCACCGTCGAATCCGGGAACATCTGGGTTCACGGTGGCGGATTCGCGACGTACGCCGAGGCCCGCAAGGAGCGCAACGAGCGGCTCGACGAGCTCCGCCGCCGCTGGGACGAGGAGCACGCCAAGCTCAAGCGCCTGGTCGTCATGCTGAAGCAGAAGGCGACGTACAACGACGGCATGGCCCCCGCCTACCACGCGGCGCAGACGCGGCTGCGCAGGTTCGAGGAGGCCGGGCCGCCGGAGCTCGCCCCGAAGGACCAGCTCATCAGCATGCGCCTGCGCGGCGGCCGCACCGGCAAACGCGCCGTGATCTGCGAGAATCTCGAGCTCACCGGCCTGATGAAACCCTTCGACCTGGAGGTCTGGTACGGCGAGCGCGTCGCCGTGCTCGGCTCGAACGGGTCCGGGAAGTCCCACTTCCTGCGGCTGATCGCCGGCGAGGTGATCCGGCACACCGGTACGGCGAAGCTCGGTGCTCGGGTCGTCCCCGGGCATTTCGCCCAGACCCACGCTCGGCCCGAGCTCCATAAGCGGACGCCGTGCGAGATCGTCATGACCGAGCACGCCCGGCTGAAGAACGAGGCGATGAAGGCCCTGGCCCGATACGAGCTGGCGGGCAGCATCGCCGAGCAGCGGTTCGAGACGCTGTCGGGTGGCCAGCAGGCGCGGCTGCAGATCCTCCTGCTGGAGCTGTCCGGCGCCACCCTGCTGTTGCTCGACGAGCCCACCGACAACCTCGACCTGGCCAGCGCCGAGGCGTTGCAGGAGGGTCTGGACGCCTTCGACGGCACCGTGCTGGCGGTCACCCACGACCGCTGGTTCGCCGCCGACTTCGATCGCTATCTGGTCTTCGGGGCCGATGGGCGGGTCTACGAGTCGCCGGAACCCGTCTGGGACGAGGCCCGGGTAACTCGCCAACGATAAAGCCGTATAAATCGCTAAAAGCCGCACACTCAATGGACGGATGCTGATCCGGCAAAAGGCCAGTCGTTAAAAAGCCGGTACGAGTTGCGCGTGTCCCGGGGCTCAGCGCCCTATTCAGGGGTTATGACGGCTACGTGACGCGACGTAGCCGAATGACGATCGCACTCGCCCTCGCCGGACTGGTGACCGCGGCGTGCGCAAGCGAAGACAACCAGGCGGATCTCCGGCCCCTCACCCTGAAGGAGCAGACCTCCTCGATCGTGAAGTCGGGCAACGGCTATCTGGTGAACTGGGCGGGCGTGCTCGGGAACGCCAACCGCTACCACTTCGGTGAGAACGCGGTCGCTGTGATCAGCGCCGTGGACGCCGGCGGCAAGGAGGTCGTCCACCTGGAGCAGCCGCTCGACGCGGTTCCTCCGGGCGGGAGGCTGCCCTTCTCCGGCCAGGCGCTGTCCGGCGTCAAGCCGGTCCGCGTGAAGATCGACTATCGGCGCGCCAGCTGGCACAAGGCGACCCGGGTGCCGTCGGCCTACCTGGAGTTCCCGGTGTCGGACGTCACGACGGAACGGCTGCCGACCGGCTCCTACCTCGTCACGGGCTACGTCCTCGACCCCTTCTTGAAGGCGGCCACGAGTCTCGCGGTCACCGCTCTCCTCCGGGACGCCGCGGGCAAGCTCCTCGGCGGCGGCACGGCCTACGCCGACAACGTCCGCGCCAACGACAGGCGGCGCTTCGTCGTCACCGTGGAGGGCGTCAGCGGGGGCACCGTGGCGAGGACCGACGTGCTGGCGACGGCCTGGGGCGCCACGGCCAAGCCGTACGAGGAGCTGGCGCTCGCCGGGGCCGCCCCGATCCACACGGTGACGCCGACGACCGAACCGTTCGCCAAGGACCGCGGCTATCAGGCGATCAACGATCGGCGACAGTGATCCGGAACGGCGACACGATCGGCGACGGTGAGCGGTCTGGCGATGTTCCGATGTCCGATATCGGCACCGACCCGATGTGGATCTTGAAATCCAGGGCAGGTTACCGTAACGGCATGACGACCCCCAGGATCGTGCTCTTCGGAGCCACCGGGTTCACCGGCGTGCTCATCGCCGAGGCCCTGATCGCCCGCGGGGCCCGGCCGCTGCTCGCGGGCCGCGACCAGGCAAAGCTCGACGCGCTCGTCAGGTCGTCGCAGGTCGAGGTGCCGACGGCCGTCGCCGATGTGGGCCGTCCGGAGTCCGTGGGCCGGATCGTCAGCCCGGGAGACGTGCTGATCTCCGCCGTGGGCCCGTTCGCCCGATGGGGTGAGGCGGCGGTCACCGCCGCGACCGACGCGGGCGCCGTCTACCTCGACACCACCGGTGAGCCGATGTTCATCAAGCGGGTCTTCCAGCGGTACGGCCCGCCCGCGGCGGCCGCGGGAGCCGCCCTGCTCACCGCCTTCGGGTACGACTACGTGCCGGGCAACCTGGCCGCGGCCCTGGCCCTGCGGAAGGCCGGGTCCGAGGCGGTGCGCGTGGACGTCGGATATTTCGTCAACGGCAACATCGCCAGGCGCGCCAGTTCCGGCACCCGGGCGTCCGCGCTGGGCATCCTCCTCGACCCGATGTACGGCTTCCGCCAGGGCCGCATCGTCCGTGAGAACGGCCGGACCCGCCAGTTCAACGTGGGCGGCCGCCGCCGCCACGGCATCTCGGTGGGCGCCTCGGAGCACTTCACCCTGCCGCCGGCCCACCCCGGGCTGCGCGAGGTCAACGTCTACCTCGGCTGGCTGGGCGGGCTGACCAGGGCCGCCGGGGTGCTCGCGAGGGCGACCCCCGTGCTCGCCGCCCTGCCCGGAGCGAAGCGGGTCACCGAGGCGATGGCCGACCGGGTGCTCCGCGCGGGGAACCGGCCGCAGGCCGCCGACCCGGGCATCTCCTCCCAGATCGTCGCCGAGGCCTATGACGCGAGAGGGCGTCTCCTCGCCTCGGCCCACCTCGACGGAGGAGACCCCTACGACTTCACCGCCCGCGTCATCGCCTGGGGAGCGGTCACCGCGCTGGCCGGCGGCGTGCGTGGGAAGGGCGCCCTGGGGCCGGTCGACGCCTTCGGGCTGGAGGCGCTCACCCAGGGGTGCGCGGAGGCCGGACTCGTCGTTCGCGAGAAGTAGGGCGGTCGCGACAGGCGCCGGTTCGATGATGGGGTGAGCCCCCCTTTCAGGAGCCCCGGAGCTCCGGCGAGCCCTCGCCGTGTCCCGGCCCTCGCGGGGGTCTGGGCAGGCATCGAATGAGTGCGCTGGAAATTTATCTCGATTTATCTTGATAAAACGCTGGCGTTGCCAGCAAGCCGGGCCAAATTGGACGAATCATGCTTGGTGCGGGAAAGTGTCAAGAGATCGACCGCGAATGCCATCGATGGCGTTATGCGGTTCCGGTGGAATCGGTGGAGCTTTCCGTTACCAAGCATTTACTCTTGGTTACATGAATGATGGCGTCCTGGTTGACGCGTTGCGGGCCCGCGAGCCGGGAGCTCTGGCCGCGCTCTACGACACGTATGCCGAGAGCGTCTATCGATACTGCCGTGCCGTGCTCGGCAGCCCGGACGGCGCCCAGGTCGCGCTGCGCGACACGCTGGTCGCGGCCGAGGCCCTGGTCGGCTCGCTGGCCGATCCCGGGAGGTTCAGGGTCTGGCTGTACGCCCTCGCCCACGGCGAATGCCTGCGCCGTGGCACGCCGGGGGAGTCATCGCCGGTGGACACCGAGATGGCCCTCGCCGCCGTGCCGCCGCTCGCGGACCCCGCGGACGCCGAGATGCGGACCGTCGCCTGGAACGCCGTGGCGGCCCTGGCCCCGGAGGACCGCGAGGTCCTGGAGCTGACCACCCGGCACGGGATCTCCGGAGCGGATCTCGGGTCGGTGCTCGGCACCGGGCAGCGTTACGCGGAGGCGTTGAACGAGGCCGCGACCGAACGGCTGCGCGACGCCATCACGGTCGAGATCCTCGCCCGGCGGGAACCGGACGAATGCGACCGGTTGGCCAAGATCCTCGCTGGGCTCTCCGGCGAGCTCACGCCCGAGGCGCGCGAGCGGGTGGCCAGACATCTCACGCGCTGCGAGACGTGCTCCCGCCACCGGGTCAGGCAGGTCTCCCAAGCCAAGGTCTTCGCCCTGCTGCCCGAGGTGGTCCTCCCCGAGACCCTGCGTGTCAGGGTGCTGAGCTGCTTCATCGACCCCGAGCTCGTCCCCTACCGGCGATACGTCGCGAAGCGGGTCGGGCCGCTCGACGCCTCCGGCTTCCCGAGGGCGGGCGCCGGGATGGACGGCCGGCTGGCGCAGGCCGTCGCGGGGGCGGTCGCCGCCGTCGCGGCCGTCGCCACGGTGGCGCTCGTGTTCGCCCAACTGGCCGATGGGCCGGGAGAGCGGGTCACCCGCTTCACCTCGGAAGGGCTGCCGACCGCCAGCGAGGCTCCCCGCGTCCCGCCGCCGACGAAGGCGAGGCCCGGCGAGAGGCTGCTTGAGCCCGTCGCTGACCACTCGCCCATGGGCCGGATCGACTCACGGCAGCTCGCGGAGCCTCTCTTCCCCGCCCGGCCCCTTCTCCTGCCCACCCCGGCGCCCGCTCCCCCGCGGCCGAGGCCGTCCCGGCCGTACGGCCCGCCGCCACGGCCCTCGCAGCCGTCCGCCCAGCCGTCGGTTCACCCCTCGACCCGCCCCACGAGCCAGCCGACGACCCGCCCGACGGCCCAGCCCTCCGGTCCCGAGCCGACGCCGTCCCAGATGCCCACGGGGAGTCCAACCTGGCCCACCCCCGCCACGCCCACGGATGGGCCGCCGCCGGGATGGCCGGGCCCGCGCCCGTGGCCACCGCACGAGCATGACCACGACCATGAGCACGGGCACGAGCACGAGCACGCCCACGATCACCAGCACCATCCCCGGCCGCGGCGTGAGTGCCCCGACCGGCCGGCACCGGCTCCGCCTCCCACTCAGACCCCGGCTCCGCCTTCTACGCAGACCTCGCAGCGGCAACCCGAGCGCCCGCAAGGCGCGGCGGCCGACCAGTCGCAGGCGCGGCCCGCCCGGTCGGGCGCCCACTTCCGGCGGCCATGGACCAGGTCGGCGCACGCGCGGCCATGGGACAGACCCGGCGATCGATCGGCAGGTGACAGGCCGGGAGACAGCTCGGGAACCGGCGATCGGTGGCCGGAGGGTGCGCCGGGTAACCGGCACCCAGGAGACGGCTTCAGAACCGGGGGCCGGCGGTCGGGGGATGACACGCCGGGGGACCGGCCTCCGGCTGGTCCGCCGCCCACTGAGGCGACCGCACCCCGCAGGAACGACCCCGCCGGCTCCGCCGACTCCGCCGACTCCGCGGATTCCGCGGGCAACCCCGCCGCGCAGCCGTCCCCCACGACCTCCGGCACCACCTGACCGGAGGCCACGC
Organism: Planotetraspora sp. GP83; assembly: GCF_041262585.1. Classification (NCBI taxonomy): domain Bacteria; kingdom Bacillati; phylum Actinomycetota; class Actinomycetes; order Streptosporangiales; family Streptosporangiaceae; genus Planotetraspora; species Planotetraspora sp. GP83. Next base: position 59,294 of record NZ_JBGCBZ010000033.1, on the reverse strand, counting down.
GGCTCCGACGGTGGACGTCCCGGCTTTCTCGTACATGCCGGGCGATCTACCCCATAGCCGAATTACTGTCCGTGTCTTCAATGTGTACGGAGAGTAGTCAACGGGAACTGAGGGGAGTGGAGTTAGGGAAGGGGTAGCATGCCACTCCTCAGAGCATCGGGCCTGGTCGCCGGGCTGGGGTCGGGAATCGTCCTGACCCTTGGAAGCCCCGCCGGAGCGGAGCCGAGACCGTCCGCGCAGGACGTCGCCGAGGCGCGCCAGCAGGCCCAGGACCGGGCGCATGAGCTCGGCAAGGCGGAGGCGGACCTCGCCGTCGCCCAGGCCCGCCAGGACGACCTCACCGCCGGCGCCGAGCGGCTCGTCGAGGCGTACAACGGCGAGCTGGTGAAGCTCGACGCCGCGCGGAACGACTACGAGCAGGCGGTCGTCCGGCTGCGCCAGGCGGCGGACGACTACCAGCAGGTGCGCGCGACGGTGGCGGCGCAGGCGGCCCAGAACTACGACCAGCTCGACCTGTCCGTGTCCGGTGCGGCCATGGTCGCGGACTCCGGCGATGTCGGGGGCTTCCTGCAGCGGGCCAGCCTGTTGAGCCAGCTGAGCAGCGAACAGGCCGCCACGCTGGAGCAGCTTCGCGACACTCAGCGGGTCTACGCGATCTTGCGCACCCAGGCCGCGCAGGCCTATGCCGACCAGCTCAAGACAGCCGAGCAGGTACGGCTGGCCAGGGACGCCGCCCGGCTGGCGGTCGACCGGCAGATCAAGGAGACTCAGCAGATCAGCAAGGAGAAGACCGCGATCTCGCAGCGCCTCGACGCCGCCAGATCGCGGGTCGAACGGCTGCGCCGCGCCCGGGACGAGACCCGAAAACAGAGGGCCGGCCGCCGGGCGAGCTTCGCCGTACCGTCATGGGCGGGAGGGCTGGCCTCCGGCAGGGGCGGCCGCGCGGCCCAGTGGGCGCTCAAACAACTCGGCAAGCCGTACGTGTGGGCGGCGGACGGGCCCTCCGGCTTCGACTGCTCGGGCTTGACCATGCGGGCCTGGCAGCGGGCGGGCATCTCCCTCGACCACTGGACCGGCACTCAGTGGAACTCGGGGCCGCATGTGCCGGTAAAGGACCTGCGCAGCGGCGACCTGGTGTTCTACGGCCGGCTGAGCCGCAATCCCGGCACCATCCACCACGTCGGGATCTACATCGGCCGGGGCCTCATGGTCCACGCCCCCCAGACGGGGGACGTGGTCCGCATTTCGAGCATCTGGCGGCGCGACCTCGTCGGCGCCACCCGGCCGGTGTAGGTCAGTGCTCCTCTTGCTCGTGCCGCTTGATCGACGCCACGATCTCGGCCTCGGCCTCGACCCGCCCGACCCAGTCGGCGCCCTCGACCGACTTGCCGGGCTCCAGGTCCTTGTAGACCTCGAAGAAGTGCTGGATCTCCAGCCGGTCGAACTCGGCGACATGGTGGATGTCGCGGATGTGCTCCATGCGGGGGTCCGTGGCCGGCACGCAGAGGACCTTGTCGTCGCCGCCCTTCTCGTCGGTCATCCGGAACATTCCGACCGCGCGGCACTTGATCAGGCATCCGGGGAAGGTCGGCTCCTGCAGCAGCACGAGCGCGTCGAGGGGATCTCCGTCCTCGCCCAGGGTGTTCTCGATGAACCCGTAGTCGGCGGGGTACTGAGTTGACGTGAAAAGCAGGCGGTCAAGGCGGATGCGGCCAGTCTTGTGGTCCACTTCGTACTTGTTCCGTTGCCCCTTGGGAATCTCCACGACAACGTCGAACTCCACTGCGGTTCCTCCGCTCACGCCCCCGGCTTCCCGGGCTGGCGTTAATGTCTCGTAAACGTGTTTCGGCCTGGCGCGAAATGAGGTCTCGTGGTGCGACGTGAGCGGTGGGTGGTGGTTGCCACGCTCGCCCTGCTGCAGATCTTCGTCGTCGTCGCGGGCGTCTATTGGATCACCCATGGCGCCGCCCAGATGCCGGTCCCGATCGCGTCTCCGGAACCGGCCCCTACCCCCCTGATCACCGCGGGTCCGGTTCTGGCCGCGGCGGGGGACGGGGCTCTCCCCGCCAAGGGTACTTTGACGGCTCAGCTCGGTGGCCCCATGGGTGACCCGGCGCTGGGGAAGAGCGTCGCCGGGGTCGTGCTCGACGCCCGGACGGGCGGCGTTCTCTTCGACGGCCGCGCGTCGAGGGCGCTCAAGCCCGCCTCGACCACCAAGGTCGTCACCGCCGTCGCCGTGCTGGGCTCGGCCGGGCCCGACGCCCGCCTGGCCACCACGGTCGTCAAGGGGGCCACCCCCGGCTCGATCGTCCTCGTGGGCGGCGGAGACCCGACCCTGGCCGGGCCGAAGACCGCCGAGAACGCCAAGTGGTCGAAGAACGCCGTCTACCCTCGCGCGGCGTCGCTGGCCCAACTGGCCGTCCGTACGGCCAGGGCCCTGAAAGCGGCGAAAATCACCTCGGTCGACCTGTCGTACGATGCCTCGCTGTTCGGCGGGCCGGTGACCGGACCGGGGTGGAAGCCGACGTACATCCCGGAGGGCAGCGTCGCCCCGGTCGCCGCGCTGACCATGGACGAGGGCCGCGCCACCGACGGGTCGCGGTTCTCCGACCCGCCGCGCGCCACGGCCGACGCCTTCGTCCCTTTGCTCCGCAGGTACGGCATCAGAGTCGGCGACGACGTGAAACCGGCCAAGGCCCCGGCGGGCGCCCAGGAGTTGGCACGGGTCGAGTCTCCGCCGGTGTACACGCTGGTCGAGCGGATGCTGACGCTCAGCGACAACGACCTCGCCGAGGCGCTCGCCCGCCAGGTCGCCATCAAGGAGGGGCTCCCGCACACCTTCGAGGGGGAGGCCAGGGCGGTCCACCAGGTCCTGACCCGCCTCGGCGTGGATCAGGGGGTCGAGGTCTACGACGGCAGCGGGCTCTCGACGAAGAACCGCATCACTCCCACCGCCCTCGCCCGCCTGCTCGCCGCGGCCTCCTCTCCCTCGAACCCGGGCCTGCACTCGCTGATCAGCGGCCTGCCCGTCGCCGGGTTCACCGGCACGCTGCACAACAGGTACGGCAAGGCGGACTCGGAGGCGGGAGCGGGGGTGATCCGCGCCAAGACGGGCACGCTCACCGGCGTGAACACCCTGGCGGGCATCGTCTACACGGCCGACGGCCGGCTGCTGACCTTCGCCTTCATGGCCGACGACGTGACGAACCCGCCGGGGGCGATAGCCGTGCTGGACAAGATGGCGGCGATCGTCGCCCGCAGCTGACCCCCCCAACCCCGCGTGATCATGCACAGGTTCCCGCCGAGGCGTTCTCACCTGCCTCATCCCACCGCGTGATCATGCATGGATTCCTCGCGATGCCTCTCCATCTGCGGCTTCGTTCTTCGTGATCTGGCATCTGGACGTGATCGCATGATCACGCGAAATGTTTCCCCAGGCCGTAAGGAACGTCGCGGAATCCATGCATGATCACGTGGGGCGAGCCCGCAGGCCGTACGGCATGGCGAGGAATCTCTGCATGATCACGCGGAAGGGGGGCGCGCGAGCTGGGCGTCGAGCACGTACGGTGGTGAGTATGCAGGTGATCGACTGGGATCTGGCCGTCGCGACCGGAGTTCGCCTTGTGCGCCCCGGGCCACAGGTGAGCCGTGAGGAGGCCAGGCAGGCGGTCGCCGACCTTCGGCAGCTCTCGCGGGAGGCCGAGGGGCACGTGCGGGAGTTCACCCGCATCGACTCGGCTCCGCCGGAGGCCGCCACCGTCGTGGACCGGCCCGGCTGGATCCGCGCCAACGTCGACGGCTTCCGCGTGGTGCTGGAGCCGCTGACCGACAAGATGTCGAACATGCCGGCGATCGTCGGCGCCGTCGGGTCGCGCATCACCGGCGTCGAGGTGGGCGCGGTGCTGGCGTTCCTCGCGTCGCGGGTGCTCGGGCAGTACGAACTGTTCCTCCCGCCGGACCCCGACGGGAACGCCCCGATCGGTCGGCTGACCCTCGTCGCGCCCAACATCGTGCACGCGGAGCGCGAGCTGGGCGTGAACCCGCGCGACTTCCGGCTCTGGGTCTGCCTGCACGAGGAGACCCACCGGGTGCAGTTCACCGGAGTCCCCTGGCTGCGGGAGTACGTCCGGGGCCAGATGACCGAGTTCCTCCTCGCCTCCGACATGGATCTCGCGACCCTGCTGGAGCGCCTCCGCGCCGCCTCGGACGCGGTCGCCGACGCCTTCAAGGGCGGCGACGGCAACCTGATCGAGGCCATCCAGACCCCGGAGCAGAAGGCCGTCCTCGACCGGGTCACCGCCGTGATGACGCTGGTCGAGGGGCACGGCGACTACGTCATGGACGCGGTCGGGCCGTCCGTCGTGCCGTCGGTCGCCGACATCCGGTCGAAGTTCCAGCGCCGGAGGCAGGGCGGCTCGCGGGTCGACCAGCTCATCCGGCGCCTGCTCGGCATCGACCTCAAGATGAAGCAGTACGCCGAGGGCTCGCAATTCGTCCGCACGGTCGTGGAGGAGGCCGGGATGGACGGCTTCAACCGGGTCTGGACGTCTCCCGACTCGCTCCCGAGCCGTGACGAGATCGCCGACCCGCACGCCTGGATGGGCCGCGTCCTCGGCACCCAGGCGCTCAACCCCCCTGGCGCCTGATCACGCGCAGGCCGGACACAATGGCCCCATGGGCCCACATCCCGCCGTCGCCGACGTCCGCCGTGCCGTACGGCTGACGCTCGCGGATCTCGCGCCCGGCGACCTCGTCCTCGTCGCCTGCAGCGGAGGGGCCGACTCGCTGGCCCTGGCCGCGGCGCTGGGCTTCTCCGCGTCCAGGATGGGCCTGCGGGCCGGGCTGCTCACCGTCGACCACGGCCTCCAGGAGGGCTCCGCCGAGCGCGCCCTCGATGTCGTACGGCTCGCGCCCACGCTGGGCCTGGATCCCGCCCAGGTCCTGACGGTCACGGTCGGCAGGGCGGGCGGTCCCGAGGCCGCCGCCCGCGACGCCCGTTACGCGGCTCTCTCCGCGGCGGCCGACGCCCACAAAGCGGCGGCCGTACTGCTGGGACACACGCTGAACGACCAGGCCGAGACCGTGCTCCTGCGCCTGGCACGGGGCAGCGGCAGCAGATCGCTCGCGGGCATGCCGGAAATATCAGGCATCTACCGGAGGCCGCTCCTCGGCGTCAGCCGTACGCGGACCAGGGCGGCCTGCGCCGCGCTCGCCCTGCGGCCGTGGGACGACCCGCACAACGTGGACCCGGCCTACACCAGGGTCAGGGTCCGGCACGACGTGCTCCCGGCCCTGGAGGCGGCCCTGGGCCCGGGGGTCGCCGAGGCGCTCGCCCGTACGGCACGGCTCTGCCGGGACGACGCGGACGCCCTCGACGAATGGGCCGCCGCGGTCCACGCCAAGTCCCTGGGGCCCGAGGGGGAGCTGACGGTGGCCGTCCTGGAGGACGTTCCGGCGGCCGTGCGGCGGCGGGTGATCCAGCGGGCGGCCGTGGCGGCCGGCTCGCCGGCGTCCGCGCTCGCCGCCGTCCATATCGACGAGGTGGAACGCCTGGTCACCGAGTGGCGAGGCCAGAAGGCGGTGCACCTACCCGGGGGGGTGGGAGCGGTCCGCCGCTATGGCACGCTGTACTTCGTCGCCAACCTCGGCGTCGCCGATTTGTAAGGAAAAGCCCAGGTGGATGCAGCGGACATGGGTGAGGACCTCTCCAGCGTCCTCATTCCGGAAGAAGAGCTTCAGACCAAGATCAAGGAGCTCGCCGGCCAGATCGACGCGGACTACGCCGGGAAGGAACTCCTTATCGTCGGCGTGTTGAAGGGCGCCGTGATGGTCATGGCCGACCTCGCGCGGGCGCTGCACGTCCCGGTGCAGATGGACTGGATGGCCGTTTCGTCCTACGGCGCGGGCACCAAGTCGTCCGGCGTGGTGCGCGTCCTCAAGGACCTCGACACCGACATCGCGGGCCGCCACGTGTTGGTGGTCGAGGACATCATCGACTCCGGGCTGACCCTTTCCTGGCTGATGAACAACCTGAAGTCGCGCAGCCCCGCATCGGTCGAGATCTGCACACTCCTGCGCAAGCCGGACGCGGTGAAGGGGCCCATCGAGGTGCGGTATGTCGGATTCGACATTCCCAACGAGTTCGTGATCGGCTACGGCCTCGATTACTCCGAGCGGTACCGTAACCTGCCGTTCATCGGGACCCTCTCGCCGCACGTCTACGGCGGGGAGTAAGCCCTTAGCGAAGTGCTCTTCCAGTCAAGCGTTATTTGCTCCCAGGTCGGGGAACACGGGAATGCCTGACGTACGTTGGAAGGGCGAAGCCGGAGCCGCTCGGGCAGTTAACGCACGCGGCGGCCCGGTGTACCTTCGGATATCCGTGGAGTGCCAAACGGTTACCCGCGGGTAGACGAAGAAGCGGCAAGGGATGCCGCGACCCCGGGTCACACCGGGGCCAGGCCTTGGTCAGGAAGGGACGGGCCCGCCGGGGTTCCGCAACGGATGGATCTCAAGCGATTTACACGTGGGCCACTGCTGTGGATCCTGGGCATCGTCGTGCTTCTCCTGCTCGTGACCACGATGTTCAGCGGCGACGGCAACTACACCACCGCCGACACCTCGACGGTCGTCCAGCAGATCGAGCAGCACAACGTCAAGAACGCGACCGTGGTCGACAAGGACCAGCGGGTCGAGGTCACCCTCCTCAAGCCGATCGAGGTCGCCGGTAAGACGACCGACCGCATCCAGGCACCCTGGGTCGAGGGTCAGGGCGTGCTGCTGACGCAGATGCTGAAGACGGCCAACCCCCCGAAGGGCTGGACCGCCGAGGTGCCCAGGGAGAACTTCCTGGTCAGCCTGCTGGTGAGCTTCCTGCCGATCATCATCATCGTCCTGATCTTCCTGTTCATCATGAACCAGATGCAGGGCGGCGGCTCCCGGGTCATGAACTTCGGGAAGTCCCGGGCCAAGCTGATCACCAAGGACACCCCGAAGACGACGTTCGCCGACGTCGCGGGGGCCGACGAGGCCATCGAGGAGCTCCAGGAGATCAAGGAGTTCCTGCAGGCTCCGGCCAAGTTCCAGGCGATCGGCGCCAAGATCCCCAAGGGCGTCCTGCTGTACGGCCCGCCCGGAACCGGTAAGACGCTGCTCGCGAGGGCGGTCGCCGGTGAGGCGGGGGTGCCGTTCTACTCGATCTCCGGTTCCGACTTCGTCGAGATGTTCGTCGGTGTCGGCGCCTCCCGCGTCCGCGACCTGTTCGAGCAGGCCAAGGCGAACGCTCCGGCGATCGTCTTCATCGACGAGATCGACGCCGTCGGCCGGCACCGCGGCGCGGGTCTCGGCGGCGGCCACGACGAGCGCGAGCAGACGCTGAACCAGCTCCTCGTCGAGATGGACGGCTTCGACGTGAAGGGCGGCGTGATCCTGATCGCCGCGACGAACCGGCCCGACATCCTCGACCCGGCGCTGCTGCGTCCCGGCCGCTTCGACCGTCAGGTCGTCATCGACCGGCCCGACCTGGAGGGCCGCAAGGGCATCCTCCGGGTCCACGGGCGCGGCAAGCCGTTCGACGCCGACGTCGACCTCGACGTGATCGCCCGCCGGACCCCCGGCTTCACCGGCGCGGACCTGGCCAACGTGATCAACGAGGCGGCCCTGCTGACCGCCCGCCAGGACCAGAAGCTCATCACGATGAACACCCTCGAGGAGTCCATCGACCGCGTGATGGCCGGTCCCGAGCGCAAGTCGCGGGTCATGTCGGACCAGGAGAAGAAGATCATCGCTTACCACGAGGGCGGCCACGCCCTGGTGGCCCACGCGCTGCCCAACTCCGACCCGGTTCACAAGATCACGATTCTGTCCCGGGGCCGCGCGCTCGGTTACACGATGACGCTGCCGATGGAGGACAAGTTCCTCGCGACCCGGTCGGAGATGAACGACCAGCTCGCCATGCTGCTCGGCGGCCGCACCGCGGAGGAGCTCGTCTTCCACGAGCCCACCACGGGTGCGTCCAACGACATCGAGAAGGCCACCTCGATCGCCCGCCGCATGGTCACCGAATACGGCATGAGCGAGAAGCTCGGCGCGCGCAAGTTCGGCAGCGGCAACGGCGAGGTGTTCCTGGGTCGCGAGATGGGTCACGAGCGGGACTACTCCGAGCAGATCGCCTCGACGATCGACGAGGAGGTCCGCCGCCTCATCGAGTCGGCGCACGACCAGGCGTGGGAGATCCTCGTCCAGTACCGCGACGTGCTGGACAACCTCGTCCTGGAGCTCATGGAGAAGGAGACGATCTCCCGGGAGCAGGTCCTGCAGATCTTCTCCCCGGTGGTCACCAAGGAGAAGCGCCCCTCCTACGCGGGGTACGGCAAGCGTCTCCCGTCCGACCGTCCTCCGGTGATCACGCCGAAGGAGCGGGCGAACGGGAACGGCTCGGCGGCGCTGCCCGCCGGCGGCCCGGCTCCGTGGGTAAACGACCAGGCGCCACAGCGGGACGAGGCCTGACCATGGCGCTCCCGCCTTCGCCGCAGTTCGATCACGCCCGGATCGAGAAGGCCATTCGCGAGATCCTGATCGCGATCGGCGAGGATCCGGAGCGTGACGGGCTGCGGGACACCCCGGCCCGCGTGGCCCGGTCCTTCGCCGAGCAGTTCGCCGGGCTCGGGCAGCAGCCGGAGGACGCGCTGACCACGATGTTCGACGCCGACCACGACGAGATGGTGCTGGTGAAGGACATCGAGGTCATGTCCATGTGCGAGCATCACCTCCTGCCGTTCCACGGCGTCGCCCACGTCGGCTACACGCCCAACGAGAAGGGGCAGATCACCGGCCTGTCCAAGCTGGCCAGGCTGGTGGACGTCTACGCCCGCCGCCCCCAGGTGCAGGAGCGGATGACGTCGCAGATCGCCGACGGGCTGATGCGGGTGCTCGAACCTCGTGGCGTCATCGTGGTGATCGAGGCCGAGCACATGTGCATGACCATGCGCGGGGTCCGCAAGCCCGGAGCCAAGACGATCACGTCGGCCGTCCGGGGCGATTTCCGTACGAGCGAGGCGACCCGGGCCGAGGCCATGTCGCTCATCCTGCGCGGCTGACGGTCTCGCGCCTCGTGTCGCCTGACCCTGCCGCCTTTACCGCGCCCGGCCGGCCCCGTCCTCCCGGGCGAATCTTGCCGGGTGCGGCACTAGGCTTGACTACGCAAGCGAAGCGAGTGAGCGAATAGATACGGAGACCGCGGTCATTCGCCGACGAGCCGCAGGCGAGGAGGAAGGATGACCACACGACGCGTGCCGGGAATGCCCGACCCCGGGCGCTGCCTCGTCATGGGCGTGGTCAACGTGACGCCTGACTCGTTCTCCGACGGCGGCGAGTGGTTCGACTTCGACACCGCGATCAGGCACGGCCTCGACCTGGTCGGCGAGGGCGCCGACATCGTGGACGTGGGCGGCGAGTCGACCCGCCCCGGGGCCGCCAGGGTCTCGCTGGAGGAGGAGCTGCGCCGCGTCGAGCCGGTGATCCGCGCCCTCGCCCAGGAGGGCGTGACGGTCAGCGTGGACACCATGCGGGCGGAGGTCGCCGAGGTCGCCGTCGAGGCCGGCGCGAAGCTCGTCAACGACGTGAGCGGCGGCCTGGCCGACCCGGCGATGCCGCGCGTGGTGGCCGCGACCGGCGTGCCGTACGTCGTGATGCACTGGCGCGGGCACAGCCGCGACATGGACAGCCGGGCGATCTACGCGGACGTCGTGGTCGAGGTGGCCGAGGAGCTGCGCAAGCGGGTCGACTCGGTGCTGGCCGAGGGTGTCAGCGAGGAGCAGATCGTGCTCGACCCCGGGTTGGGCTTCTCCAAGAAGCCGCAGCACAACTGGGCTCTGCTGGCCGGCATCGGCCGGCTGACCGAGCTCGGCCACCCTCTGATCATCGGGGCGTCCAGGAAGCGCTTCCTGGGGCGCCTGCTGGCGGACGCCGAGGGGACCCCGCGGCCCTTCAGCGGCAGCGACGACGCGACCCTGGCGGTCACCGCGCTGGCCGCGAGAGCGGGCGCGTGGTGCGTGCGGGTGCACCAGGTCGGGCCCAACGCCGACGCCGTGCGTGTCGCGGCGGCGTGGCGGGCAGCCGATAAAGGACATGCCGGACAGAACGCCGACGAGGGACGCCGATGAAGGTCATTGAGGAGCTCAACCAGGCGTTCTACAACGCGATCGAGAGCGCCGACCTCGACAAGATGTCGGAGATCTGGATCGAGGACGTCGCCGATCGGGTGGCCATGTGCGTCCACCCGGGCTGGCCGATGCTGAGCGGGCGGTCAGAGGTGCTCCGCTCGTGGGCGCTGATCATGGCGAACACGCCGTACATCCAGTTCGTGCTGACCGACGTGCAAACCATGGTCCTGGGCGACGTGGCGGTCCTCACCTGCGCGGAGAACATCCTCACGGCCGCCGACACCGACGAGCCGGGCTTCGCGGCGGGCCGGGTGGTCGCGACGAACACGTTCGTGCGGACCCCGGCGGGCTGGCGGCTCTGGCTTTACCACGGTTCTCCCGTGCTGCAGAGCGACGACGACGAGGAAGACGAGTCGTGACCGGGCGCGGAAGGCGCGCCGACACCGTGCGGCTCGCCGGCCTGCGGGCCCGAGGGCGGCACGGCTGCCTTCCGGCCGAGCGTGCGCTGGGACAGGAGTTCGTCGTGGACGTCACGCTGTTCCTGGACACCGCGCCGGCCGCCGCGGGCGACGACCTGACGAAGACGGTGGACTACGGCGCGCTCGCCGTCGAGCTGGTGAAGGTCGTCGAGGGTGAGCCGGTCAACCTGATCGAGACCCTGGCCGACCGGCTGGCGTCCGTCTGCCTGGCCTACGACCTGGTCGAGGAGGCGGAGGTCAGCGTGCACAAACCGGCTGCGCCCATCCCGCTGCCGTTCGACGACGTGGTGGTGACGATCAGAAGGGGTCGCGCATGAGGGTCGTGCTCGCGCTCGGCAGCAACCTGGGCCGCCGGATCGACTACCTCCAGGGAGCGCTCGACGCGATGTTCGACGCGCCGGGGCTGTCCTTCGTGGCGGTGTCACCGGTGTACGAGACCGATCCGGTGGGCGGCCCCGAGCAGGATCCGTACCTCAACGCCGTGGTCATCGCCGAGGGCATGCAGGACCCGCGCTCGCTCCTCGACCGGGCCCACAACATCGAGAACGCCTTCGGCCGCACGCGCGCGGAGCGCTGGGGGCCGAGGACGCTCGACGTCGATCTGATCATGGTGGGCAACCTCATGTCGGACGACCCGGAGCTCACCCTGCCGCATCCCCGGGCGCATGAACGGGCGTTCGTGCTGGTCCCCTGGGCGCAGGCCGACCCGGCCGCGGTCCTCCCCGGGCGCGGGTCCGTCGCGGCCCTGCTGGCCGATCTCGACCAGAGCGGTGTACGGCTCCGCCGCGACCTCGCCCTGGAACCCCCGGCCTGACGAGGAGCCCCCTGTGAAGCCCAGCAATCCCGGCGTGCTCGTCGGCCTGGTCGTCGTGTTCGCGCTCGCCACCTGGGGTCTGCTGCAGAAGACCTACTCCGGGCTGCCGACCGTCCCATGGACGGCGATCCCCACCGTGCTGCTGCTCGCGATCGGCGAGGCGTACACGGGCTGGCTGACCCGCGCGAGGATCCTCCGCAAGCCCGACACCAAGCCGGTCGAGCCGCTCGCCGTCGCCCGCCTGGCGGCTCTCGCGAAGGCCACGGCGTACGCGGGGGCGGTCTTCGGCGGGGTGTTCGCCGGGTTCGTGCTGCACGTGCTCAACCTGCTCGACCTGCCGAAGCCGCGCCAGGACGCGCTGATCGCGGGCGGCTCGTTCGTGTCGTGCGTGGCCCTGATCTGCGCCGCGCTGTTCCTGGAGTACTGCTGCCGGGTGCCGGGAAAGCCGGAGGACGAGGACTGAGCCCTCCCTACTTGTCGATGTCGCCGACCACGAAGAACATCGAGCCGAGGATCGCCACCATGTCGGAGACCAGGTTCCCCGGCAGCAGTTCGCGCAGCACCTGCACGTTGTTGAACGACGCGCTGCGCAGCTTGAGCCGCCAGGGGGTCTTCTCCCCCCTCGACACCAGGTAGTAGCCGTTCAGGCCGAGCGGGCTCTCGGTCCAGGCGTAGGTGTGGCCCTCCGGCGCTTTCAAGATCTTGGGCAGCCGCTGGTTGATCGGCCCCGGCGGGAGCCGCCGTAGCCGGTCCACGCAGGCGTCCGCCAGGTCGAGGGAGACCTTCACCTGCTCCAGCAGCACCTGGAAGCGGGCGTTGCAGTCGCCCGCCGAGCGGGTGACCACCTTGACGGGCAGCTCGCCGTACGCCAAATAGGGCTCGTCGCGCCGTAGGTCGAGGTCGACCCCGGACGCCCGCGCGATCGGGCCGCTCACGCCGTACTGCATGATCGTCTCCCGGTCGAGCACGCCGACGCCCTTCGTGCGGGCGAGGAAGATCTCGTTGCCGGAGACGAGGTGCTCGATGTCGGGGAGGCGCCGCCGCACGTCGGCCACGGCCCCGGCCGCGCGGTCGAGCCAGCCGAGTGGGAGGTCCTCCTTCAGCCCGCCCACGCGGTTGAACATGTAGTGCATGCGGCCGCCGGAGATCTCCTCCATGACGTGCTGCAGCGTCTCCCGCTCGCGGAAGGCGTAGAAGACCGGGGTGATCGCGCCGAGCTCCAGCGGGTAGGAGCCGAGGAACATGAGGTGGTTGAGCACCCGGTTGAGCTCGGCGAGCAGCGTCCGCGCCCAGACCGCCCGCTGGGGGACCTCCATCCCGAGCATGCGCTCCACCGCGATGACGACACCGAGCTCGTTGGCGAACGCCGACAGCCAGTCGTGCCGGTTGGCCAGCACGATGATCTGCCGGTAGTCGCGCACCTCGAACAGCTTCTCCGCGCCGCGGTGCATGTAGCCGATGACGGGCTCGGCCTTGATGATCCGCTCGCCGTCCAGCGTGAGGCGCAGCCGCAGCACGCCATGGGTCGACGGGTGCTGCGGACCGATGTTGAGGATCATGTCCTCGGTGGCCAGCTCCCGCGCCTCGACGGCCGCCGCCCCCGCGCCGATCCCGGCGACGCGCTCCCGGACCGCGCCGCTCTCGGCGCCTTCCCGGGTGCGCTCCTCTTCGGTCATACCGCCATGCTCCCACGCTCGTACGGCACGGCGAAGAGCCCGGAAACGGGGCGGCCGTTCAGGAGGTGGCGAGGCGCTTCAGGGCGGCGATCAGGCGGTCGACGTGCTCCTCGGTAGAGCCGATGCCGATCGAGGCCCGCACCGCGCTGGCCGTGCCGTCCTCGCAGCCGCCGTCGGCCGTGCCGAGGAGATGGCGGACGAACGGGTGCGCGCAGAACTTGCCGTCCCGGACGCCGATGCCGTGCTCCGACGACAGCGTCTCGGCGACCTCGCGGGCGGACAGGCCGTCCACCACGAACGACACGATGCCGACCCTCGGGTGGTCGGGCCCCCACAGCGACAGCTCGCGGACTCCCTCGATCCCGGCGAGCCCGGCGCGCAGGCGGGTCAGCAGCCGCTCCTCCTCGCGGACGAGAGCCGTCCAGCCGGTGGCGCTGAGGGCGTCGCAGGCCGCGGCGAGCGCGATCGCGCCGAGCACGTTGGGGGTGCCGGCCTCGTGCCGCGCCTCGGGGTCCTCGGCCCACTCGGTCGTCTCCGCGACGGCCTTCACCGCGCCGCCGCCACGGAGGTACGGCGAGGCCTGCGCGAGCCAGTCCGACCGGCCGATCAGGGCGCCCGCGCCGAAGGGGGCGTAGAGCTTGTGCCCGGAGAAGGCGACGTAGTCGAGGTCGAGCGCGGTCAGGTTCAGCCGCCGGTGGGGCACGAGCTGCGCGGCGTCGACCGCGATCCTGGCGCCGTGCCGGTGGGCGATGTGGGCCAGCCCCGCGATGGGCCAGAGCTCGCCGGTGACGTTGGACGCGGCGGTGACGACCAGCAGAGCGGGGCCGTCGATGGCGGCCAGCGCCTCGTCGGCCGCCCGGATCGCCTCGCCGGGGAAGGCGGGCGGTGCGAGCCGTACGGCATCGGACCAGGGCAGGAGCGAGGCGTGGTGCTCGGTGTCGAAGACCACGACGGTGGTGCCCTCGGGGAGGCTGCGGGCCAGCAGGTTCATCGCGTCGGTGGTGTTGCGGGTGAAGATCAGCGCGTCGTCCGGACGGGCGCCGGCGAAGGCCCGCACGGTGTGCCTCGCCTGCTCGTATCTGGCGGTCGTGAGCTGCGAGGCGTACCCGGCTCCCCGGTGGACGCTCGAGTAGGCCGGGAGCGCCGCGGCGACGGCGGCGTTCACCGGCTCCAGACAGGGGGCGCTGGCTGCGTAGTCGAGGTTCGCGTACGGCACGAGCCTGCCGCCCTTCACCGGCACCTGGAGGTCCGCGCCGAGCACCGCGGGGATCCGGCGGCCGGTGGGGAGACCGTCCACAGTGGGGGAAAGGTCGGGGGAAACGGCGGAACGGGCGAGAACGGAAAGTGGGGACAACGCCTGCCTCCTCGGGTCATGGGACCCCGGCCATGGCGTCGTCCGGCGGAGCCCGCGCTTGCCCGGCGCACCTCGCGCCGGACCTGGTCCTCACCCGGGGCACCCCGCCGCGGACGCGAGGGTTGCCGGCCAGCTAGCCGGGGCTTGACGCTGGCACTCATGACCTGATCGGCACTATAACCGAGCGCCCCCTGCCCATGGCAAATGCGCAGGTGAGCCCCTGTGGTAAGCCTGTTTGCCAAATCGGGGCGACGATGTGGCACGTGGGCTCCGTGCGACCATCGGCCCACCGTGCGTATCGTTGCTCTGTGCAGTTTGACCCCTGGAATCCCGAGTTCGTCGCCCACCCGTACGACGTCTACCGCGAGCTGCGGGACAACGCCCCGGTGAGCTTCTTCGAGCCGACCGGCCAGTGGCTGATCGCCCGCCACGCCGACGTCAACGCGCTGCTGCGGGACCGGCGGTTGGGCCGCTCCTACCTCCACGTGGCCTCGCACGAGGCGTTCGGCAGGGAGCCCGAGCCGGAGTTCCAGGAGCTGTTCTGGCGGGTGATCCGCGCGGGGATGCTGGACGTGGAGCCGCCGGTCCACACCCGGCTGCGCCGCCTGGTGTCCAAGGCGTTCACGCCCCGGATGGTCGAGTCGCTCCGCCCCCGGGTGCGGAAGATTGCCACCGAGCTGGCCGAGGGGCTCGTGGAGCGGGGCGGCGGCGACCTCCTCGCGGAGGTGGCCGAGCCCCTTCCGGTGACGGTGATCGCCGAGATGCTGGGCGTGCCCGAGGCCGACCGGCACCTGCTGCGGCCCTGGTCGGCGGACATCTGCGGGATGTACGAGCTCAACCCCTCCCCGGAGGCCCAGCACACCGCCGTGCGGGCGGCGTCGGAGTTCGCCGACTACCTGCGCGAGCTGGCCAGGGCGCGCAAGGACCGGCCGGGAGACGACCTCATCTCCGCCCTCGCCCAGGTGGTGGACGAAGGCGACCGCCTGACCGAGGACGAGCTGATCGGCACCTGCGTGCTGCTGCTCAACGCCGGGCACGAGGCCACGGTCAACGTCACCGGCAACGGCTGGTGGTCCCTGTTCCGCAACCCCGCCGAGCTGGAGAGGGTCCGCGCCGACCCCGGCCTGCTGCCCACGGCCGTGGAGGAGCTGCTGCGGTGGGACACGCCGCTGCAGATGTTCGAGCGCTGGGTGCTGGAGGACATCGAGGTCGGCGGCGTGACGATCCCCAAGGGCCTCGAGATCGCGCTGCTCTTCGGCTCGGCCAACCGGGATCCCGAGGTCTTCCCCGACCCCGACCGCCTTGACGTCGGGCGGGCGGACAATCCGCACATCTCGTTCGGCGCGGGGATTCACTTCTGCCTCGGCGCGCCGCTGGCCCGGGTGGAGCTGGCCGAGTCGTTCGGCGCGCTGCTGAAGGCCGCCCCGGCGATGGAGCTCGCCGAGGAGCCGGTCTGGAAGCCCGGCTACATCATCCGTGGCCTGGAGTCGCTGAAGGTCACCGCCTAGACCCGCGCCGGAGCAGGCCGCGCAGGTGCATGCCCCGCGCCGGGGCCGGGCCGTTACGGCTGCAGCTTGTCGGCCTCCCGGATGTCGTGGAGGTGGATGAGGACGTCGAAGGAGCGGGCGATCGCGAGGTCGACGAGCGGGTAAGGGTACTGCGTGCCGATGTTGCGCGTGGGCCGGGAGATGTCCAGCCAGGCGCGTGCGGCGGCCGGGGCGTTGCGGATGTCGAGGTAGTAGTCCTGGTAACGGACCTTGTCGAGGGTGTACTCGTTCATGCCGGGCGTGGCCGCGCCCACGGTGAACTTCTTCCAGTCGCCGCCGATAGCGCCGTCCTTCGACAGGAAGGAGCCCTGGTTGAAGGTGAAGCCGATGGGGAGGTACTTCTTGCCCAGTGTGTCGCGCAGGAACGCCCCCTGCGTCTTGGGATACAGCTTGGGATCGCCGGCGACGTAGCCGACGTGGTCGTTCTGCGCTGACAGAAGGATCTTGTCGCTGGTGTGCTGCTGCCACCAGGTGACGTTCTGGGCCATCACCTCGTCGCGGAAGCGCTCGAAGGTGGCCACCGAGTCCGGGTCGGTGACGTCCAGGGAGAGGAATTTGGCGGTCTGGGCGATGGATCGGGCGTTCTGCTCGGCCAATTCGAACGCGTCTCCGCCGGGGCCCTTCTGGCTGCTGATCAGTTCCAGGGCCTGCTGCGCCTTGGCTGCGAGCCGCTGTCGTTCCGCGAGAGGCTTGCCCAGGTAGGCGAAGACGTCGTCGATCGGGCGCAGGCCGGTGTAGAGCTCGTTGAGGCGCGGCAGCGACTCCGGGTGGTTCTTCTGCACGTAGCCGGTCACCCGGCCGAAGAACTCATCGTTCAGTGTGGGCGCGCCGATGTCGTCGCCCATGAAGTGGACGGTGTGGCCGGGATGGCGGCGATTGTAGTCGCGCATCCACTCGATGAGGCTCACGAACTCCTCGCGGTCCCATGGGGAGTTGGTCAGCGTCTCCTTGGCGATCTTACGGGCGTCGCCCTTGCCGGTCTGGAGGTATTCGTCGATCTGGAGTCCCGCGGACCAGCTCAGCTCCAGGGCGAAGGTGGTGAAGCCCTTCTTCTCGACGAGGTGGCGGAAGACTCGCTCCTTCATGGTGAAGAACTCGTGGGAGCCGTGGGTGGCCTCGCCGAGGCCGACCACCTGGGCGTCGCCGATTATCGCGTCCAGGGCTCGCAGGTCGGCCGTATTGCTCCCGGGCTCGGTCGAGCGCAGTGGGTGGGCCGCATGCTGCAGTGCGCGGACCGGGTTCTGCTTCCAGCCGGCCGCTGTAGCCGCAGGCTCAGCGGTGTTGGCGGCCAGCGCGGGCGGCGCGGCGGCCGTCAGGCCGGTGGCGGCGAGTGCGGCAGCGGCGAGGAATTTGGTCAGCATGATCGGATGGTCCTTTTCGATATGACGGCCTGGTGTGACGGTGCGATGTTCGGCTGCGGTGAAGAGCCCGGTGCGGCGAAATGGCCGAGACGTTGACGGCGCTGGACTGCCGGGCGTTCCGCGTCCGCTCCGCAGAGGCCCGTGAGCTGGTACGTCCGGCACCGGCCGTACCAGTACCGAGGGCCAGGCTGACGGGGGCGTGCTGGTGTCCGCCAACGGCGGCAGGAAATTAGACGCGCTCCGGGGTCAACCGCAGACGGCGGCGTCGACGCTGGGGGCAGCGGCGGTGAGGGACTTGCTGAACATGAACGTGTGGAGCCTTCCTTGGTGAACACAGTGTCTCCGCTCGATCACCAACCTTAGGAATCCGGCATGGCTCCACACGATCCCGCATACACCCCAAACGGCTAGATAGGTGCCATCACCATGCGAAGTAGGGCTGGCCATACCAATGTCGGCGAGCCAGGCGGACTAGCATGCTGCTCGGCTGATGGGGCATGGAAGGTGCCCCAGCCACCCCGATGTGCGGAACAGGGCTAGCGCGACTGGCTGAGCCAGCCGAAGCCGCCCAGGCCCGAGGGGTCGATCAGCTCGGCCTCCTCGGACGCGCGGCTGAGCGCCCGGAGATAGCCCCTCGGATCCGTGTGAGCGAGGTCGAGGGACGGCCGGGCACCCCGGATTCCCATCCCCTGCAGGGCGTCGCGCTGCGTCGTCAGCGTGGTCGCCGTGGCGCCGGCCCGCTCTCCGGCGGCGGCGCACGCGTCGAGCGCGACATGGGCCGTGATGTCGCACGACCCGTCCGGCACGGCGGGGACGGCCAGGCCGCCCCGGTAGCCCGCGAGGCTGCCCAGCGGGGGCCGGCTGTCCCTCCGGTGCGCGTAGTCCACGGCGACCGCGGCGCCGCGCGAGAGCCGTACGATCACGGACGCCCAGGCCTCGTCGCGCGGGCGGCCGATCTCCGCGCGGCAGCCGTTCGAGCGCAGCGGCCACCAGCGCTCCAGCCAGCCGAGATCGCCGGAGTCGGGGGCGGCCCCGAGCCGCTCGTCGCCGGTCCGAGGATCGACCAGCACGAGGCGCGGCCCCGAGGGCGTCTGCTCGACCACGTCGACGGGAATGTTGTCCAGCCATTCGTTGGCGATGACCAGCCCGTTCACCTGATCGGGAAGGGCGGGCTCCCAGTCGATCCGATCGTCCAGGCCCTCCGGCCTCGGGGAGAGGTCGACGGCGGTCGTCCGCAGGCGCCCGGCGAGGTCCGGCGGGGCGGCGGCCAGGACGCGGGTGACGAGCAGGCCGTCGCCACTGCCGACGTCCACGAGGTCGACCACGGCCGGACGCCCGAGCGCGTCGTCCGTCAGCTCCAGCAGCCGGAGAACGGCCGAGGCGAAGGCCGCCGAGGCGTGTACGGAGGTCCGGAAGTGCCGATCCGGCCGTTCTCGCAGGTAGAAGCCGCTTTCGCCGTAAAGCGCCTCCCGCATGGCCGCGCGCCAGGTGACCCACACATCGACTCACGTTATCCAAGCCTCGACCCATGACGAAAAGTAGTCACATCAGTACGCGGGGCTCAACATATGCCGGTGCGGAATGGGACAAAATCCGACCGTTGGGTCAAGGCCAGGCAGGCGTGCCGGCCGCCGCTACGCTGAGCCGAGGGGAGGGGTCATGGACACAACTGATCGCCCGGCGCGGCTCGCCGTTGGAGTGCTCGGCGCGGGAAGGGTCGGCTCCGTACTGGGGGCCGCGCTCACGTTGGCCGGCCACCGGGTCGTGGCCGCGAGCGGGGTCTCCGACGCGTCGATGAAGCGGGCGGCCGAGCGCCTCGGCGTCGAGCTGAGCAGGCCGGACGAGGTGATCAGGAAGTCCGAGCTCATCCTGCTGACCGTGCCGGACGACGTGCTCCCGGGGTTGGTCTCCGGGCTCGCCGCCACGGGAGCCGACCTGCGCGGCAAGCTGCTCGTCCACGCCAGCGGCGCGTACGGCCTGGCCGTGCTGGACCCTGCGGCGGAGGCCGGGGCGCTGCCGCTGGCGCTGCACCCGGTGATGACCTTCACCGGCAGGGACGACGACCTGACCAAGCTCACCGGATGCTCGTTCGGGGTGACGGCTCCCGTCCTGCTGCGGCCGGTGGCGGAGGCGCTGGTGATCGAGATGGGCGGGGAGCCGGTCTGGATCGCCGACCAGGACCGGGCGCTCTATCACGCCGCGATCGCCGGGGCCGCCAACCACATGGTCACGTTGATCGCCGAGTCGCAGGAGCTGCTCGGGAAGATCGGCGTGGAGCATCCCGGCCGGATGCTGGGCCCGCTGCTGAGCGCCGCGCTGGACAACGTGCTGCGCCTCGGCATCGCCGGGCTGACCGGTCCCGTTGTGCGCGGCGACGCGGGGACCGTGCGCAAGCACGTGGACGCGCTCATCCTGGCCGCCCCCGAGGCGGCGGACGCCTATGTGGCCCTCGCTAGGCTCACCGCGGACCGGGCGCTGGCCGCCGGGCTGCTGAAGCCCGAGACGGCCGAGCGCCTCCTGGACGCGCTGGGAGGCAACATATGGACGTGATCGTCGCCGCTGACCGCGCCGACCTGGTCAAGGCGAGAGACGCGCTGGGCGAGGGAAGCCTGGCCCTGGTCCCCACCATGGGGGCGCTCCACGAGGGCCACCGCTCGCTGATCCGGCTGGCGCACGAGCACGCCGACCACGTGGCGGTGAGCATCTTCGTCAATCCGCTCCAGTTCGGCCCTAACGATGATTTTTCGCGATATCCCCGGACATTCGACGCGGACCTGGAGGTGTGCGCCGAGGAGAACGTGCGCGTGGTCTTCGCGCCGTCGGCCGACGAGATGTATCTCCCCGATCGCCAGATCGGCGTCTCGTCGGGGGAGATGGGCACGATCGCCGAGGGCGCGTTCCGGCCCGGACATTTCGACGGCGTGCTGACCGTGGTGCTCAAGCTGCTCAACCTCGTCCAGCCCGATGTCGCGATCTTCGGTCAGAAGGACGCCCAGCAGCTCGCGCTGATCCGGCGGATGGCGGCCGACCTCAACCTGCCGGTCTCGATCGTGGGGGCGCCCACTGTGCGGGAGCCCGACGGGCTCGCCCTGTCCAGCCGCAACCGATACCTCTCGGCGCCGGAAAGGGCCACGGCGCTCTCCCTGTCCAAGGCGCTGCGGGCGGGCGCGGCGGAGGCCACGCCGTCCGCGATCCTGCGGGCCGCGAGAGCCGTACTGGACGATGCCGCGCGCCTCGACCCGCCGCTCGCGCTGGACTACGTCGAGCTGGTCGATCCCAAGACGTTCAAGCCCGTGGGGGAGGCCCACGAGGGCGAGGCCGTGCTGGCCGTCGCCGCCAAGGTCGGCACCACCCGCCTCATCGACAACGTCATCGTCCCCATCTCGGGATGATCACAGCGGGGCGGGGGGTGGGGGAATTATGGAGACCCGGGGGCGTTATCGTCATATTGACGAAAGGTGGACCCCCGAATGGTGCCGATTCCGAGGAAGCTGACGGCTCCCGATCCCGGATGGACGGTGGACGCGGACGTCGTCGTGGTCGGGTCCGGGATCGCCGGGTTGACCGTGGCCCTGCGCTACACCGAGCTTTCCCCCACCGGCAGGGTGCTGGTCGTCACCAAGGACGTGCTGTCCGCCGGGTCCACCCGCTGGGCGCAGGGCGGGATCGCCGCCGTCCTCCACCCCGAGGACACCCCCGACGAGCACCTCAACGACACGCTCATCGCGGGCGTCGGCCTCTGCGACGAGGAGGCCGTGCGGATCCTGGTCACCGAGGGCCCCGACGCGCTGAAGCGGCTCATGGACCACGGCGCCCGCTTCGACCGGGACACCGACGGGGAGCTCCAGCTCACCCGCGAGGGCGGCCACCGGCGCAACCGCATCGTCCACGCGGGCGGCGACGCCACCGGCGCGGAGGTGCAGCGGGCGCTCGTCGAGGCCGCCCTGGCGGAGCCGCGCATCGAGATCATCGAGCACGCCCTCGTCCTCGACCTGATCCAGGACGCCGCCGGCGAAGCGCGCGGCGTGACGCTCCACGTCATGGGCGAGGGCGCCAGAGACGGCGTGGGCGCGGCCAACGCGCGCGCCGTCGTCCTCGCCAGCGGCGGCATGGGACAGATCTACGCCGCCACGACCAACCCGGTCGTCTCCACCGGCGACGGCGTCGCCCTTGCCCTCCGCGCCGGGGCGATCGTCAGGGATGTGGAGTTCGTCCAGTTCCACCCCACCGTCCTCTGGCTCGGCGAGGGCTCGACCGGCCAGCAACCCCTCGTGTCCGAGGCGGTCCGGGGTGAAGGCGCGGTCCTGATCGACCACAGCGGCGAGCCGTTCATGCGGGACGTCCACGAGCTGGCCGACCTCGCGCCCAGGGACGTCGTCGCCAAGGCGATCACCCGCAAGATGCGCGAGACCGGCGCCGACCACGTCTACCTGGACGCCCGGCACTTCGGCGAGGAGAAATGGCGGACCCGGTTCCCCACGATCCTCGCGGTCTGCCGGGAGCACGGCATAGACCCGGTCACCGAGCCGATCCCGGTCGCGCCCGCGGCCCACTACGCGAGCGGCGGCGTCCGCACCGACCTGTACGGCAGGACCACCGTGCCCGGCCTCTACGCCTGTGGCGAGGTGGCCTGCACGGGCGTCCACGGGGCCAACCGGCTGGCCTCCAACTCCCTGCTCGAAGGGCTCGTCTTCGCCGAGCGCATCGCGTCCGGCCTCGTCTCCCTGAGCGCCGAGCGGGACGAGCCCCGCGAGACGCCGGCCAGGCCCGAGGGGCTGGTGGATCCCCGCGTCAGGTCCAGGATCCAGAGCCACATGAGCCGCGGCGCCGGAGTGCTGCGCAGTGACCGGAGCCTCGCCGAGGTCGCCCGCGCCCTGTCGGACGCCCGCTGGACCCCGGTCGCGGTCGAGCCGTGCACGGAGTCGTGGGAGGCCACGAACCTGCTCACCGTCGCCTCCGCCCTCGTCGCCGCGGCGGCGGAGCGGCTGGAGACCAGGGGCTCCCACTGGCGCGAGGACCACCCCGGACGCGACGACGACCACTGGCTGCTGCACATCGACATCTCCCTGGGAGCGGAAGGGCTGGTCATGCGACACCAGGCTCACGACCTCGACGCCGAGCTGACCGCGCAGGGGATCGACCCCGCGCGCCTCCACCACCTGCTGTCCGTCGCGCTCGACGAAGATCTCGGAGGCAGGGGGGACCTCGCGGGCGGGCAGGACGTGACCTCGGCCGCCACGATCCCCGCCGGGCAGGCCGCGGTGGCCGACCTGGTCGCCCGCGCGGACGGCGTGGTCGCCGGGCTCGCGGTGGCCGAGGCGGTCTTCCGCCAGGCCGGGCCGGCGACCGTGGTCGAGCGCCGCGCCAAGGACGGCGACCGGGTCCGGCCGGGGGACGTCCTCATGACCGTCCGCGGCCTGACCAGGGACATCCTCACCCTGGAGCGGACCGCGCTCAACCTCGTCACCCACCTTTCCGGCGTCGCCACCACCACCCGCCGCTGGGTGGACGCCGTCGCCGGGACGAAGGCCTGCATCCGCGACAGCCGTAAGACTCTGCCGGGCCTGCGCGCCCTGGAGAAGTACGCGGTGCGCTGCGGCGGCGGCGTCAACCACCGGATGGGTCTCCACGATGCCGCGCTGATCAAGGACAACCACGTCGTGGCGGCCGGCGGGGTCGCCGAGGCGTTCCGCGCCGTACGGCAGGCCTTCCCGGACCTGCCCATTGAGGTCGAGGTGGACCGGATCGACCAGATCGAGCCCGCGCTGGCGGAGGGGGCCGAGGAGATCCTGCTCGACAACTTCACGGTCGAGCAGCTCGCGGAGGCCGTACGGCTGGTCAACGGGAGGGCGCGGCTGGAGTCCAGCGGCGGGCTGACCCTGGACGTGGCGCGGGCCGTCGCGGAGACCGGCGTCGACTATCTCGCCGTGGGCGCTCTGACGCATTCGTCTCCGGTGCTGGACATCGGTCTGGATCTTCGTGGTGCATAATCAGGGAATGCTGCTCACCATCGACGTCAGCAACACCCACACGGTGCTTGGCCTGTTCGAGGGTGAAGAGGTCATCGAGCACTGGCGGATCGCGACCGACCCGCGCCGCACGGCCGACGAGATCGCCGTCATCCTCCAGGGTCTGCTCGGCCAGTCGCCGATCCTCAAGGACGCCGACATCAGCGGCATCGCGATCTGCTCCACGGTCCCCTCGGTGCTCAACGAGATGCGGGAGATGTCCCGCCGCTACTACGGCGACGTCACGACCGTGGTCGTCGAGCCCGGCGTCCGCACCGGGGTGCCCGTCCGGATGGACAACCCCAAGGAGGTCGGCAGCGACCGGATCGTCAACGCCCTCGCCGCCGCCAACCTGTACGGCGGGCCGTGCGTGATCGTCGACTTCGGCACGGCGACCTCCTTCGACGCCGTGTCGGCTCGGGGGGAGTACGTCGGAGCGGTGACCGCCCCCGGCCTGGAGATCTCGGTCGACGCCCTCGCCACGGCGGGCGCCCAGTTGCACAAGGTGGAGCTGATCCGCCCCCGGTCCGTGATCGCCAAGAACACCGTCGAGGCCCTCCAGTCCGGCATCATCTACGGCTTCGCCGGGCTGGTTGACGGCATCGTGGACCGGATGACGGCCGAGCTGGCCGACGACCCGGACGACGTCACGGTCGTGGCCACCGGCAGTGGCGCCCCGCTGGTCGTGAGTGAGGCCCGCACGATCGACGTCCACGAGCCCTGGCTGACCCTGATCGGCCTGCGCCTCATCTACAGCCGCAACACGGGCTGAAGCACTCCCGGCGTACGGGACCACTCCCCAGCGTGCGGGACCATAGAAGGCAGGACCCCGTTGAGAGAGGACTGCCGTGATGGACGCCGATTGGGTGGCGCGTTTCGCTGATGAGGTCATCGCCGAGGCCGAGCGGCGCGCGCCGGGCAAACCCATCGTCTGCGCGTCCGGCCTCAGCCCCTCCGGCCCGATCCACCTGGGCAACCTGCGCGAGGTGATGACCCCGCACCTGGTGGCCGACGAGATCAGGCGGCGCGGCCATGAGTGTGTGCACATCTTGTCGTGGGATGACTTCGACCGGTTCCGCAAGGTCCCGGCGGGGGTCGACCCGTCCTGGAACGAGCACATCGGCAAGCCGCTGACCTCGGTCCCGGCCCCGGCGGGCAGTCCGTACCCGAACTGGGCCGAGCACTTCAAGGCGCCGATGGCCGCCGCCCTCGCCGAGCTGGGCGTCGAGTTCCGCGGCATCAGTCAGACCGAGATGTACGCCTCCGGGGCCTACCGGGAGCAGGTCCTGCTCGCCATGCGTGAGCGGCGGAAGATCGACGCCATCCTCGACCAGTACCGCACCAAGGCGAAGCCCGGTGCCAAGACGGTGGACGACGATGAGGCCGCCGCTCTTGAGGGCTCCGGCGCGGCGGGCGAGGACGACGGTTCCGGGGTCGGCGGCTACTACCCCTACAAGCCCTACTGCTCCGTCTGCGACCGCGACCTGACCACGGTCACCTCGTACGACGACGAGACGACGGCCCTGGCCTATACCTGCGCGTGCGGCCACGCCGAGACGGTGATCCTGGCCGAGCACACCCACGGCAAGCTGGTGTGGAAGGTCGACTGGCCGATGCGCTGGTCCTTCGAGGGCGTGGTGTTCGAGCCGTCCGGGGTCGACCACAGCTCGCCCGGATCGTCCTTCGTCGTCGGCGGCCAGATCGTCAGGGAGATCTTCGGCGGCGCCCAGCCGATCGGGCCGATGTACGCGTTCGTCGGCATCAGCGGCATGGCCAAGATGAGCAGTTCCAAGGGCGGCGTGCCGACCCCGGCGGACGCTCTTTCGATCATGGAGCCCGCGCTCCTGCGCTGGCTCTACGCGCGGCGGCGCCCCAACCAGTCGTTCAAGGTCTCCTTCGACCAGGAGATCCAGCGGATGTACGACGAGTGGGACACGCTGTCCAAGAAGATCGCGGACGGCTCGGCGCTCCCGGCCGACCAGGCCGCCTACCGCCGTGCGACGTCCACCGCGTCGGTGACGCTCAGTGAGACACCGCGGCGCCTGCCGTACCGGACACTCGCCTCGGTGGCGGACATCACCACCGGCGACGAGGAGCAGACCCTGCGGATCCTCCGCGAGTTCGACCACGAGATCTCAGGGCTCGACGAGTTGCGGCCGCGGCTTGACAGGGCCCAGTACTGGGTGACCACCTACGTCCCCGCCGAGGAGCGCACGCAGGTCCGCGAGGAGCCCGACACCGAGCTTCTCGACACCCTGGGCAACGCCGAGCGCGAATCGCTGCGGCTGCTGTCGGACAACCTCGACGCGCACTGGTCGCTGGACGGCCTGACCACGCTCGTGTACGGCGTGCCGAAGATCCAGGCCGGGCTCGACCTGAGCGCCAAGGCGGCGACGCCCGAGCTGAAGGCCGCCCAGCGCACGTTCTTCGCCCTGCTCTACCGGCTGCTGGTGAGCCGCGAGACCGGGCCGCGGCTGCCCACGCTGCTGCTCGCCGTCGGCCGCGACCGGGTGCGCAAGCTGTTGGGGACATGATCCGTTGTACGCTGTGTGACCATGGACGAGCTGCCTGAGCAGATGCGGGTGCGCCGGGAGAAGCTGGTCAGGCCCACCGGCTGAGCAGAGCGCCCACCCATTGTTTGTGATCACGCCCTCTTTCTTTTGTTGTGATCATGCACGGTTTCTCCGACGGCTCGCTGAGCTGCCCATACGCCACTCGTGATCATGCATGGCTTCCCGGGAAGGGCCTCTGAGATGGCCGTACATCGACCGTGATCATGCAGGTGCGCCATCCTCGCACTGGGACGAGAACTGCTTGATCACGATGAGCGTTGGAGCAGGTCAATGGGTGCGCGCGGGAACCTTTGCCAGATCACGGCGGGGGTTGGCGCAGGCCAGATGGCATCTGCGGAAGGTCTGCATGATCACGGCGCTTTCCCCGCTTCCACGCTTTCCCGCTCTCCCTCTTTCCGTTCTCCCGCTCTTTCTGTCGCTCATTCTCTTCACTCAAAGAAAGGCGAGCGGCGTTCTAGACAAGGGCAAACCTTGACGACCTTGACGAGGGCGTTTACCTTCCCTGAAGGTGGGCCGACCAATCATCGTCATGGGGAGGACAGACGATGGGGTTTCCCGACCTCGTATCCCGGGGGGACAGCATCGCCGCGGACCTCGAACGTGCCGGTCTCACTGACGACGACATCCTGCTCCTGTCGGAGTTGGCCAAGGGCGTGACCGCCGACCGGGTGGGTCGCAGCCTCGACGTGAGCGGCCGCACGGTTCGGCGGCGGCTTCGCCACATCTGTGACCAGATCGGCGTGGCGACCGCCATCGAGGCGGTCGCGTGGGCGGCCCGCCGCCGCCTCATCTAACGCGCGCGGCCCGGCCGCCGTCTTCGCCTAGTCGGCGATCCGTACGGCTCCCGCGAAGGGACGGTTTCCGAGCTTCGCGATGCGGACCACGTCACCGGTGTGGGGGGCGTGGACCATGTAGCCGCCGCCGATGTACATGCCCACGTGGTGCAGGTCGGAGTAGAAGAACACGAGGTCACCCGGGCGCATGTCCTCCCGGCGGATGTGGGTGCCGGAGGTCCACTGGTCGCCGGTGTAGTGGGGGAGGCTGATCCCGACCGTCTGGTAGGCCGCCATGATCAGGCCCGAGCAGTCGAAGGAGCGAGGACCCTCGGCGCCCCAGACGTAGGGCTTCATCTGCTGGCTCAGCGCCCAGCGCGCCGCCTCGGCCGCCTTGCCCTCCCCGACGACGGGGAACGAGAGCCGGGTCGCCCGGCCGCCGCTGATGCTGCCGGCGACCCTGCTGTAGAGGTTGCTCTCGGCCTTCTTGACCAGCTTGCTGATCTTGGTGCGCCGCGCCTCGATGCCGGCGAGGAGCTTCTTCACCTCGGCCTGGCGGGCGGTGGCGCTCGCCTTGGCCCGCTCGGCGGCCTTCATGGCGTTGGCGACCTCGGCGACCTCCTGCCCCTGCTGCATCTCCAGCGCGTACGTCGCGGACGCCTGGTCGAGGTACGCCTCGGGGTCGGTGGAGCCGACCATCGCGAGCGGGGAGCCTAAGCCGCCGGTCATGTAGGAGTTCTGCGCGACGAGGCTGGCCTTCTGGCGGCGGAGGGCGAGCTCGGACTCGCTCTTGGTGAGGGTCTTCTTCGCGACCGCGGCCGACCGCTCGGCCGACTTGAGACGGACGCGCTCGCCGTTGTACTCCTCGGTGAGGGTCTCGATCTCGGTGTAGAGGCTTTCCACCTCAGCTGTGAGCTGCTTGAGGCTGGGCTTGGGATCGGCGGTGGCGGAGACCATGGGGGCGCCCACGGTGATCATGGTGAGCGCGACGCCCACGAAGACCAGCCTGCGGATGGGTCCGGACATGGACGTACCGGCCACGGGCCATCGGCCACGGGCGTGTTTCCCCGACGGCCGTCCTCCACGCATGCGCAACCAAGCTCCTCTCCTACGTCGTGCCGCACGAACTGGTCGCCGCGGGGGCCTTGACGGCCTCACGGCGTTCACACGGCACTCCTGGCCGCCTACCGGGTTAGCTGACGGGTTCGGGCCGGAGTAGCCCTACCTTTCGGATTCACCCCTTGTTGACCTGGGATCGACGTTCCCTTGACTCGATTCCGGATCCGCACAGTTGGGTCCCCGGCTCCTCTCCACACCTACGTGCTCAGAAGACTCGGCGGTCCGGCCTCCGCGAAGCACCCGCGACGACCGGCATCGTCGCTGGACACTAGTGCACGCGGAGTTCTTGCTCAACCAGAACTCCGGATCCCGTCTAGGTTTCACTACCGAACGATCACGGCCTGATCACGGTAGTTGTCACCATATACCGGCTTTTACCTGCGTTTAGACACCTTTGACACATTGCGGGCTTCGGTCAGCGCAGGTCCATGACACGGCAAAACCTGAAGGCGAGCTGAAGGTGAGGCGAGTGGGGGCGCGGTGCTCTCAAGGTCACCCCTGGTGACGGAGTGACCTCTGGGGCCGTGTTAGGGACTGGCCGTTAATGCCTTAAGCCGCTTTCCGGCCGCTCGCGCCGACCCTCGTGGCATCGATCCGCCGGCCGGGGCCGACTACGCTGGCGGTCCATGGAGCAGGTCGCGGAGCAGACGCCCATGGAGCCCGGCCCCCCGGCCGTGGTCGTCCGCCGGGCCACGACACCGGACGTCCGCGTGATCCGCCGCCTCGTCGACGCGTACTCCGGCGTGGGGCCCCGTCTGCTGGAGAAGAGCACCGTCACCCTGTACGAGGACGTCCAGGAGTTCTGGGTCGCCGAGGTGGGCGGCACGGTGGTCGGCTGCGGCGCGCTGCACGTGCTCTGGGAGGACCTGGCCGAGATTCGGACCGTCGCCGTCGACCCGTCGGCACGCGGAAGGGGCGTTGGCCACCGGATCGTCAGCGCGCTCATCACGACCGCGCGAGAGCTCGGGGTCCGCCGGGTCTTCTGCCTCACGTTCGAGGTGGAGTTCTTCGGCCGCCACGGTTTCGTCCCCATCCAGGGCACTCCGGTATCCCCGGAGGTCTACGCTGAGCTGCTCGCCTCCTATGACGAAGGCGTCGCCGAGTTCCTTGATCTCGAACACGTGAAGCCCAACACGCTGGGCAACACCCGGATGCTGCTCCACCTCTCTTCCCAGGTGGATCGCGCCTAGATCGTCGATCTTGACCCTGGTGCTGACTTGGTGGAAAGGTGACTGTTGATAGGCCTGTCGCTACTTTGGGCAATATCAGCATGCGTGCCTGACATGTGCCGCACGCGCACTCGAAAGAGGTGACACGGTGAGCACTGGACAGCCGCCGTACCCCCAGGACGACTCCGGTGGCTCCCCGCCGCCGCCGTCGGGCCACGGGCAGAACAGCCAGAACCCGGACGCGCCCGCCCAGGACTACGACCCCGACGTCACGGTCGTCAGCTACCGGCACCCGGGCCAGCAGACGGGCCCCCAGCAGGCACAGGGTTACGGCCAGCAGGGCGGTCAGCCGGGTTACGGCCAGCAGGGCGGTCAGCCGGGTTACGGCCAGCAGGGCGGTCAGCCGGGTTACGGCCAGCAGCCCGCCCAGCAGCCCTACGGCCAGTCGGGCGCGTACGGCCAGCCCGCCCAGGGCGGGTACGGCGGCCCCGACCAGCAGTACGGCCAGCAGTACGGCCAGCAGTACGGCCAGCAGTACGGCCAGCAGTACGGCCAGCAGGGATATGGCGAGCAGGCTCAGCAGCCCACTTATGGGCAGCCGCCCCAGCAGCCGGGCTACGGCCAGGAGCAGCAGTGGGGCCAGCAGGCCCAGCAGCCGGGCTACGGCCAGCAGGCACAGCAGCAGTACGGCCAGCAGCCTTATGGCCAGTCCGGCGCGTACGGCCAGCCGGGGTATGGCGAACAGGCTCAGCAGCCGGGCTACGGCCAGCAGGCTCAGCAGTACGGCCAGGACCAGCAGCACGGCCAGCAGTATCAGCAGTACCCGCAGTATGGCCAGGAGCAGTACGGGCAGCAGCAGTACGGGCAGGCCCAGCCCGGCTATGACCAGCAGGCGTACGGCCAGGGATACGCCCAGCAGCAGTACGGCCAGCAGCCCCAGCAGCAGGGGTATGGCCAGCAGGGTTACGGCCAGCCGCCCTATGGCCAGCCCGCATACGGCCAGCCGTACGGCGCCGGGGCCCCGATCCCGCCCGGCGCGCCGGCCCCGCTGGCCGAGTGGTGGCAGCGCCTGGTGGCCAGGCTCATCGACGGCGTGATCGTCGGCATCCCGTTCGGCATCGTGTCGGCCGCGATCACGGCTGTCGTGGTCACGCAGGGCTATTACGACCTGAGAACCGGCAACCACGTGGATACGACCGGTCTCTTCCTCGCCGCGCTGCTCGCCTCCCTCGTCGGCGGCGCCGTGATGGTCGCGTACGAGTTCCTGATGCTGAGAAGGGGCGGGCAGACCGTCGGCAAGATCGTCATGGGAATCAGGGTCGTGCCGGTCGGAGGCACGCTCGACGCGGGCGGTCTTTCCACGGAGGTGGCCGGAAAGCGGGCCGGCGTGCTCTACGGGCCGCAGCTGCTCCGGTGGATTCCCATTGTGGAGTACCTCGTCGGCATCTTCGCCTTGGTGAATGTGCTCTGGCTGTTATGGGACAAGCCGCTGCAGCAGGCTCTGCACGACAAGGTCGCCAACACGATCGTGGTCAAGATCAAGTAGTGCCACAAAACGGGGCCGATGGAACGGACCATCGGCCCCGTTTTTCGTATCTTCGCCACAAGAGAGTAGCCGCGCGAAGAGCGGGACGGAAAATCCGTAACGGGCGGGCTTCTCCGTGCGATGCTTGACCAACGCACGTCCGATCGCAGTCACGAGAGGTGACCAATGACCGCGGAACCGCCCCCCGGCCAGAATCCTTATGGCTCGGCTCCGCCGCCCCCGCCCGGTGGATATCCGCCGCCCGGGTCCTATGGTGCTCCGCAGGGCCCTTATGGCGCTCCTCAGGGTCCTTATGGGGCCCCGCAGGGGGCTCCCCTTCCTCCCGGAGCCCCCGCGCCCCTCGCCGAATGGTGGGAGCGTTTGGTCGCTCGAATCATCGACAACGTCATCTTCGGGGTCGCCTATGCGATTCTGTCCGCCATCCTCACCTCGATCTTCCGGCCCTCGGTCGCGGATCTCCTGGAGAACCCGGCGGGGACCCTCTTTTTGCCGGGCTTCCTCGCGGCGCTGATCGCCTTCGGCGCATATGCGGCCTACGACTACACGCTGCACTCCAAGGACGGCCAGACCATCGGCAAGAAGGTCATGAAGATCAAGGTCGTCGGGGTGGGCGGCGCGCCCCTGGATTCGTCCGCCCTGATGAAGCGCTCCGCTCTCTACCCTGGCGTTTTGGCGCTCTACGGCATTCCGGTGCTCTACTACCTAGCCGGGGCCTTCGCCTTCGTGACCGGCCTGTTCATCTTGATCGACAAGCCTCTCCAGCAGGGGCTTCACGACAAGGTCGCCGGGACGGTGGTGGTTAAGGCGCCGCGCTGACCGGCGCGAGGATGCCCTCCGAACCAGGGCGAAACGGTGGGGTGGCCGCTTCGGCGGTCGCCCCACTTGGCATTATCGGTACGATTTCGAGTGCATCCGGTAAGACAGCTGGAGAGACGTGCATTACCCTCGGGGGCAAGGGACCCCGCAAGACGCACCTGGCCCCCCACAGCGCTATCGTCGTATCAGGGCTCCCAGCGGAGAACGCGCCGGCCCGGCTTGCCCCTCCCGGAAAAATCGCACGGGTGCCGCGAAAGCCACCCCCGGCACGAGCGAGGCAGAATGACAGAGGTATTGTCCGCGTTGATACCTTCCGCGGTCGCCGCTGGAGCGGTCGTGTACGGCATCGTAAAGTTGGTGCGGTCCGACGCGGCGGGTCTCCGCCAGGCGCGCGAGCCGCGTGAGAAGTCATCGGATCGTCAATCCTGAATTGTCAGCCAGGGGAAACCGGGTATATGTTTGGCTGACGAATCAAAGTAAGCTCGAAAGGATTGCCGGATGGCCAAGCACACGCAGGTGATTCTCATCGACGATCTCGATGGCGGCGAGGCCAATGAGACGGTCGCCTTCGCGATTGACGGCACCTCTTATGAGATTGACCTGAGCGACGGCAACGCCAAGCGGCTCCGCGATGCCCTGTCGGCTTTCGTGGGCAGCGCGCGCCGCGCGGAAAGCGTTCCGGCCCGGGGCCGTCGTCGCGGTGCGGGCGGCGCCGCTCAGCGCGCCATGAGCCGCGAGAAGAGCGCCGAGATCCGCGCCTGGGCGAAGGCGCACGGCCACCCCGTCAGCGAGCGGGGCCGTATTGCCGCGTCGATCGTCGAGGCGTACGAAGCGGCGCACTAACTCCGCGGTTG
The DNA here is from genome assembly GCF_041262585.1 of Planotetraspora sp. GP83. Taxonomy (NCBI): domain Bacteria; kingdom Bacillati; phylum Actinomycetota; class Actinomycetes; order Streptosporangiales; family Streptosporangiaceae; genus Planotetraspora; species Planotetraspora sp. GP83. The sequence continues at coordinate 27,045 of NZ_JBGCBZ010000033.1, read as the reverse complement.
ATCGTGCGGTTATGCCAGTCGTCGGATGTCATGACGACCGGGATAACCGCGCGATTTTCGTTTGCGCTCCCTTAAAACCTCGTTCGCTTGCGGCGTATCGGGAACACAGGGCCCCCGGCAGGGGGTTGGATAGAGGGTGAACGCCCTGCTCTCGGGGAACCCTTCCTGCCAGAGGAGCGGTCGCTGGGTCGGGGCTACCATGCGGAACGACGAGCCGGATCTCCCGGGCTCGCCTGACCGCTCTGTGAGGAGCGACGAGATGTTCGAAAGGTTCACCGACCGTGCGCGGCGGGTTGTCGTCCTGGCTCAGGAAGAGGCCCGGATGCTCAACCACAACTACATCGGTACCGAGCACATTCTTCTTGGTTTGATCCATGAGGGTGAGGGCGTTGCCGCCAAGGCTCTGGAGAGCCTCGGCATCAGCCTTGAGGGTGTGCGGCAGCAGGTCGAGGAGATCATCGGCCAGGGCCAGTCGGCGCCTTCGGGGCACATTCCCTTCACCCCGCGTGCCAAGAAGGTCCTTGAGCTGTCGCTCCGAGAGGCCTTGCAGCTCGGTCACAACTACATCGGCACTGAGCACATCCTGCTCGGCCTCATCCGTGAGGGCGAAGGCGTGGCCGCCCAGGTGCTGGTGAAGCTGGGGGCCGACCTCAACAGGGTGCGGCAGCAGGTCATCCAGTTGCTCCATGGCTACCAGGGCAAGGAGCCCGCGGCAGCCGGTGGGCCCCAGGAGGCCGCTCCCTCGACCTCCCTTGTGCTGGACCAGTTTGGCCGCAACCTGACGCAGGCCGCCCGCGAGGGCAAGCTCGACCCCGTCATCGGGCGTGAGAAGGAGATCGAGCGCGTCATGCAGGTCCTCTCCCGGAGGACCAAGAACAACCCCGTGCTCGTGGGTGAGCCCGGCGTCGGCAAGACCGCCGTCGTCGAGGGCCTGTCCCAGAAGATCGTCAAGGGCGAGGTGCCCGAGACGCTGAAGGACAAGCAGCTCTACACCCTCGACCTGGGCGCCCTGGTGGCGGGCTCCCGCTACCGCGGTGACTTCGAGGAGCGCCTGAAGAAGGTCCTCAAGGAGATCCGCACCCGCGGCGACATCATCCTGTTCATCGACGAGCTGCACACGCTCGTCGGTGCGGGCGCCGCCGAGGGCGCGATCGACGCGGCGAGCATCCTCAAGCCGATGCTGGCCCGCGGCGAGCTGCAGACCATCGGTGCGACGACCCTCGACGAGTACCGCAAGCACCTGGAGAAGGACGCCGCTCTCGAGCGCCGCTTCCAGCCGATCCAGGTGGCCGAGCCCAGCCTCAGCCACACGATCGAGATCCTCAAGGGCCTGCGCGACCGCTACGAGGCGCACCACCGGGTCTCCATCACCGACGGCGCCCTCGTGGCCGCCGCCCAGCTGGCCGACCGGTACATCAGCGACCGGTTCCTGCCGGACAAGGCGATCGACCTCATCGACGAGGCCGGGTCGCGGATGCGCATCCGCCGGATGACCGCTCCGCCCGACCTGCGCGAGTACGACGAGAAGATCGCCAACGTGCGGCGCGAGAAGGAGTCCGCGATCGACGCGCAGGACTTCGAGAAGGCCGCGGCGCTGCGCGACCAGGAGAAGCAGCTCCAGCTCAAGCGGGAACGCCGTGAGAAGGAGTGGAAGGCCGGCGACATGGACGTCGTCGCAGAGGTCACCGAGGAGCTCATCGCCGAGGTGCTCGCGACGGCCACCGGCATCCCGGTCTTCAAGCTGACCGAGGAGGAGTCGCAGCGGCTGCTCCGCATGGAGGACGAGCTCCACAAGCGGATCATCGGCCAGGACGACGCGATCAGGGGCCTGTCCCGTTCGATCCGCCGGACCCGTGCCGGCCTGAAGGACCCGCGGCGTCCCGGTGGTTCGTTCATCTTCGCCGGCCCGTCCGGTGTCGGTAAGACGGAGCTGTCCAAGGCGCTCGCCGAGTTCCTCTTCGGGGACGAGGACGCGCTGATCATGCTGGACATGTCCGAATTCATGGAGAAGCACACCGTCTCGCGGCTGTTCGGCTCCCCGCCCGGCTACGTCGGGTACGAGGAGGGCGGCCAGCTCACCGAGAAGGTGCGGCGCAAGCCGTTCTCCGTGGTCCTCTTCGACGAGATCGAGAAGGCGCACCCGGACATCTTCAACTCGCTGCTGCAGATCCTGGAGGACGGTCGCCTGACCGACGCCCAGGGCCGCGTGGTGGACTTCAAGAACACGGTCATCATCATGACGACCAACCTCGGCACCCGGGACATCTCCAAGGGCATCGGGGTGGGCTTCGCGAAGAACAACGACGTGGAGAGCAACTACGACCGGATGAAGTCGAAGGTCCAGGAGGAGCTCAAGCAGCACTTCCGGCCCGAGTTCCTCAACCGTGTCGACGACGTCGTGGTCTTCCACCAGCTCACGCCGAAGGAGATCATCCAGATCGTGGACCTGATGCTCGCCCAGGTGGACGAGCGCCTGAAGGACCGCGACATGGGCCTGGCGCTGACCCCGGCCGCGAAGCAGCTGCTCGCCGAGCGCGGTTACGACCCGGTCATGGGCGCCCGGCCGCTCCGCCGTACGATCCAGCGTGAGCTGGAGGACTCTCTCTCCGAGAAGATCCTGTACGGCGACCTGCGTCCCGGCCACGTCGTCAAGGTCGACATCGAGGGCGAGGGCGAAGCGGCGAAGTTCATCTTCTGGCAGTCGAGCGACTCCGAGGTCCCGGACTCCGCGGCCTCCATGGCGGAGCCGATCCAGAACTAGCCTGGCCACACCGAACACAACCCCGCGTGACGAGAAATCACGCGGGGTTTGTGTTTTCGGTGAGATCCGGGTTTCCCGCCACCAAACGTAGTACTACACTCTGTAGAGTCTGGTCTCCGTGCACGGACCACAACGTCCGCGACGCGGCGAGACCGCTCTCGAAAGTCATCCCAGCGGCGTACCGGAGAATCCGCTGCGGGACGGACGCGGGAACCCGAGCGCACGGGAGAAGCTCGGGTCACGCCGGGGGTGATCCCGGTGGCAAGAGGACCTCCGTCCCATGCGGTCGGGACAGATCGTGTGGACGAATGGATCCGGAAGCGCACAACGCCTGGGAGGCACCTGATGCGCCTGTTGCACGACGACGGGACGCTGGTTCACCTGGCCTACAACGCGGGCGTACATCCCGCCGAGGACCTGGAGAACCTGATCGCTCACCTCACCCGCTACGCGGTGCCGGTGCGCAGGAAGCTGGGTGTCGACCGGCTCGGAATCGGCCTGTGGCTGGCGCCCGCGGTGGCAGACCATCTCGTCGCCGACCGCATCGAGCTCGTACGGCTGCGCCGCTCGCTGGAGGAGCGCGGCCTGGAGGTCGTCAGCCTGAACGGCACGGGCGGCCGGAACCAGGACGTCCCGGGCCCGGATTGGGCGAAGCCCGAGCGGTACCGGTACACGATGTCCCTGGCGAAGATCCTCGCGTTCCTGCTCCCCGACGATGTCCGGTTCGGGAGCATCTCGACCATCCCGATCGGCTGGCGTCGTGACTGGCCGGCGGACCTGCACTCGATCGCGTCGCGCCGCCTGGAACGGCTCTCGCGGGAGCTTCGCGGCCTCTACAGCGTGACCGGGAAGACGATCCGGGTCGGCTTCGAGCCGTGGCCGGGCTGCGTCCTGGAGACGACGGAGCAGGCGCTGGAGCGGGTCGGAGGCATCGACTCCGAGCATCTCGGGGTGTGCCTGGACGCCTGCCACCTGTCCTGCGGCGGGGAGGAGCGCGGCGCGGCCCTGCGCGGCCTGGCGCTCGCGGGCGCGCCGGTGGTCAAGCTCGGGCACGTGCACAACCACAGCCAGGAGATCCCCAGCACGCAGCCGGTGCTGCAGGACACGCTGTACGCGATTCTGTCGGGCGCGGTCAACGGCACCGCCCACGTCGAGGTCGAGGCCCACGAGTGGACGGCTCCCAAGTCGAAGGGCCCGGCGGCCCTCGTGGCGAAGCTGGCCGACGATCTCGACTGGACGCGCCGCAACCTCACCGCGCTCGGCCTCAAGCTCGCCGCCTGACCCCCGGGGCACTGTGCATGATCACGATGGTGATCGATGCAGGTCGGCCCACTATCGGTGAATTTGTGCATGATCACGGGCAGGGTTGGGCCAGGTAGGCGGGCGCTCCCGGGAAAGTGTGCATGATCACGCGGGGGAGGGGGCGTCAGGTGGGGAGCTGGTAGGTGCCGTCGGCAAGGATTTCGGCCAGGCCGTCGTCGAGCAGGCCGTCGAGGGCCCGCTCCCGCTGGACATGGTCGTCCCAGACCGCGTCGAGCGCCTCCTTGGGCACGGGTCCGTGGGCCTCGCGCAGGACCGCGAGCAGCCGTCCCCGGCACTGCCTGTCGGTCCCGGCATAGGTCTGCCCCTGCCGCACCGGACCGGTGCGCGCGGGGCGGCCCGCCAGCCGCCAGGCGCATCGCGACGCCACCGGGCAGCCCTCGCATCGCGGGCTCCGGGCCGTGCAGACCAGGGCGCCCAGCTCCATCACGGCGACCGCCCAGCGGGGAGCGCCGACGGGCGGCACCAGCGACTCGGCCAGCCTCCGCTCGGCCGACGTGGGCGCCTTCGGCGGATACTCCTCGCCCCGTACGGCTCTCGCGAGCACCCGGCGGACGTTGGTGTCCAGGACGGCGTGGCTGCCGCCGTATGCGAAGCTGGCGACCGCGGCCGCCGTATAGTCGCCGATGCCGGGGAGCGCGCGGAGCTCGTCGTAGGCGGACGGCACCCGGCCCCCGTGGTCGGCTGTGATGGCCCGTGCGCACGCGTGGAGGTTCAGGGCCCGCCGCGGGTACCCCAGGCGGCCCCAGTGCCGTACGGCTTCGCCAGGGGCTTCCTTCGCGAGCGCCTCCGGGGTGGGCCAGCGCTCCATCCACTCGGCCCAGATGGGCAGCACCCGGACGACGGGCGTCTGCTGGAGCATGATCTCGCTGACGAGGATGCCCCACGGGGTGGCGTCGGGGCGCCGCCACGGCAGATCCCGGTTGTGCTCGGCATACCAGTCGAGGATGGGTTCACGCAGTGAGGCGGCCACCGTCCGACCCTACCGCCGGTCATTCCGGCCCGGCGCGGCGAGCCGTTTCCCCTGGCGGTCCACGACTCTCCATACTGTGCGTATGGATCCGGACACGTTCCGTGGTGATGTCGGTGTCGAGGGGGCGGACGTCTACTGGCGCCGCCGCGTGTCGGTGCTCACGGGCATGCTTGTGGTGGTGGCGGTCGTCGCCTGGGCGTGCACCGGCGCCTCCGGGAAGCAGGAAGGCGCGGAGGGGGGCAAGGTCACGCCACGGCCCGGTGACACGATGGTCGTCGCGCTCCCCACGCCGCTCGCGTCGAGGATGCCCGCGGCGAACGGCCCGAGCGTCCCTCCCGTGCCCGGGCTCCTGCCCCCGTCCGGGTCGGCCCTGCCGTCGCCCGAGCCGTCGAAGCCGGCCAAGCCCCGGCGCCCCGGCGACCCCTGCGACGCCAAGGACCTCGTGATCGCTCTCCAGAGCGGTCAGGACGTGTACGGCAAGGGCGCCGTGCCGCGCTTCCTGCTGACGGTCGTGAGCACGGGCCGCGTGGAGTGCACGGTGGACGTGGGCCCCCGGACGCTGGAGATGCGGGTCATGTCGGGCGGAGAGCGGGTCTGGTCGACGGCCGACTGCGTCAGCGGCGCCGGGGTGGACACGCAGACCCTCCAGAGGGGAGTCCCGTACGTCCGCACGATCCAGTGGGACCGTCACCGTTCCGGGACCGACTGCTCCAGCAAGCGGCCCGCCGCCGCCCCCGGGACCTACGTCGCGGCCGCCAGGGAAGGGCAGCTCAGAAGCCCGAAGGTGGCCTTCCACCTGCGGTAGGGCGTGACCTAGATGTAGCGCTCCAGAAGCGAGGACTCGGCGAGGCGGGACAGTCCCTCGCGGACGCTGCGGGCGCGGGTCTCGCCCACACCTCCGACCTCCTGGAGGTCGTCGGTGCTGGCGGCGAGGAGCTTCTGCAGGCCGCCGAAGTGCTCGACGAGCCGGTCCACGATCGCCCCGGGAAGGCGGGGCACCTTGGCGAGCAGCCGGAAGCCGCGTGGGCTCACGGGGCCGTCCATGGCCTCCGCCCCCGAGTGCCCGAGCACCTGCGCCACCTTCGTCAGGTCGAGCAGGTCGGAGGAGGACAGCTCGTCGAGCTCCCGCATGGCGTCGGTGTGGTAGCGGGGAAGCCGGTCGAGCGAGGCCGGCAGGTAGTCGCGCACGATCAGCTCCCGGTCTGCGTCGACGCCGGAGACCAGCTCGTCGAGTTGCAGCGTGAGCAGCCGCCCGTCGGTTCCCAGCTCGACGACGTATCCCTCGATCTCGCCGTGGATGCGGCGGACCATCTCCAGCCGCTGGACCACGACCGCCACGTCGCGGACGGTGACCAGATCCTCGATCTCCAGGGCCGACAGCGTGCCGGAGACCTCGTCGAGCCGCAGTTTATAGCGTTCGAGCGTGGCCAGCGCCTGGTTGGCCTTCGACAGGATGGCCGCCGACTCCTCCAGCACGTAACGGGTGCCGTCGAGGTAGAGGGCGATGATCCGCATCGACTTGCTGATGGCGATGACGGGGAGGGAGGTCTGCCTGGCCACTCGCTGGGCGGTCCGATGGCGGGTGCCCGACTCCTCGGTGGGGATGCCCGGGTCGGGCACGAGATGCACGGCCGCCCGGACGATCCGCAGGTCACCGCCGTTGAGGACGATCGCGCCGTCCATCTTGGCGAGCTCGCGCAGCCGGGTCGCGGAGAACTCCACGTCGAGCTCGAAGCCTCCGGTGCAGAGCTCCTCGACGGTCCTGTCGTAGCCGAGGACGATCAGGCCGCCGGTGTGGCCGCGCAGGATGCGCTCCAGGCCGTCGCGCAGGGCCGTGCCCGGGGCCACCGCGGCGAGCACGGCTCTCCTGCGGTCATCCAATCCCTTGTCGTTGTGCAGCACGCAACCCCCGCGCTCGACGGCCACCCGCCCTGCGACGCCCCTTTGGGCTCATGACGACGCCCAGTTTACCGGCGTAACGGCGTCCTCACCTGACGTGCGCGATAGCGGCCCAGACGTTCTCGGCCTCGAAGACGTCGAAGCCGGGCGCGAAGTTCGTCGCGCGGCCCGTGGACGAGCGTCCCGAAGACGGACGCAGTGCGACGAGATCGCTCCGGCGCGGGGCCGCCTCCAGCCGCGGCGCGTCGTCGGCCAGCGACCCGGCCGGGACCAGCGCCCGGGTGAAGCCCAGCCGGGACGCCTCGGCAATCCGCCGCCGCACGTCACGGACGGGACGGAGCTCCCCCGCGAGGCCGACCTCGCCCAGGGCGATCAGCCCCTGAGGCAGGGCCGTGTCCCCGGCCGCGCTCACCACCGAGAGCAACAGCGCCAGGTCGACGGCGGGATCGGTCAGCCTGATGCCCCCGACCGTCGCGGTGAACACGTCGAACTTGCCGAGCTTGGAGTTGAGCCGCCGTTCCAGGACGGCGAGCACCATCGCGACCCGGTAGGAGTCGAGCCCGGAGGAGGTGCGCCGGGGCTGGGGCGCCTCCGTCGGGCCGACGAGGGCCTGCAGTTCGGCGGGGATCGGCCGGGTCCCCTCGATGGTGACCGTGACACAGGTGCCCGGCACGGGCTCCGGGTGCCGCGAGACGAACAGCCCGCTGGGGTCGGCGATCCCGGTGATCCCGCGCTCGTGCAGGTCGAAGCAGCCGACCTCCTCGATCGGGCCGAACCGGTTCTTGATCGCCCGGACCATCCGGAGGCGGGAGTTGCGGTCGCCCTCGAAGTGGAGGACGACGTCGACGAGGTGCTCCAGCACGCGGGGACCGGCGATCGTGCCGTCCTTGGTCACGTGGCCGACCAGGACGGTCGACATGCCGCGCTCCTTGGCCAGACGGACCAGGTTGCCCGCGACCTCGCGAACCTGGGTGACGCCGCCGGGCACGCCCGTCGCGTCGGCGGAGCCGATCGTCTGGACCGAGTCGACGATCAGCAGCCGGGGCTGGACCTTCTCCACGTGGGTGACCAGGGCCGACAGGTCCGTCTCCGCCGCGAGGTAGAGCCGGTCCTCGACCGCCCCGATCCGGTCGGCCCGCATCCGGACCTGCGCCGCGGACTCCTCGCCGGTCACGTAGAGCACCGTGTCGTGCTCCGCCGTACGGGCGGCGGCCTCCAGCAGGAGCGTGGACTTGCCGATGCCGGGCTCTCCGGCGAGGAGCACGACCGCGCCCGGCACCAGGCCGCCGCCGAGCACGCGGTCGAGCTCGGGGACGCCCGTCGTGCGGGCATGCGCGACCTCCGCCTTGACCTGGCCGATCGGGACCGCCGGGGCGGTGACCGCGCCGCCCTTGACCACGTTGACGCCCTGGCGGGCGCCCGCCTCCTCGACGGTGCCCCACGCCTGGCACTCCCCGCACCGGCCGACCCACTTGGCGGTGGTCCACCCGCACTCGCCACACCGGTACGCCGGCTTCGCTGCCTTGCTCACGACGGGGAGGTTATCGGCCTCCTCCGACAAACCTCGCCATATTCAGATGTGATCGGCGAGGTCGGCCAGCAGCAGGCGCTTGGGCTTGGCGCCCTTGATCTGCTGGACCACCTCGCCGTCGCGGTACAGATTGAGCGTCGGGAGGCCGAGGATGCCGTAGCGCTGGGCGATGTCGGGGTGCTCGTCGTAGTTGATCTTCGCCACCGTGAGGCGGTCGCCGTACTCCTCGGCGATCTCCTCCAGGATCGGGGCGATCATCCTGCACGGTGGGCACCAGTCGGCCCAGAAGTCGACCAGGACGGGCTTGCCGCTCCGCAGCACCTGCTCCTCGAAGTTCTCCGCCGTCAATGTGATCATGGTTCTCCTCGTCTTCCCACCAGGCAGCCCGGGCAGGCGTCGGCCAATTGGGCGGCCACCTCGGATCGGCGGGCCATCAGCGAGCGGATCTCGGTGTCGATCTGGGCCAGCTTCCGCCGGTAGACCGCGACGGACTCCGGGCAGGAGCCCCCCGACGGGTGCCCCGACCGCAGGCAGTCGACGAACGGCCGGGCGTCCTCCAGGGTGAAGCCCACCGCCAGGAGCTGGCGGATCTCCGTGACGAGCCGCACGTCCGCCTCGTCGTACTCCCGGTACCCGTTAGCCGAGCGCCGGGCGCTGATCAGCCCGTTCTGCTCGTAGTAGCGCAGCGCCCGGGGGCTCACCCCCGACCGCCGGGCCAGCTCTCCGATCCGCATCGGCCCTCCTCGGCACGACCGTAAACAGTGACGCCAGTGACAAGGTCAAGCCCCGAAGCTTTTCAGAAATGCCGCCACCGGAGGACATTCGGGTAGAAGATCTCCAGGCCCTCGGTCTCCCCGATGGCCGTCTCCGCCACCGCGGGGGCGAACTCGATCCGGAGCACGGCCTCCAGGTCGGCTCTGGAGGAGAAGGTCATCCGCAGGTCGAGCTCCCGGCGCTGCCACCCCTGGCGCGACCAGAACTCTTCGACGGCCTCGGGGGAGTAGGACGGCACCGACTGGCGGAACCACCGCCCGAAGTCGCCGCGCGCCCCGTCGAGGTCCACCACGAACGCCGCGCCGCCCCGGCGGACGACCCGTGCGAGCTCCCGAAGGCCCGGCTCGCATCCGGGGCCGAAGAAATACGCCCAGCGGGCGACCGCCACGTCGACGGACGAGTCCGGCAGGGGCAGGTCCTGGGCGGTGGCCGTACGGACGACGACGTCGGGCAGACCGGAGCAGCGGGACGCGGCGAGCGCGGCGAGGCCGGCATGCGGCTCGACGCCCACGACCCGCCCGGCGGTCGCGGCGAACGACGGCAGGTGGTAGCCGGTCCCGCAGCCGATGTCCAGCACGGTGGCGCCGTCCCAGGGCCGGATGGCCCGCATGGCCGCCTCCACCGCTCCTTCGGGGTCCACCGCCCGGTTCTCTACTTCGTAGACCTGGGGGGAGTTCCAGATGTTCGGGCTGGGTACGGCCCCTTTCGCGATCCGCGCCATATGACCACCATAGTTTGTGATCTAGCTTGTGATTCGAGAGTGCATCATTGTGGCGAAGCGGCGCACGGCCACTGTCCGGCTTAGGCTGGATCCGTGAACGGGCGCAGAAAGCGATCAGACGACCACCGCAGTGCCACCGGAACGTGCCCGTGGAGCCGCCAGGGGAGGCGGGCGTCATGAGTGTCATCCGCGTGCCCAACGCGAAGATCGCGCTGTCGACGGCCTCGGTGTATCCGGAGCGCACGCCCGACGCCTTCGAGCTCGCGGCGCGTCTCGGTTACGACGGAGTCGAGATCATGGTGGGCCAGGACCCGGTCAGCCAGGACGTGGAGGTCCTCCAGCGGCTGAGCGACCACTACGAGATGCCGGTGCTGGCCGTGCACGCGCCATGCCTGCTGGTGACCCAGCGGGTCTGGGGGCGCGACCCGTGGGTCAAGCTGCAGCGGGCGCGGGACGCCGCGCAGCGGCTGGGCGCGCAGACCGTGGTGGTCCACCCGCCGTTCCGCTGGCAGCGCGACTACGCCAGGGACTTCGAGGCCGGTCTCGCCCGGATGCGCGAGGAGACCGACGTGGTGTTCGCCGTGGAGAACATGTTCCCCCTCCGCGCCAGGGGCAACGAGGTCGTGCCGTACGCGCCGGACTGGAACCCCATGGACTACGACTTCCCGGACGTGACGCTGGACCTGTCGCACACGGCCGTCTCCGGTTCCGACGCGATGGAGATGGCCACCAAGCTGGGTGACAGGCTCTCCCACCTGCATCTGGCCGACGGCGTCGGCACCACGAACAAGGACGAGCATCTGGTCCCCGGCCGGGGCACCCAGCCCTGCGCGCAGATCCTGGAGCGCCTCGCGGGCGCCGGATATCGCGGGCTGATCGTGCTGGAGATCAACACGCGGAAGGCCACCAGTCGCACCGAGCGGATCGACGACCTGGCCGAGGCGCTCGCCTTCGCCCGGTTGAACTTCGCCGCCTCCACGACGGCCACCTGACCGCGCCATGCACCCCGCCGTGAACCCCGCCATGAACAAGCTGCCGGAGCTCAGCCATCACGTCTTCGATCGGGTGGCCGAGGCCTACGACGCGGCCAGGCCGGAGTATCCGGAGGCGCTTTACCTCGCCCTGGAGGAGCTGTCCGGCATCCGGCTCGACGGCGCCCGGGTGCTCGACGTCGGCGCGGGGACCGGCATCTCGACCCGCGGACTCCTCGACCGGGGCGCCCGGGCCGTCGCCCTCGACCGCGGCGGCCGCATGCTCTCCCTCCTCCGGGCTCGTACGGCATGCCAGGCGATGCTGGCCGACGGCAACAGGCTGCCGTTCCGCGACGGCGTGGCCGACCTGGTGACCTACGCCCAGGCGTGGCACTGGCTCGACCCGGCCCTGTCGATCGCGGAAGCCGTACGGGTGACCAGGCCCGGAGGGGCGGTGGCCGGCTGGTGGAACTCGGTGGACGCGGGCAAGGCCGACTGGCTGGCGGCCTACCAGGTGCGCCTGGCCGAGTCGTGCGCCGGCTACATCGGCCCGGCGCTGCCCGGCTGGAGCATGCCCCCGATCGCGGGGGCGATGGGCGACGCCGGGCTCCACGTCGAGGAGACGTGGATCCACTGGACGCGGGGCGTGCGCCTCGACGACTTCCTGACGGACCTGCGCTCCTACTCCTACGTGGCCGCGCTCGACCCCGAGTCGGTGGAGGAACTGGTCACGCGGGAGCGCACCGAGCTCCGCAAGGTCTTCGCCGACGGCAGGCTGACCGTCCCCATGCGGGTCTACCTGGCGGTAGGGCGCAAAGGCGAAGGGGACGCGTGACGCGGGGCGTGGGCGCCGACGGCCGGACCGCGGAGTCTCCCGCAGTCGCCGAAGACGGCAAGGCGGTGAGGCAGCGGCGCCGGCCGGGACGCAGGCCGGGGACGGCCGACACCCGTGGCGAGATCCTCGCCGCGGCGCGGAAGGTCTTCGCGGAGAAGGGCTTCGACAGGGCGACGATCCGCGGCATCGCGCGTGAGGCGGGGGTCGATCCGGCCCTCGTCCACCATTACTTCGACACGAAGGACGGGATGTTCATCGCGGCCATGCAGCTGCCGGTGGACCCCGGCACGGTGATCCCCACGATCCTCGCCGGGCCGCGCGAAGAGATCGGCGAGCGGCTGGTGCGCTTCCTCCTGACGTTGACCGCCGAGCCCGAGGCGCGAGAGCCGGTCGTGGCGCTGATGCGGACCGCGATGGTGAACGAGCAGGCCGTCGCCATGATCCGCGAGTTCCTCACCAGGGCGGTGCTCGGGCGGGTCGCCGAGGCGCTCCAGATCCCGCCCATCCGGATGGAGGTCGCCTTCTCCCAGATGTACGGCGTGGTCATGATGAGGTACATCCTCAAGCTGGAGCCGCTCGCCTCGGCGGACATCGAGGAGCTGGTCGAGATCCTTTCGCCCACGATCCAGCGCTATCTCGAGGAATAGCCGCCTTTATCCGACGCAGAGCTTTGTTCTAGCATCAGCAGTCTCGGAAGCCCGGCATGAGATCGCGAGATGGCCTGGCGGGCTGCGAGTGATCGCCATCCCCGGTGACGGGGCACAAGTTACCCGCAGGTAGGATCCGGGGTGTGCCCCAGTCGTCACTGTGGATGACCGCGGTCATACGCTGGCAGCCGACGTTGGATATGGGAGGCCCCCGTGCTCTGGGTAGCGATAATCGGACTGGTCATGACCGTGGTCGCGGTCGCGTTGGCCGCCCGTCGGGTGCTGTTCCTCTACAAGCTCGCCACCAGCGGCCAGCCCGCCCCCGAGCGCCTGGAATACGCCAGGGCGAACGTGGGCGCCGAGATCAAGGCCCAGCTCGTCGAGGTCTTCGGCCAGAAGAAGCTGCTCAAGTGGACGCCCTCGGGCACCGCGCACTTCTTCGTCATGTGGGCGTTCTTCATCCTGGCCACCGTCTACCTGGAGGCGTACGGCGCGCTGATTCAGGGCGCGATCACGGGTAAGCCCGACTTCCACATCCCGCTCATCGGCACCTGGCCGATCCTGGGCTTCCTGCAGGACTTCATCGCGGTCGCGGCGCTGATCGGCCTGATCGCGTTCGCCGCCATCCGGATCAAGAACTCGCCGAAGAAGCTGGGCCGCGGGTCCCGGTTCTCCGGCTCCCACCTCGGCGGCGCCTGGGTCATCCTCTTCATGATCTTCAATGTGATCTGGACGATGTTCCTGTTCCGCGGCGCGGCGGTCAACACGGGGAACTTCCCGTACAAGTCCGGCGCCTTCGCCTCGGACCTGGTGGCCAGGATCCTCCCGGCCAGCGAGGCCCTCGAAGGCGTCGGCCTGCTCCTGCACATCGGCGTCATGCTGGTGTTCCTGGTCATCGTGGTGAACTCCAAGCACCTGCACATCTTCACCGCGCCGATGAACGTGCTGTTCTCCCGCCGTCCGGACGGCCTCGGCCCGGCGCAGGAGATGCGCAGCGGCGGCAAGGTGCTGGACTTCGAGGAGGCCGACCCGGAGGTCGACGTCTTCGGCCGCGGCAAGATCGCGGACACCACCTGGAAGGGCTTCCTCGACTTCTACACCTGCACCGAGTGCGGCCGGTGCCAGTCGCAGTGCCCGGCGTGGAACACCGACAAGCCGCTGTCGCCGAAGATGCTCATCCTCGACCAGCGCGACCACGCCTTCAAGGTCGCGCCGTACCTGCTGGCGAGCGAGGAGGAGAAGGCCGGCTTCCACGAGGACGTGCTGGCGCTGCTGGAGAAGCCGCTGGTCGGCGAGGACGGCGTCATCCACCCCGACGTGCTGTGGTCGTGCACCAACTGCGGCGCCTGCGTCGAGCAGTGCCCGGTGGACATCGAGCACATCGACCACATCCTCGACATGCGCCGCTACCAGGTGATGATCGAGTCCTCGTTCCCGTCCGAGGCGGGCGTCATGCTCAAGAACCTCGAGAACAAGGGCAACCCGTGGGGCATGTCCGAGATGAAGCGGGCCGAGTGGATCGAGGAGCTCGACTTCGAGGTCCCGATCATCGACGAGAAGATGCCCGAGGATGTCGAGTACCTCTTCTGGGTCGGCTGCGCCGGAGCCCTGGAGGACCGCGCCAAGAAGACCACCAAGGCCGTCGCGGAGCTGCTGCACATCGCCGGCGTCAAGTTCGGCGTGCTCGGCCCGATGGAGGCGTGCACGGGTGACCCGGCCCGCCGCCTGGGCATGGAGTTCCTGTTCAACATGCTCGCCCAGCAGAACATCGAGACGCTGAACGAGGCCGGGGTCAAGAAGATCGTGGCCACCTGCCCGCACTGCTTCAACACCCTGGCCAACGAGTATCCGCAGCTCGGCGGGCACTACGAGGTCGTCCACCACACCCAGTTGCTGTCGCACCTGGTCGAGGAGGGCCGGCTCACCCCGATCACGCCGATCGAGGAGAAGATCACCTACCACGACCCGTGCTTCCTCGGCCGCCACAACAAGGTCTACGCTCAGCCGCGCGACATCATGGCGAAGGTGCCCGGCGTCCAGACGCAGGAGATGCACCGGTGCAAGGACCGCGGCTTCTGCTGCGGCGCGGGCGGCGCGCGGATGTGGATGGAGGAGCGGATCGGCAAGCGCATCAACACCGAGCGGGTGGACGAGGCGTTGACCACCGATCCCGACACCGTCTCCACCGCCTGCCCGTTCTGCCTCGTCATGCTCGGCGACGCCATCAACGAGAAGAAGAACACGGGCGAGGCCAAGGAGAGCCTTGAGGTCGTCGACGTGGCCCAGCTGCTGATCAAGTCGATCAAGGGGGCGTGACCGACCTTCTTGCAGTGGCCCGGACTATTTGTCGAATGAATCGGTCAAGACGACAGAAAACATGTCTTCCCGGCCACAAGCGTTAAAGCCTTTCTCCACATAACAGGAAAATCACGGTAACCTCAACGTTGGCTCAATCGACGGGGAGGGGGCTGGACGGTGGGCGTGATTGTCACGGACGCTGAGGTCACACTGGCCGATGTCCTCTCCCTTCGCCTCGCGATCGAGGAACCGCTGACGGACGGCACGCGGCTCGTCCTCCGGCACCGGGCCACCGGCGCGGAGCGGCAGGTGACGCTCGGCGCCCCGGGCAGGCGCACGAGGGACGCCACCGTCGCGGTCTCACTCGCGTCCCTGTCGCTCACGCCGGGCCGCTGGGACGCCTACCTCCAGCAGCAGGGCCCGCGCACCCGGATCCGCAGCGTGGACCCCGGCTTCTCGCTCGACCGGCTCGACGCGTACGCGCTGTGCCGCCGGACGATGGCCTACCGGGCGTACCGCACCAGGAACGGCTTCCTCGCCATCAAGATCGATGAGGCGGAGCCGGTCGCCGACGTGCGGGCGGTCTGGTTCCGCGAGGGCCGGTTCGAGGTCACCGGCCTGCTGGCCTACACCGGGCTCGACGACGACGACCAGCACCGCGAGGCCCGGCTGGCGCTCCGGCACAGCGATCCGGCCGCGACCGTGACGGTCGCCGCGACCGTCCAGGGCGTCCGGTTCCACGCAGCGCTGTCGCTGTGCGACGTGCTGGCCGCCACGCCCGAGGCCCAGGGCGTCTGGGAGCCGTCCCTCGAGGTGGACGGCGTCGACCGGCGGCTGCCCCTCGGCGCTCGGATCGACGACGTCGAGGGCAAGCGCCGCCGCGTCCACTACCCCAGGGCGCTCGTGGACGGCGTGCCGATCAGGCCCAGCTTCACATCCGACGACGAGTTACGGCTCGAGGTGGGCGTGTGAGGATCACCTTCCTGGTTCCCTCGGCGTACGGCATGCGCGGCGACGTGCGGGCCACCCTCAACCTGGCCGCCGAGCTCGCCGCGCGGCACGAGGTGGAGGTCGTCAGCGTCAAGCGGACCAGGGAGACGCCCTTCTTCCCCGTCGATCGGCGGGTCGCCATGCGCTGGCTGGTGGACGTCGCCCCCGGCGCCGTTCGCCTGCTGCCGCGCGGCCAGGTGCGGACCGAGGTGGCGTTGTGGCGCATGCTCCGCGGGCTGCGCTCGGACGTGCTGGTCACCACGAGGCCGGGCCTGAGCGTCCAGTCCGCCCGATACGCCCCGCGCGAGGTCGTCCGCATCGCGCGGGAGTGGAGCCGCCCGCCCGTGGTTGGACCGATCCGGCGGTTCTACCCCCGCCTCGACGCGGTGGTGACGAGCAGCGAGAGCGGCAGGGACGAGTGGGCCCGGCTGCTCGACGACGACCTGTCCGTCCACGCCATCCCCGACGCGCTTCCGGCGGGGCCCTGGCCGCGCTCCCGCATGGACAACCGCATTGTCAGCGCGGGCGGCCGGCTCGTGCAGGTCAAGGCATACGACCGGCTGATCTGCGCGTTCGCCGTCGTCGCGGACAAGCGCCCGGACTGGCGGCTTCGCCTCTACGGTGCCGGCCCCGAAGAGAAGCGGTTGCGGGGCCTGGTCCGTGATCTCGACCTGCACAACCACGTCTACTTCATGGGCACCACGCCGGACCTGGCCGGCGAGTTCGCCAAGGCGTCGATCGTCGCGGTGCCGTCGCGGCACGAGGTGCTCGGCATGACCGTGATCGAGGCGCTGAGCTGCGGTGTCCCCATCGTCGCGTTCGACGGGCCGCGCGGCCCGGCCGAGTTCCTCCGGCCGGGGAAGGACAGCGTGCTGGTCCCGGAGGGCCAGGGGGAGATCGAGTCGTACGCGGCGGCGCTGCTCGCGCTCGTCGACGACGAGCGCCGCCGCATGTCCCTCGCCGCGGGCGCGCTCGAATCCGCCTCCGCGCGTACGGCTCCCGCCGTCGCCGGCCGCTGGCAGGACCTGATGTACGGACTTCGCTCCCGCGAGTAACCCGCGATCCTCGATACCGTGGGCGGCATGTATGGGTACAGCGGGGACAAGCAGGCATACCTCCGACGCCTGCGGCGAATTGAGGGCCAGATCCGCGGTCTGCAGCGGATGGTCGAGGAGGACGCGTACTGCATCGACGTCCTCACCCAGGTCTCCGCGGTCACCCGCGCCCTTCAGGCGGTCGCGCTCGGTCTGCTGGAGGACCACGTCGGGCACTGCGTGGCCGACGCCGTCAGCAGCGGCGGCCCGGAGGCGGACGCGAAGGTCAAGGAAGCGGCCGCCGCAATTGCCAGACTTGTCCGGTCTTGAGGCTTTTGTCGCGACTGGGTTGTTTGGACTAGTCCAGAGAAACCGTCCCGGACCCCATGCGGAGTCCGGGATCGGTTTCCGCTGCGATCGCCTTCAGCGGCTTGCCGAAGTGCGCAATCCGAGCGCGTTGTCGAGCTCCTCCAAGGTCAGGCGGTCATCGGTGAAGTTGACGGCCTCCAGTACCTCGGCGTAGAGCGCGATCTCGTCCAACGCGACACGGTCGTGGACCCGAGAGTCCAGGTCGTCGTGCCCCACCGCGCTGTCCTTCCTTCCGCAGCCCACACCCATGACGAGGTTACGTCGGAGTACGTTTCGGCGACATGGCCCATCGGGACCATTCCGCCACGCGCCCCTCGTCCCTCCCTGACCATTTCCCGGATACCGAGATCACGATTCGGTGAAAAGCGAGATAGGGGAGGGAACGGATTGCTAAAGCGAGAGTAAGGGTGAAATATCCCCATATTCCGTTTCGGGTGACACTACGCCACCCCTGAGGTCCATGTGACTCAGGTGGTGGTCATTCCTTACAAACCGCTTTCAACCCACCACCGGCCGTTTCAGCGCTGGGCGTTGTCGAAGAGCCAGCCTGTTCCGTCGGGGTCATGGGGGAAGCTCCAGGTGCCGGGCTCGGGGAGTGGGTCGTCGCGCTGGTGGATGAGGCACTGGACGACCGCCGAGGAGACGGCGAAGCCCCGGGGCGCCGGCGCCGTGCCGGTGAGGCGGCACCACGCGAGGCCGGTGGCGTACGCCGATCCCAGTAGGGCGGCGGCCGTGCCGCGATCGGGCGGCACGAGCACCGGGGGAAGCGCCCCGTCGGACGGCCAGCATCCGCGCAGAGGATGCGAAGGGTCGGCGAGGGAGACGTATAACCCGTGCCGCAACTCGTCGTCCATCCACGGGTAGAGCTGCGTCACCACCTCGGCGGTCGAGGGCGACATCGAGGGGGATCCGGAGAGCAGGCCCGCCACGTCGGCGGCCAGCAGCGAGGCGGCGGCCGACCGCGGGTCGAGCCCCCGGGCCGCCGTGTAGCCCAGCGCCTCGACCAGGTCGTAGAGGCTGTGGCGGAAGTGCTCCCCGGGGGAGGTCTCCGCCAGGGTCGCCCCCGCGAGGTGCGGCGGGCACCGCGCCAGCCACGCCTGCCGTACGGCACCGCCGGGGAGGGCGTGGTGGTCCAGCCAGGGCTGGGCCAGCAGCGGCTCGGTCATCGCGAGCAACGCGTCGGCGCGCGGCCGGAAGCGGGCGTCCGCCCGGAGCACGGTGGCGGTCTCGGCCATCAGCGCGGCGAGGCGAAGCCCGGCCTCCTCCGCGCCGGAGCGCATCCGCTCGGCGTAGAGGGCGGCGAGCGCGTCGAGCGACACCGCCGGCAGCCAGCGCACCCAGTCGTCCCCCGGCAGCGGCCGGGCGAGGAACTCCCCGAACATCGACAGCAGCACCTCGTTGCCGTCGAAGGCCGGCGCGTAGGCGCACCACATGATCGTGCCCCACACGGCGGCCACCGTGCTGGCCACGTCGCGGGCGAAGACCTCCTGGAAGCCGCTCTCGCCCAGCGGGAACTCCGCGCGGCGCAGGCCGCGGTGGGCCATGAGCACCGCCCTCACCCGCTCGGTGACCTCACGCGGCACGTCCGGCCCGACGAACGCCTGCGTGGAGCCGCGGTCGAAGGCGAAGTCGGCCCCGGAGGGGATCAGCAGGTGGGGGACGCCAGAGGGCGGCGCCAGCGGCCGGGCGCCCGACCGGACGGCCGGATGCAGGGGCGGCGCGGACAGGTGCCAGCGGCCGTCGACCCGATCCAGGCGATACCACCTCGCGTGCGCGCCGAACAGCCACCGGGAGCCGTCGGGGGTCACCAGCGCCCGCTGGGCGATCGCCTGGGCTCGGGCGAGGGGAGGAAGCGTGGTCCAGCGGGGGTCGGCGACGAGGGAACGCACGTCCTGCTCCATCGCCGTGAACCCGTCCCACTGCACGTCCCATCGCACGCGGCCATGGTAGTTGCGGACACCGATAGGCGACGGACGGACGGAGGTCCGGCCCCGCCCAGGAGAATCTTTTCCGGCCATAAGCGCATGAGCTGTGCATATGCGGATGCTTCTCCGAAGTGCCCGCATATCTCCGCAAATGCTCTTGGCATGGACTGCTCTTGACGTATTCCATAGATTGTCGTGACCGAGATCGAGCAGGCTGTGGCCACCCCGCAGGCGGACCCGCCGCGCACGGCCCCGAACCCCGACGCCGCGATACGAGGACGGTGGCCCCGACGGTGGCCCGGACGGTGGCTCGGACGGTGGCTCGGCTCGAAGGCCGACCGCACGGCGTTGCTCATCTGGTTCTTCTGGCACGTCGCCACCTACATCTACATGGTGCTCGCGGCGCCGGGCCGGACCGAGGCCCCGTTCCTCGACCGGCTCACGCCGTGGGACTCCGACAACTTCATCGCCATCGCCCAGTTCGGCTACGACGGCCCCTCGGGCATGCCGGACGCCCCGAAGCTGACGGCGTTCTTCCCCGGCATGCCGCTGCTCCTGCGCTATCTGCACGTGTTCATCACGGACTGGAGCCTCGCCATCGTGCTCGTCTCGCTCGTCGCGAGCGCGGTCGTCGCGGTGGCGCTGTCGCGGCTGAGCGATTCGTTCCGGGAGGGCACGGGCACCTGGACGGTCCTGGCGTTCTTCCTCAGCCCGTTCGCCGTCTTCATGCTGGCCGGCTACTCGGAGGCGCTGTTCCTCGCGCTGGCGATCCCCGCGTGGCTGCTCGCCCGGCGGGGGCGCTGGGAGGCGGCCGCCGTCTGCGCCGCCCTCGCGTCCTCCGTCCGCATCTCCGGTCTCTTCCTCGCCGCCGGCCTGGCCGTGCAGTTCCTGGTCGCGGAGAACGGCCTGCGCGCGACGGGGTGGCGGAAGGCGCCCTGGCTGGCGCTGCCGGCGGTTCCGGTGCTCGCCTACATGGCCTACCTCTATTCCCGTACGGGCGACTGGCTGGCCTGGAAGCACGCGGAGGCGGAGTACTGGGGCCGCTACGCGGTGTCGCCGAAGGAGGCGTTCCTCAACACGTGGAACCGCTCGCTGGAGGAGAACGTCCTGCAGACGTCCTACCGCGAGGAGATGATCGCGGGGGCCGTGCTGGTCGCGCTCATCCTCCTGGAGCTCGCCCGGCGGCGATGGGGCAACGTGGCCTACCTCGCGCCGCAGGCGGTGGCCCTGCTCGCGATGTCGTCGTTCTACATGTCGGTGGGTCGGGCCTCGCTGCTGTGGTGGCCGCTCTACCTGGCCGTCGGCGTCACGGGGGCCCGCAGGCCGTGGGTCTTCATGGCCTACTTGGCGATCGCCGCGCCCGTTATGGCAATCAATGTAGGAAATTTCACCACTGGTGCCTGGGTGGGTTGATCGTCGCTCGGTTACCGTCTCCCGCTATGGGGGGATTTGTGGCCGCGACGATCGCGGTCGCGACGGGGATCGCCGCGGCCGCGCCGTACGATCAGGGCCCAGGTGACTATCTGGTCAACGTGCTTACCTACAACGTTTGCGCCGCCAACAACAGGGACAACACCTGCGCCGCCGACCTGACCCCGAAGCGGAGGCGTGCCTGGGCCGGCGAGGTGTCCGCGCTCATCCGGAGCAGGAACGTGGACGTGGCCTCCTTCACGGAGATGTGCTACGCCCAGGTCGACCTGCTGAAACGGAAGCTCCCCGACTACCGGATGGTGTGGTTCGGCCTCGACGAAGCGCCCGCTCCGGACGGGCGGGATCGGTGCCGCCGGCTGTGGGGGGCGCTGACGAAGAGGACGACGCCGCCGGACGGCAAGACCTTCGGCCTGGCCCTCGCGCTCAAGGGGCCGCTCCTCGGGCCGCCGCTCCGGCGGCGGCTCTCCGTGGACCTCAAGCCCGGCCCCGGCTCCCGGGTCCACCCGCGCGGCCTGCTCTGCGCGCGCGGAATGGTCGGGCCGCGCCGTTCGGTGAGCTGTGTCACCCACATCTCGGACAGCGAGTCGCCCCGGCAGGTCGCCCGTCTCGTCGCCCCCTACGCGGACGGCAGCCCGGTCATCCTCGGCGGCGACTTCAACCGCAAACCGCAGGACCCCGAGCTCACCCCGATGTACGGCCTCGGCCTCGGCACGGGGAACTACGCCGAGGTGGACACCGGGACGGACGGGACAGCGCGACGAGGCGGCGACCCCACGACCAGGGGAGGCCGCAAGATCGACTACGTCTTCGCGACCGAGGACGTCTTCCGGCCCCTGCACGCGGAGGTGATCAGAACCAGCCCGGAGCTGTCCGATCACCGCGTGCTGGCGGGCACGTTCAGCGGGACACTTCCGTCGCCGCTGAGTGGCGGCGGGCCTTGGCGAGGTAGCTTGCCGGAGTATTTGCGAAGGAGGCCCGGTCGTCGTCGGTGAGTTCACGGACGACCTTCCCCGGCACCCCCGCCACCAGCACGCCCGCGGGCACCTTCTTGCCCGGCGTCACGACCGCGCCGGCCGCGATCAGCGACCCCGCGCCCACCACCGCGCCGCCGAGCACGATCGCCCCGATGCCGACGAGCGCGCCCTCTTCGATATGGGCGCCGTGGACCATCGCCCGGTGACCGAGGCTCACCCGGTCCTCCAGGATCGCCGGCTCCCCGGGGTCGGCGTGCAGGCAGCACAGGTCCTGGATGTTGCACTCCGCGCCGACCTCGATCCGCTCGTCCTCGCCGCGCAGGACCGAGCCGTACCAGACGTTCGAGGCGCGGCCGAGGCGCACCCTGCCGACGATCACCGCTCCGGGAGCCACCCAGGCCTCCGGGTGGATGATCGGCGTGGCGTCGTCGTCAAGACGGGCGATGTACGGCATGCCGCCATGATCCCACGGGGGTCACCGGCGCTCGTGGCCGGTATCCTGCATTTTTCCCCAGGAGCTGTGGCGTTCGGGTTGCGATGTCCGGCGGATAGCAGGAAAGTCGTGTCCTGACGTGCGTACCGTCTCTAACTTCAAACCCCCAGGGCCTCTCATGACGAAC
This sequence comes from Planotetraspora sp. GP83, assembly GCF_041262585.1. Lineage (NCBI taxonomy): Bacteria > Bacillati > Actinomycetota > Actinomycetes > Streptosporangiales > Streptosporangiaceae > Planotetraspora > Planotetraspora sp. GP83. Next base: position 4,972 of record NZ_JBGCBZ010000033.1, on the reverse strand, counting down.
CAGACCGAGAACTTCCCCGAACTCATGAGTGACGACTCCTTCGAGGTCGTCATGCGCGGATACAGCCGCCGCCAGGTTCACGACTACATGATCCGGACCCGTAACCAGATCCGGGATCTGGAGGAGCGGCTCGCGCGCACCATCGACCAGGCCGAGCAGAGCCGCGTCGAGCTCGCCGACGCGCGCCGGAAGCTGACGGAGTCCCCGCAGAACCCCGACGAGCTGGGCGAGCGGCTGAGCCAGATCCTGAAGCTGGCCCATGAGGAGGCGGCGGCCAACAAGGAGGCGTCCGAGTCGGAGGCCGCCCGCCTGCGTGACAGCACGGCGGCCGAGGCCGAGCGGCTGGTGGCGTCGGCGCGTGAGCAGGCCGACTCGATCAGGACCGCCGCGCAGGAGGAGGCCGAGCGCAGGGTCGCCGACGCCACCTCCGCCGCCGAGCGGCTGCTCTCGCAGGCGGGTTCGGACGCGGAGGAGACCCTGGGGACGGCCCGCGCCGAGGCTGAGGACACCCTGCGCGACGCGCGCGCGGAGGCGGACCGGCAGCTGACCGCCGCCAGGCTCGAGGCGGAGAGGCTGGTGAGCGAGGCGCGTGCGGAGTCGGAGGCCACGCTGACAGCCGCGCAGCAGCGGGTCACGGCGCTGGACGAGCACACCGGCCGCCGCGTCTCCTACCTCACCGACACGCACACCGAGGTGATGCGCCGCCTCAACGAGATCGGGTCGGTCCTGGGCGACCTGCTCCATCGCGAGGCCGCGGCGGGTGCGCTGATCGACGAAGCCGCCGTGCTGCCGCCCGCGCCGCAGACCCCTCAGGCTCCGGCACAGGGCCAGCCGGATGGTCAGCAGTCGCAGGCCGCGGCGCACGAGCGTGTCGTCGCCCAGCCCGCCGTGGAGCAGGCCCACGACGAGGATGAGGACGACGAGGAGATCCGGGTGATCGTGGACGACGTGGAGCACCACGAGGGCCCGGCCGCGCTGCCGGCTCCGGCCGTCTCTCCGGTCTCCGGCCAGGCCCGGATCGAGGGCCCGGAGGACACGGACGTCAACCTCGGCAGGGTCCGGCAGCCGGCCGGCGACCATGACCAGGAGCCGCTCGCCCACAAGTGACGCGGATTGGAACCCGTGAGGACGCCGTTTGATTGGCACCAGTGGCGACGCCCCCACGGGGGATCTGGAGCGGAAGCCCCCGCCCCCGATAGGGTCGGGGGCTTCCGCGCTCACGGATCGGCGGTCGTGGCACATTCCTCTTGTTCACGCAGTTGGTCGCGTAGCCCGTCGGGGTCGTCCGCGTCGATGGTCATCGCGCATCCGGCCTCCCGCTGGGCCGAGGTGAGCGGGTGATGCCGGGTGGCCCACCACCGGCCCGCGTCACTCCGCCAAATCGTCCATTCCGGGAACTCCCGGGCGATCTCGGCGAGGTGCTGGTCAAAGGACATCCGTTCACCCCTTTCCCTCGCCGTGTGCCCGGTTGTTCTTGACGTCTCACCCTCAAGGTGCGGGACATCTCTAGAGAAATCAATGATCGGGGGGGACAGGTCAACGTTGCCCCCTTGACCTATGCGTCGAAGTCGTACTGGAGTACATAGGACGCCGCGTCGAGGGTCATCTCGTTGAGCTCCACCGGCACGCCACCCGCGGCGTACGCGATGCGGCTGATGATGATGACCGGAGTGCCCGCGGGCAGCCCGAGCAACTCGGCCTCCCGCGGTTGCGGCATCCGCGCCCGGACCTCCTCCGTGAAGTGCGCCGGGGAGTAGCCGAGGTCGCCGAGCCGGGCGTAGACCCCGCCCGGGCCGGTGTCCGGCAGGGTCACCGCCGTCCCCTCGACCAGACCGGCCGGAAAGTGGGAGGCGGCGAGCTGGACCGGCCGCCCGTCGACCAGGTAACGGCGGCGGCGGACCCAGACGTCGTCGGTGTCCAGGAGCCGCGCCACCTGCTCGGTCGCGGGCTCCCGCTCGATGTGGACCTCGTCCACGGTGTACGAGCGGCCTCGGGTGTCGGAGTCCCAGATCGCCCGGCCCTGTCCCCATTGCTCCCGTGAAAGCCGCCGCGACCCGTGTCGCCGGATCGGGCGGAACAGCCGGACGTAGACGCCCGACCCTCTCCGTGGTACGGCCAGGCCCTCGTTGATGAGCACGGCCAGTGCCTGTCTTGCCGTCGCCCGTGCGATGCCGTGCTCGGCCATTAGTGCGTTCTCGCCCGGTAGCCGATCCCCATCACTCAATGAGCCGGACAGGATCTGATCGCGCAGCCGATCGGCGATGCGGCGATAGATCGGGGGCTCGTGATGCACCGGGGAGGATTCCGTCACGTTTGATCACCCTCTGTCACCAACGGGGGATTGGCGTCTACAGAGAACTTGCCCCGTCTTGTCCACGATCGCACAGAGTCGCAGGTTGGTCCCGTGCTTATTTTGAGCGGATCGTGCCTGTGTGGCGATCTACGCGAGTTTTCGCGGACCGCTACCGTGGAACGGTCCCATCCGGTATTCGACCGGCCCGCCAACGCTGAGTCATTGACGCTGCGAGTACGGCGCCCGCCGTGTTGAGCAGCACGTCATCGACGGACGAGAACCGGTGAAGCCGCAGGACGTACTGAAGTAACTCGACGGTAAGGGACCCCGTGGCGGCGACGAGGGCGATCATGCCGAGCCCGGCGAACCGGGCCGACCGGATCGGGAGCAGCGCCCCTACGGCGGCGAAGACCAGCAGGTTGCCTCCGACCTGCACGATCGCCGACGCGGGAGACGCCTGGAGGACCGCCAGGAGGTCACGGAAGGGCACGAGATTGACCCCGTCCGAGCCGCTTCCCGGGGTGAGGATCATCCAGATCCACGGAGCCGTGCCCACGACCATGAACACGTCGGCGTAAGCCGTACGGAACGGGTGGGGGTGGCCTCTGGCCGCCCGGCGGCGGGCGAGCAGGTGGGCGGCGGCCAGCGCGACGGGCACCGCGAGCAGGCCGCCGATGATGATATGTCGCCACATGTGCCAGGCAAGCCACATGATTGTGCCCTTCGCGTCTCTTGGCGCTCTTCGCCCGCGGAGCGTTCGGGCTGGATTCTGCCAGCCGGACGGGAGGTGACAGGAACCTGGCGATCCGGCAAGTGCGGGGGCTGCCTCATGAGAGCCATGGTGCGATGGCCTAGATGTCAGCAGTTAAGGGGATAATGCGGACAAACCTGAAGGAGTGACCACGTGGCCATCACCCGTGCCGACTGCCATGACCTCGACGTCCGGGACCCTCTGCGGGAGCTGCGCGACGAGTTCTCGCTTCCCCCCGGGGTCGTCTACCTTCTGGGCAACTCGCTGGGGGCGCTGCCCCGGCGGACGGCGGAGCGGGTGGCGCACACCGTCGAGACCGAGTGGGGCCTGCACCTGGGCGAGAGCTGGAACACGGCGGGCTGGTGGGACCTGCCGGAGAGCACGGGCGATCGGATCGCGCCCCTGATCGGCGCGGGTCCGGGGGAGGTGCTCGCCGGGGAGTCCACCTCGGTGAACATCTTCAAGGCCGTCGCCGCCGCCCTGCCGCTGCGCCCGGACCGCCGGGTGATCGTCTCCGACCTGGACAACTTCCCGACCGACCGCTATGTGGTCGAGGGCGCCGCCCGCGCGCTCGGCTCGTACGAGATCAGGGACATCGGCTCCGGCGACTCTCTTGACGGGGTGCTCGGGAACGACGTCGCCGTCGTCCTGCTCTCCCACGTGGACTACCGCACGGGCGCGATGCGCGACGTCGACGCCGTGACCGCCCAGGTCCACGCCGCGGGCGCGCTCATGATCTGGGACCTGTGTCACAGCGCCGGGGCCGTCCCCGTGAAGGTCGGCGCGGCGGACTTCGCGGTCGGCTGCACCTACAAGTACCTCAACGGAGGGCCGGGCGCACCCGCCTACATCTACGTGGCCCCCCGTCATCAGGAGGCCGCCCGCAACGTCATCTCAGGATGGCACGGGCACGCCGCGCCGTTCGGCTTCGAGCCGCACTACCGGCCCGCTGGCGGCGTGCGGCGGTTCGCCACGGGAAGCCCGCCCGTGCTGGCCTACAGCGCGCTAAACGCCTCGCTCGACATCTGGGAGCAGGTCGACATGCGCGAGGTCAGGGCCAAGAGCGTGGCACTGACCTCGCTGTTCGTCGAGCTCATCGACCAGCTTCACCCGGATCTGGCTCTCGTCAGCCCGCGCGACCCCGAGCGGCGCGGCAGTCAGGTCAGTTACCGCCACGCCGACGGCTACCCGGTGATCCGGGCGCTCATCGACCGGGGCGTCGTGGGCGACTACCGGGAGCCCGGGCTCATGAGGTTCGGCTTCGCCCCGCTCTACCTGCGCTACGTCGACGTGCACGACGCCGCGACGACCCTCGCCGAGGTGCTCGGCAAGGAGCTCTGGCGAGACGAGCAGTACCAGCGGCGGCTGACCGTGACCTGATCAGCGGCGCTTGGCGAGGTCGGCGACGATCTCGCCCGCCAGCGCCACGCACTTGTCGCAGATGCGCCCGCCCTCGCCGTGGACCATGTGGACCCGGGGGCCGGGCGGTGTGCGGCAGAAGGAGCAGGACGCGTCGCGCTTCTTGCGCCGGTTGGCCAGGTGGCGGCCCGCGAACGGCGGCGTGAAGCGCTTGCGGGCCGCCTGCTTGGAGAACCCGAACCGCTCACCGATGACATTCCAGGAGGCGCCGGCCTCGCGGGCGTCCCGCACCGCCTGGTCGAGGAGGATGTCGGCCTCGCTGCTCAGCTCCGTGCTCAGCGCGATCGCGGCGGTCAGGATCTCCAGCGGGTCCGTGGGGTCGGAGGATCGGCGGCGAGCCCGCTCCAGTAAGTCTGATTGGTCCATGCCGACAACCCTAGGTTGTCAATTGAAGATCATCAAGAGCCGTCCAGCTCAACGCCGTTGCATTTGACTGATCGGCTGTCCGTCAAGCCCTGATGACGAAGCAACGGGACTCTGATAGATCATCTTGCGACCAAGCCAGAAGA